>DATGOL010000067.1:0-14498 GCA_035306065.1 Gemmatimonadales bacterium | reverse complement strand
GAGTTCGTGCACGTCCACAGGAAGCACGCCAACGGAATGGTACGCATCCAGGGACACCAGGGCCCCCACCTCCCTGGCGCGTTTACAGATTGATGCCGCGTCCATCACGAACGCCGACTTGAAAAGCACGTGAGACACGGCCACCAGCGCCGTATGCTCATCGATTGCCTCGAGCAGTCGCCCCTGGTCAACGGTGATGCCGTCATCGCTGGGAACCACCACGAGTCGCGCACCGAAACGAGTCGCGAGGCGCTCGTACACGTAGCGCACCGACGGAAAGTCCAGCTCAGTGGTTACGAGCACGTTCCTCGGCGCCTCGAACTTCACGGCAGACACCACCGCAGCCTGTGCGGTGGATACGTTAGGCACCATTGCAACCTCGCCGTCGCGCGCACCGAACAGCGGTGCCACCTCATTCCCAACACGAATGGGCAGGTCCCACCATTCACTTGCCCAGGCACGAACCCCGAGCTCGTTCCAGGTATCGGCGTATTCCGCCATTCGCGCTGCGGTGGCACGCGGCATTGCACCGAGCGAGTTGGACACCAGGTACGTGCTGCGCTCCAGAATCGGGAACTCGCCGCGAAGCTCCAGGAGCTCGTCAGGCGCCGCACTCCGCACGGTAGTCACGGCTGTACGGGGGATGCCCTCTGGAACTCCGCATCAGCATTCCACGTGGGAACCATGGGCGCGTCTGCCACTATCCGCACAAAGCCAAGCACAACGTTGGACAGCTGCACCGCACCCCGGAGGTCGAAGTCCGGCCGGTATTCATCGCCGGGCTGGTGATACCGGTTCGCCGTGAACTCATCGGACTGCTGCTGGCCCCAGCCCTCCGGCCGGTCGCGCACCTTGAGCCCGGCGCCAAGGAACAGCGCCGGCACGCCGGCCTTTGCGAACGAGAAGTGATCCGACCTGTAGAAAATCCCCGCCTCCGGGCGCTCCTCGGGTGAAACCGTCAGGCCGAGTGTGCTCACATACCGGGAAAAGAGAGGACCCATGGAACTCTTCCCCTCTCCTATTGCCACCATGTCAGTCGTGGGGCCGATCAGGTTGCCACCGTCCACATTTACGTTTGCGGCGATCTTGTCGAGGGGAACGGTTGGGTTCTCCGCGAACCACGCCGAGCCCAGAAGGCCGCTTTCCTCCGCTGTCACGAAAGTGAAGAGCAGCGATCGCCTGGGCGCGGGCCCCGTAGCCAGCACGCGCGCAATTGCGAGCAGGTCCGACACGCCTGACGCGTTGTCCGACGCACCGTTGTAAATGCTGTCGCCGTTCACTGCCGGCCCGATGCCCAGGTGATCCCAGTGCGACGTGAGTATCACGTACTCGTCGCGGAGCACAGGGTCTGATCCGGGTACTGCCGCAACCACGTTTTCCGACTCCACCCTGCGCACCGTGTTGGGGAAGGCCATATCGATCTCGATGCCTGTTGCAACCGGGCGGAAATCACGTGAGGCGGCATCCCGGATCATTGCCGGAAGGTCCAGCCCCGCCTGCCGAAGCAGGGACGCGGCCGGTCGTGCCGCAATCCAGCCGCGCACTCCGAGTGGCGCGGGTGCGCTCTGCTTGCGCGGGAGCATCAGCTGCTCCTTTGCCCAGGATCCAACCACCGTGTGCCATGGATAGCCGGCCTGCTCCGTGGTGTGCACGATGAGCATTCCTGCTGCGCCGCGCCGCTCGGCCTCCTCGAACTTGTAGGTCCAGCGACCGTAGTAGGTCATTGCATTGCCGCCGAACAGCTCCGGCTCGGCGGACGTCGCGGGCGGATCGTTCACGAGAACCAGCAGCACCTTGCCGCGTACGTCCACGTTCTTGAAATCATCCCAGCGCTGTTCGGGTGCCGTAACGCCGTAGCCGACGAATACGAGTTCGCCTCGCGCCGCGGATTGCTCAACCGCAGACCCGGCCCATACCACAACCTCGTCCGGCGAGGTGAGAGAGTCGGTGGCACGGCCGCTGGCCGCTACGCGAATTTTGGATGCGTCAGCGGTTACCGCGTCGATCGGCACGCTCTGCGTATAGCCACCATTCTCGCCGGCCGGCTCGAGTCCGAACGCACGCATCTGGCTTTCGAGGTACGCAACCGTAAGCTTGCCACCGCGCCCGGATGGGCCGCGTCCTTCGAGCAGATCGGACGACAGGAACCTGAGGTAGCCGTCTATCTCGGCTTCAGTGATCGGGCGCGGTTCGGGCGTGGTTGCCTGTGCGGCTGCCCGTGAGGCTGCGGGCTCGGCGGCAGTGGCTGCGGCGGCAGGCGACCGCTGGGCGCAGGCGGCCTGCAACAGGGCAACTGCCGTAAGGGCAATGGCTGCCCTGATGGGCGACCGGTGGCCGGTGCGGAGGCTGGGGGCTGGCGCGTGCTGCTTGTTTGCTGGCATTGGACGGTTGGCGGTTGGATCTGTCTCTTGCCACGACTTGCGGGGTCGGTTCCCGGAGGTAAGGTATCCTGTACAGCCGGAACGGACGAGGAGGAGTACAGGCCGGCCGGACCAGGTAACTTCCAGTTTGGCCCGCTTCTTTCAATGGCCGCACTCAGCCCGTGCGACCAGAGGGCCGGTTCAGGGCAGGTGCAGTTGACCATCGAGGGCGCATTGGGCGCTCTAACCGTTCACGCAGGAGACTCGCATGCTCGCTCGACTTCGTGTTCACCTCACCGCCGTGGCACTCGCGCTTACGGTGGCGGGCAGTAGTGCAGGAGCCCAGGAAATTGCGGCTCCGGCGGTTCCGAACGATGCACCAGTGGCCGCACAGTCCATGGACGTCACTTCCACCGAACGTGGGGTGGATGTTGCGGTTGAGGCAGCCGTTGCCGGCCCCGTTATGTCAGGCGCCAGCATTGCTGCTCGTGCAGACCTGCAGGCCACAAGCAGCGCTGATGCGGCAGCCATGATGCAGTCGCGTGACCGTCGCGGCACGACGCTCATGCTGGTTGGTGGCGCGGCGTTCCTCGCCGGCCTGCTGATCGGAGATGATGCAGGAACGGCCGTGGCACTGGGTGGTGCGATCGTCGGCCTGTACGGGTTGTATATGTACCTGCAGTGAGCGACGGCAGTCCGTGAATTGCGTTACTGCTGGTGAATCTTGCGCGGGGCGGCCGGAATCAGGCCGCCCCGCGCAAGCTTATGCACTTGTCTGTCGCACACCTGCCTGACGATGCCGGGAGACATACTCGCGTCCCGCAGGGTCGGCCTCGTACTCGGCGGCGGCGGACTCAAGGGCTTTGCCCATATCGGTGCGCTGCGCGCCCTGGAGGAGCGCAACGTGGTTCCTCAGCTGATTGCGGGCAGCAGCATCGGATCGCTGATCGCCGCAGCCGTGGGATCGGGCATGCCGTCGAGCGTGATGGCTGGAAAGGCAGTTGCGCTCAGGCGTCGCGACCTGTTCCGCATCAACCACTTCGGCATGGCATTCGAGCGCATGCGGTCTCCATCCATCTATCTGGACGGACCGTTGCTCGACCTGGTGGAGGACACCTGTTCGGACGTGACACTCGCGGAGCTCTCGCTGCCGGTGCTGGTGAACACGGTGGACGTGGAGCGCGGAACGCAGGTTGTGTGGGGCCTTCCGGGGCTCGCCGACGTATCTGCGCGTGAGGCGGTCTATGCGTCCTGCGCACTGCCCGGCTTCTTCCCGCCAGGCAACGTGGGGGAACGCACCTGTGTAGACGGTGGAACGATGGACAACATGCCGGTACGAGCTGCCGCCGCCTACGGTGCAGACGTACTGATTGCCATGGACGTGGGCAACAGTGACCTGGCGCACGCAGCCGATGTGTCAACGTCAGGGTTCGCGTCCATCTTCATGCGTTCCGCAAGCATCATGATGCGTCATCTTCAGCTTCATCCGCTGGAGACGTGGGGTACGCCGCCAATGCTCCTCGTGAGGCCGCGCGTGTCGCACATTCCGTGGTTCGCGTTCGGCCATGCCGAGGAGCTGATAGAATCGGGCTACCGCGCCATGCTCGAAGCACTGGACCACCTTGGCGAGTGCATGGAGGCCGAGCAAGGGATATTTCCGCGACGTGAAGTGCAGCTCAGCGTGGATCGTGAGGCATGCATCGGCTGCGGACTGTGCGCCGTTCTTGCGCCGGACACCATGGCACTTGGCGAAGACCGGATCGCCTATCCGCGTAAGCGGGATGTGCTCTGGTCGCCGGCCGACGGGGACTTCGTGAGGCAGTGCCCGACGAATGCCATTCATGCAGAGTCGGATGAACCCGTTCTGCAGTCTGAGTCCGAGGCACAGCATGCCGATTCTCCGGCCCGCGCGAAGGTGCCGCGGCGCCTTCGGCGTCGGAAAGCAGCGAAGCAGCAGAAGGCCGTCGAGGCGGACGACACGCTCGACATTACGCGGGAGGAAGATGCGGACGACGAAGTGCGAGTGGAACGTCCGCGCGTGAGGCCGCGCGCAACGAGAGGCGGCGAGCGGTGAGGCCAAGGCTGAGGTCGTTGCTGGCTTTGGTGCGTTAAACCCGACTGGTTAGATCTGGATTACCGGCTTCACACGAGTTCGACACAAGTCAGACTTCGATCCGCACACCGGCGCGAGGTGATAGATTGAATGCAGCCTGCGCGCCGATCGTAGCGCTTACCCGGTGCAATCAATCACCGTGGCCGATACGCGCGTGCAGCGGCTCAGCGACCAACTCGCGCGCACTGAATGCGCGCCCGCCAGAGAGCATCCATGACCAATCCAAACTCCTTCGGCAGCCGCGACACCCTGGACGTCGGCGGCCGGAAGGTCGCGTACTACAGGCTCGACGCGCTCAGGAGCCTTCCCGGCCAAACGCTGGACACGCTTCCCTTCAGCCTCCGCATACTGCTCGAGAACCTGCTCCGAAACGAGGACGATGCCTTCGTCAAGCGCGAAGACATCGAGACTCTCGCGCGCTGGGACATCCGGAATCCCGCGCAGAAGGAGATTGCGTTCCGAACCGCGCGCGTGCTCCTGCAGGACTTCACCGGCGTGCCCGCAGTCGTTGACCTGGCCGCGATGCGCGACGCACTTGCCCGGCTTGGAGGCGATCCGCGAAAGATCAATCCGCTCCAGCCGGCAGACCTCGTTATTGACCACTCCGTTCAGGTTGATGAGTACGGCTCCGAAGCCGCCTACCTGATCAACGTGGAAATGGAGTTCGAGCGCAACGAGGAACGCTACGCCTTTCTTCGCTGGGGGCAGAACGCTTTCGACAACTTCCGTGCAGTTCCGCCGGGCACAGGTATCTGCCACCAGGTAAACCTGGAGTATCTGGGTCGCGTTGTTTTCACAGCCGACCAGAGTGGCGAAACGGTGGCCTACCCCGATTCACTCGTGGGTACCGACTCGCACACCACCATGATCAACGGGCTCGGCGTTTTCGGCTGGGGTGTTGGTGGAATCGAGGCAGAGGCTGCGATGCTCGGCCAGCCTCTTTCGATGCTCGTGCCTGAAGTCGTGGGCTTCCGCCTGCACGGAAAGCTGCGCCCCGGTACTACCGCCACCGACCTGGTGCTCACGGTTACCGAGATGCTTCGCAAGAAGAAGGTGGTCGGCAAGTTCGTCGAGTACTACGGACCGGGACTCAGCAACCTGTCCCTCGCAGACCGCGCGACCATCGCGAACATGTCGCCGGAGTACGGCGCAACCATGGGCTTCTTCCCCGTGGATGCGGAGACGCTGAACTACCTCCGCCTCACGGGTCGCGGGGAGGAACATGTGGCGCTCGTTGAAGCGTATACGAAGGCCCAGGGGCTCTTCCGTACCGACGACACGCCTGACCCGCACTTCACCGACACCATCGAGCTGGACCTGGACACCGTGGAGCCGAGTCTGGCGGGCCCGCGCCGTCCGCAGGATCGTGTACCGCTGCGTGCGTCGAGCACGATGTTCAAGGAGTCGCTGCGCGAAGTACTCGACCGTTCCGCGCTGCTTTCCGGCTCGAATTCGGGCGGTCTCGTTCCCGACGTATCAACGGGTGCCGAGCTTTCAACGGCGGTCCTTCCGGAAACCCTGGACGACCTGGTTGGGACACCGGTTCCTGTCACCATGGACGGCGAGACGTTCGAGCTGCGCCATGGGTCGGTTGTGATCGCGGCCATAACGAGCTGCACCAACACTTCCAATCCGAGTGTAATGCTCGCCGCGGGTCTGCTGGCTCGAAAGGCACGCCAGAAGGGACTTCAGTCACGTCCGTGGGTAAAGACTTCGCTGGCGCCGGGATCGCGCGTTGTGAAGGACTACCTGGACAAGGCGGGGCTGCAGGAAGACCTGAATGCACTCGGCTTCCAGATCGTGGGCTATGGCTGCACCACGTGCATCGGAAACTCGGGCCCGCTGCCCGACGCCGTTGCCAACGCGATTGAAGAACACAAGCTGGTTGTTGCGAGCGTGCTGTCGGGCAACCGCAACTTCGAGGGTCGCATCAATCCTCTCACGCGCTTCAACTACCTGGCGTCACCGCCGCTGGTTGTTGCGTATGCGCTTGCGGGTCGCATGGACATCGATCTCGAGCGCGAACCGCTCGGCATCGGCAACGACGGCCCGGTGTTCCTTCGCGATGTGTGGCCCACCCAGCAGGAAGTGCAGCACGAGATCTTCACGAGTGTGAAGGCGGAGATGTTCAGCACGCAGTACTCGAACGTGTTCGAGGGCGACGAGCAGTGGCGTGCACTGGAGGTTCCCGAGGGCGATACGTACGCATGGAGCGATGACTCCACCTACGTGAAGAACCCGCCGTACTTCGAGGGTATGACGCTGCAGCCACCGGGCGTTCAACCGGTTACGGGCGCTCGCCTTCTCGCGCTGCTCGGCGATTCCATTACCACCGACCACATTTCGCCTGCAGGCTCGATCCCGGCAACCAGCCCGGCCGGTCGCTGGCTCATCGAACAGGGTGTTCAACCCAGGGACTTCAACTCGTACGGCTCCCGTCGCGGGAACCACGAGGTGATGATGCGCGGAACGTTCGCGAACATCCGCCTTCGCAACGAGCTGGCGCCGGGTACGGAAGGTGGCTGGACCGCGACCACCGAAGGTGGAGAGCCGACGTCAATCTTTGACGCGGCAATGGAATACCAGCGTCTGCAGGTTCCACTGATCGTGGTGGCCGGCAAGGAGTACGGCACCGGATCGTCGCGTGACTGGGCAGCAAAGGGAACGCTGTTGCTGGGTGTGCGCGCGGTCATCGCGGAGTCGTTCGAGCGAATCCACCGTTCCAACCTGGTTGGAATGGGTGTGCTGCCGCTGGAGTTCGTGGATGGTGCCACACGAGAGACGGTGGGTCTCCAGGGCTTCGAGACGTTCGACATCGAGGGTCTTGACGACTCGCTGCACTCGGGTGCGACGCTTACGGTGGTGGCACGCGATGCGGGCGGAAATGAGAAGCGTTTCCCGGTGCGTGTGCGAATCGATACGCCGGAGGAGCTGGCGTACTACCGGCATGGCGGGATTCTGCAGTATGTGCTGAGGCAGTTGGTGACGGCTTAGGGGTTGGGGCTCAGGTGCCAGGGGGTCGGGGGCGGGTGACCGTTTCTGACCTTTCCTGGCATGCGGCACCGACCTGGTATCGGGTACCGGCCTGACCTTTCCTGGCATGCGCCACCGATCTGGTATCGGGTACCGGCCTGGCATCCGGCACCGGCCTGAGGGGTGGGCTGTTCTTCCCGTGGCCAACCAATCACGGTGTCATCCGTGTCCAACTGCAATGGGCCCACGCCCCCGGGGAACGAAGGTTGCTCACTCCGGGGGCACTGAACACATCGCACACTACCGAATAAATGTCTGATATCCGGCAAAGCGCCTGGCGTCGTATTCCAGGCATTCTGGCTGCAGGATTTCTTCTTACCGTCACGCTTGGCACCTGCACGCGTGACAACGGCTCCGAGGGCGAGGGCACGCAGCTGGCCATTCGTGAGGCAGCCGCCCAGACTCCCTCCGCAGACGCCTTCCAGGCCGCGGCCGCTGCGCTGCTGCCGAGCGTGGTGTTCGTGCAGACCGAGGGACGGGCACCGAACGTGGTGATGACGCCGTTCGGGCCGATGCGTCGCTCCACGGACGGGCCGATCCAGCCGATGGGCTCGGGCTCCGGCGTGATCTTCACCGAAGACGGCTACATCATGACCAACAATCACGTCGTGAGGCAGGCCGAACGCGTGACCGTCACACTGCACGACCGTCGGCAGCTCGAGGCACGTGTGGTTGCTCGCGACCCCGCAACCGACATTGCCGTCCTCAAGGTCTCCGGCAACTTCCCCGCCGCCCCGTTAGGTAACTCGGACAGCCTGCGACCGGGACAGTGGGTGCTGGCACTCGGGAGCCCGCTCGGCCTTCAGTTCACCGTGACGGCCGGTATCGTCAGCGCCACGGGACGCTCGCTCAACATCATCGAACCCACGCAGCAGGGTTCGGGCGACGCTACGGCAGCACCGCTCGAAGACTTCATCCAGACGGACGCCGCAATCAACCCTGGCAATTCCGGCGGCCCGCTCATTGACCTGGGCGGCTCCGTGATCGGAATCAACACCGCCATCGCGAGCCCCACCGGCGTGTATGCCGGCTATGGCTTTTCCGTGCCGATCAACATTGCACGCAACGTTGCAGAGCAGCTGATAGCGAATGGCGAGGTGCGTCGCCCCTATCTTGGTGTCCTGCTCGGCGAGGTTGACCAGACGGATGCAGAGGTGTACCAGCTGGACACACCGCGCGGTGCGGAAGTATCGCTAGTCGAGGACGATGGACCTGCCGCACGAGCCGGAGTGCAGATCGGTGACGTTATCGTTGGCATCAATGGTACTGCCGTAGGCTCCGTGCCTGAGCTGAACGCCCAACTCGCACTGGTGAACGCAGGCTCCAGCACCACGCTCAACGTCATTCGTTATGGTGAGGAGCGGCAGATCGAAGTGAACCTGGGTGTGCGAACTTCGGGCGTGGTTCCCGAGGCAACGCCAACGCCATCCGAGGGCCCGGCAAGCGCAGGTATTGCCGTCGCGCAGAACGGGCCACGCGTATTCATCACCGGTGTGCAATCCTACTCGGCTGCCGCACGAGCAGGGCTGAGCCGCGGCCAGGAGATTCTGCGGGTTAACCGCCAGGAGATCAGCAGTGTCGCTGACCTGCAGGCAGTGCTGCGCAGCGCTTCCGGTGCGCTGTCCTTCGTGGTGCGTGACCCGCGGCTGCCTGGCGAGTACATCGTGAACTACCGGCCGCGGTGATTGGGGCAGGTGTCAGGCGTCAGGTGTGCAAACCCCGACACCTGACGCCTGACGTCACCCTCACGGCCAGGACCTGGGCACCTGCTTCCCGACCACTGCGCCAAGTACTCCACCCGCGGCCGCGCCTACTATTGCGCCCTTGAGCGTGTTGCGCTGCGTTGTTGCACCAACCACCGCACCTGCGGCCGCACCGATGATTGCGCCTTCCTTCAGCCGGTCACCGCTCTGAGCCGGCGCAGTGGCCACGCTGCCCGAGCTTCCGCCGCTACCAGCAGTTCGGTAGACAACACGCGGGGCGGGCGCTGGCGCCTGCTGATAGACAACCTGCTGAGGTGCGCGCTGCTGCGGCTGCTGGTATCCGGCCGGGGTTCCGTACACCGGCTGACCGTACTGGTTGTAGCCAAGCAGCTGCTGCGGCATGGGAACCGGCGCGCCGTACATGCCCATCTCCTGGGGTGACATGTAGGCCTGCATTTGCGGCTGCACCTGCGCGGCAAGGCTGAGATCCGAACGAAGCGCGTCATCGATCGGCGGCGGCTCGTTCCCACCGCACGCTGCCACGAGTGCAACGGCCGGAATAAGGAAAAACTTTGAAATGGTTCGCATATTCCCTCCAATATGTGCCGCTCCGCGCGGCGTCCGGAGGTATTAAGGCACGCGCCATGCCCGCGCCGCACATATCGTAACCCCCTGCAACACAATGCGTTGCCGTCTCCTCGGAAAGCACGAAAGCAGCAACTGTCTCCCACGGAGGGGCGCTTCTGTCCCACCGTGTGGACGCCACTCGCGACCGGTGCCCTGGTCGGTCGCCAGCGCGCCTTCGCGCAAAGCCACCCCTCGCCAAGGAGAATGCACCCAAGCCGCAAGCCGAACCCCCGTAACCCCTTACCCGTAACCCCTTACCCGTATCCCGTAGCCCGTCATTGCTCGCCCCCCGCCCAAACCCTACCTTCGACTGTCCGGCGCGACCCATTCACGACTCTTGCAGTCTCTCCAGATCCTCACCCCCTCGCAGAGCATTCGATGCGCTTTTCTCACATGATCGCCGCGGGTGCACTGTTGCTCGCCGCAGGCATGGCCCCTTCCAACGCTGCCGCTCAGCAGGCAGAGACACCCGCAGGGCCCAAGGTTGGAGACATGGCCCCTGACTTCACCATCACCGGCGTAACGCGCCACGGCACCCTGCGCGATCCGGTGAGGCTGTCAGACTACCGCGGCCAAACGGTTGTGCTCGCATTCTTCCCGCGCGCACGCACCAGCGGGTGCACCGTGCAGATGGAGTCCTACCGCGACCGCTATCAGGAAGTGTTCAACGGCGGGCAGGGCGTCACCCTGCTCGCAGTGAGCGTTGACCCGGATACCGCCCTTCTCTCCTGGGCACGTGACGCCAACTTCCCCATGCTCTTCGGCAGCGACGTGGGCGGCGCAGTGGGCACGAAGTACGGAGCATTCCGTGGCCAGTCTGACGATCGCTCACTCTTCGTGATCGACCCCGAGGGTCGTATCTCGTACGTCGCAAGGCCGTTTCGCCAGATGGCCGAAGATGCCTACGCGGAGCTTGCCGCTGCTGTTGACGCGGTAACCCCTGCGAGGGCGAACGAATTGCAGTAAGTGCGCGCGTGATTTTGTAAGTAGTTCCGAGGCGCGTGGTGTACTCCACGCGCCTCTCGTTTTCCACTCGGCGAGCGGCGAACTTTAGCCGGAATCACAGCGCGCTGCGACAGCCGCGCTCACTCATTTCCAGCTTGCCAGCAGGAGTTTCGAGATGGCAGACAAGCCATTCACTGTAGGCCTCGTTCAGATGGCCGTTTCCGACGACATGGAAGCAACCGTGAACGAGGCGGTGGAGCGGGTGCGCGAAGCGCATGCTCGTGGAGCGCAGATTGTCTGCCTGCAGGAGCTGTACAATGCACCCTACTTCTGCAAGCGGCAGTCTGCAGATCGCTTCGACCTCGCGGAGCCGATTCCGGGGCCGAGTGTGCAGCGCATGCAGGAGCTTGCCCGGGAACTCGAGATAGTGATCGTCGCCCCGATATT
This sequence comes from Gemmatimonadales bacterium, assembly GCA_035306065.1. GTDB lineage: Bacteria > Gemmatimonadota > Gemmatimonadetes > Gemmatimonadales > Gemmatimonadaceae > JBBQHX01. The sequence goes on along the minus strand of DATGOL010000067.1, from coordinate 3,270 downwards.
CGAGCGTCAGGCAGCGGGCGTCTACCGCAACTCCGCCGCGGTGATAGACGCAGACGGCAGCATGCTCGGCGTCTATCGGAAAATGCATATTCCGGATGATCCGCTCTTCAACGAGAAGTTCTACTTCGTGCCGGGTGACGTTACGCCTGACGCGCGCGGTGACGAGCACCCGGGTGCCTCCGGCTTCCGTGTATGGAAAACACGTTATGCGACCATTGGGGTTCTGATCTGCTGGGACCAGTGGTATCCGGAGGCCGCGCGCATAACTGCGCTGCTCGGTGCCGAGATCATCTTCTTTCCAACGGCGATCGGCTGGCATCCGTCGGAGAAGGACGAATGGGGCAACTCGCAGGTAGAGGCATGGCAGACGGCGCAGCGCGCGCACGCAATTGCCAACGGCGTCTACACGGCTTCGCCCAACAGGGTTGGGCATGAAGACGAACCGGGTACGGACGGTATCGAGTTCTTCGGACATTCGTTCATCGCAGACCCGTTCGGGCGCAAAGTGGCCGAGGCCGGAACGGAGCCGGAGGTACTCGTGGCAACGTGCGATCCGCGACTGATGGACGAGGTGCGCCGCAACTGGCCGTTCCTGCGCGATCGTCGAATCGACGCATATGGCCCGATCCTCAACAGGTACCTGGGCGCACCATGAGCGAGGAATCGGGTGGTGCGATCGGCGCGACTGCGGCGTCGGCAGACGCGCCCGGACAGCGATTTTCTCCGGGCGCGCTGCGCATGCCTGCGGAGTGGGAGACTCACGAGGCCACATGGATCGGATGGCCACACCATGAGCCGGACTGGCCCGGAAAGCTGGCAGCCATTCCCTGGGTGTATGCCGAGATCGTGCGTGCATTGCATCGCTATGAGCGCGTGGAGATTCTCTGCCACGACAACGATGTTCGCGAACAGGCGAATGATGCGCTGAACGCGCATGGGGTGAATTCGGATGGGTATCGCCTGCACGTGGTGCCGAACGACCGCGTGTGGCTCCGCGACTCCGGAGGCATTGGCGTGCTGAACGGGGCCGGCGAAGCTGCGCTGCTGGACTGGCACTTCAACGGCTGGGCAAAGTACGACAACTGGAAACTCGACGACCTCATTCCGCAGCACATGGCGAGCATTGCGGGGCTTCCGGTGCTGCAGCCGATGCGTCCGGACGGCACGGGACGAGTGGTTCTCGAAGGCGGTGCGATCGATACCAACGGTGCCGGGCTTTTCCTTACTACCGAGGAGTGCCTCCTGTCATCGGTGCAGGAGCGTAATCCGGGAATGGATCGCGCCGCATATGAGCAGGTGTTTCGCGACTGGCTCGGCGTGCGCGACACCATCTGGCTGGGCGAGGGGTGTGTTGGAGACGACACCCACGGCCACGTGGACGACATCGCGCGTTTCGTTGATGCGAGCACCATCGTACTTGCGTACGAATCGGATCCCGCAGACGAGAACCACGCTCGTTCGGCAGACAACCTCCGCCGTCTCGAGCTTGCTGCACGCAAGCATAGCCTGCGAGTTGAAACGCTCCCCTATCCGCGCGCCGTAATGATGAATGGCGAGCGCCTGCCGGCGAGCTACGCGAACTTCTACATCGCGAACGGTGTGGTGATAGTGCCCACGTTCAACGATCCTAACGATCGGATTGCACTCGCCACGCTGGCCGAGCTGATGCCGGAGCACGAGGTGGTGGGCATACACAGTGTTGACCTCGTGTGGGGACTGGGCACGCTGCACTGCCTGTCGCAGCAGGAGATACGGCACGGGTAACGGGTAACGACGGACGGCACTGCCGGCGCTCCACTTCACAGTCATCTCCGCATTCGCTCCCTACACACTTTCTCAGGCGGGATTACAAACAGGTGAGCCGGGCCTCACACTACCACCTGACACCTGACACCCTCCCAAGTTGAAGCGCGACGCGCTTCGCGCACCGCATCCCAATGAAAATCACCCTCCTCGACGACGACAGCATCCGCCTCGAGCCCACGCCCGGCGCACTGACCATCGAAGCGCTCTCGCCCGACCAGAGCTACTCACCGTTCCACATGCTGGGCAGCTCGCTGGCCACCTGCACGTTCTCGGTGCTGCACTCGTGGGCGAGTCATGCCAGGCTGGATCCGGACGGGCTGGCTATCGAAGTAAGCTGGACCTTCGCCGAGGATCCTCACCGCGTTGCAGGCGTGCGCATGCATATCGACTGGCCGGAACTACCGGCTGAACGCGTTAATGCAGCAAAGCGCGTGGCGGAGATGTGTCCCATTCACCACACGCTGCTCGCGAACACGCCCGTGGAGATGAGCACAGGGGCCCGCTGAACTTCCCTCAGCCGCGCAGGTGTGCCAGCACAAGGCCTGTCGGTATGCTCACCGCGAGTATCACCAGCAGCGCCGCGTACAGCCAACCCCAGTTTCGAGTCACACCTCCGCGCAGCACCCACGCTGCTGTAGCGATGACAGCGAGCAGCAACAGCCCGCCTGCGTAGACCAGAGGCAGCGTCTGACGCAGCGTGCCCGCAATAACCAGCGCGTTGCCGGCATTCCAACCCAGGAACTGCCATCGCCATGCGACACGCGGCACGGTTCGGCTGGGAAGCGATTCCTGCGCGCGTCCCATGGCAGCCTGGGCCACACCACAGACCAGGACCAGGTATGCGGCGAGCCAGCTTCCCCTGTACAGTTCCATTGGACTGGTCACAGCCGCGATAATGCCGCCGAGTATGACGAAGAACACACCCGCTGCATGGAAGACGGAGCCGGGCGTGAGGGGTGTACGCATGACTGGAAAAATATCATCCTTCAGATCGGTGCCCCACGTCGCGGCCGCCTGATTCGTGCAAGGGAACCATTCGCGCTCGCTAGCCAACTTTCACCGGAGGCTGAACGATGACGGCACCAGCCCGCGCCCGAAAAACCTACCCTGTGGTACGCTTCACCATCCGCGGACAGGAAAGTGGCGCCGAGTGGCAGCCGCGCCCCGGGCGCTTCACCGTGGTCTACGATGGTAACTGTCGCGTGTGCACCAGGTTGGCGAATACCCTGCGTCGCCTGGATCGCGGTCGGCGGATGGAGGTGGTTCCCTCACAGACGCCGGGACTCCACGCTCGCTTCCCATGGATCCCGGCATCCGCGTATAGCGAGTCCCTGCAGCTCGTAAGTCCCGCCGGTGAAACCTGGCAGGGCGCAGTGGCGGTGGAGCGCATCCTCGACCTGCTTCCCCGCGGATATTTTCTGTCCTGGCTGTTCAAGCTCCCCTTTGCCCGCGCGATCGCCGATC
>DATGOL010000066.1:0-30264 GCA_035306065.1 Gemmatimonadales bacterium | reverse complement strand
AGGTTGAGGAAGTGCAGGACCAGATTGGTGCTGCCCTGGCGTCGTTCCGGGCCGGGTCCGGAATAGCGCAAACCCAGTAGCCTGCGTTTGCAGGGCGCGCATGCTGGAAGTTCGAGAGGCTGTAGACAGGATTCACGCCGGGGTGCGTGTGCTGCCTGGCGAGCGTGCAGGGCTGGACGACGCCCTGCATCGCGTGCTCGCTCGTGAGGTATACGCGCAGGTTGATGTTCCTGCGTTGGATAATGCCGCCATGGGCGGCTACGCCGTACGCCACGAAGATGTACTCGGCGCGAGCGACGAGAAGCCCATTGTGCTCGAAGTTCGGGAGACCGTGGTGGCAGGGGCTGAGCCGCCCGATGTCCTGCGAAAGGGTGAATGTGTTCGCATCATGACGGGTGCGCCGGTTCCTCCCGGTTGCGACACGGTTATTCGCGTGGAAGACACGGACGGCGGCGAGCAGCGAGTGCGAATCAGCTCCTCCCGCGACGCGGGACGAAACGTGAGGCCACGCGGCCAGGACCTGGCTGCAGGCGATATATCCGTTGCCAGCGGTACCAGGCTGCGTGCGGCGCACCTTGGCCTTCTGGCGGCATCTGGCGCCGGCGTCGTGATGGTGCACCGCGAGCCGCGAGTTCTGCTTCTCTCTTCGGGGAACGAGCTCGTGGAACTCGACCGCTTCGAAGCAGCGCTGTCTGGCCGTCGCATCGTTTCCACCAACGGTTACACGCTGCGTGCACTGCTGCGCAGCGCCGGCGCCGAGGTGGTGGACGCCGGCATCGTTCCGGACGAGCCAGGCGCATGGGCCGAGGCGGTTCGTGAGGCAGGAAGCTACGACCTGGTGCTTTCCACCGGCGGGGCCTCGGTAGGCGCCTTTGACTTCGCGCGCTCGGCCGCTGAGGAACGTGGCTTCGAGCTGGACTTCTGGCGGGTGAAGGCACGTCCCGCATCGCAGACTGCATTTGCCAGACGTGGCGACTCCCGCTGGCTGATACTTCCGGGCAACCCGGTGAGCGCTATGGTGGGTTTCGAGCTGTTCGCGCGCCCGCTGCTGCGCCGGCTGGCGGGAGATCCAAAGCCGTTCAGGCAGCCTGTTGCAGTTGAAGCTGGTGAGCGAATGGGCACCGCAGGTGGTGCAACGTTCCTGCTGCGGGTGAAGGTAGACGGCGGCGCGCAGCGAGTTGCTGGCGGTAGCGGCGCTCTACCTGTAGCCACGCTTACCGGCGCGCAGGGAACGGGCCTGCTTGGCAGCATGGCTGCCGCCGACGCCCTGCTCATCCTGCCTGAGGGAACCACCGAACTGCTGCCCGGCAGTACAGCGTCTGCGCTCATGCTCGAGGGCGGGCCGTTTGGCGAGCAGTTCTCGCTCTCGGCTGACAACTGCTGATGGAGCCTGACGAGCGCCGTAGGGGAAGGACGACTCAGTGACTGACTCGGAAAAGCACACTCCCGATGGCGGGAGCGATGCGTCGGAGCGGGATTGTGAAGTCGAACGCGACCTGACCTCCCGCTTTGACGTTGCCGAGTGCGACGTGAAAGTCGCTGGTCACTGCTACACGATTCTGCGACCCACGTCTCCGGAAGACCTGATCAGCGAGGAGGACTTCGAGCGTGATGAGCGCCTGCCGTACTGGGCAGACCTCTGGCCGTCCGCCCATGTGCTTGCCCGTGAGATTGCCGGCATGCCGGGCAACGGGAGAACGATGCTCGAGCTGGGCTGCGGCCTGGGGCTGGTATCGGTGGTTGCGCTACGTGCAGGGTGGAACGTTCTCGCTACCGATTACTACGATGACGCTCTTCTGTTTGCACTGGCTAACGCGCAGCGCAACGGCCAGCCTCTTCTTCGCACGGCCAACCTGGACTGGCGTGCCCTCCCGGATAACCTGAGCACGTTCGACCTGGTGGTGGCGTCCGACGTGCTGTACGAGCGCCCGTACGCCGAGATTGTTGCTCGCGTGCTGAGATCAACGTTGCGCAGGGGAGGCGAAGCTCTGATTGCAGATCCCGGCCGGCTTGCCGCCAGGGATTTTGTGCTGGCGCTGGAAGGAATGGGCATGCGCGTGAGGCGGGACGGACCGCACGAGTGGCGCGATGGCGATATCGTCCAGCAGGTAACGATAATCCGGGTGGTACACGGGAGTTAGTGGAGCGTAAGCGATATTTGGAGAGCATCACGAGATCGAATACGTGCCCTTATCCAGGGCGCGCCGACGCTGAAATGGCGGCGTTGTTACAAGGAGGCGAAGGGTGCGGAGGCCGCCCTCACGTGCCATCAGAGTATCGCTTACGCTCCAGTAGGAACTAGTAACCGTCTCCCGGCTACTCACTCTTCACCGGCGCCGGCCACTACGCACTGAAGGTTGAAAACGACGGTCTCACGCGGAGGCGCGGAGGACGCGGAGCACTGCAGTGCGATTGGAGTTTCATGCGCCAGGCTTCTCTCCGCGCCCTCCGCGCCTCCGCGTGAGGCTTTTGTTATCGGTTCCGCTCGCAGACGAAGCTCCGCTTCGCCCCCACCGAGCGCCGAGCGCAGACGCTGGAATAGCAGCTTATGTCAGGGAGGCGCAACGCCGGAGAAGGGGGTGCAGGAGCCCTCGAGTGCTGTCGGAATATCGCCTACACTCCACCAGGCGGCGCTTCTTTTGAATAATCGCAACCCCACTCCCGTACGATCAACTCACACCGTTGCCGAACCCGCCGAGGGCGCAAGGCGTGAGGCAACCACCTCGGCGATATCGAACACCGGAACATTGCTGTTCGCCTGCTTCACGCCGTCTGCGATCATGGTCATGCAGAACGGACACGCGGCGGCAATCGCTTCTGCCCCGGTGGCAAGCAGCTGCTCGGTGCGCTCAACGTTAACGCGCTTGCCGATGTTCTCTTCCATGAACATCCGGCCACCGCCCGCGCCGCAGCACATTCCACGGTCGCGCGTCTTGGCGGGCTCGAACACCTCCACTACCGGCAGCGCCTTGCGCAGCGCATTACGCGGTGCGTCGTAGATGTCGTTGTACCGGCCCAGGTAACAGGAGTCGTGATAGGTGAAGGTTGGATGGTGCCCTTCTTCGTCTACCATCAACGGCACCCTTCCCTCGTCCAGCAGCCTCTCGATGTACGTGGCGTGATGAATCACCTCGTAGTTGCCGCCCAGCTGCGGATACTCATTGCCGATCTGGTGGAAGCAGTGCGGGCAGATCGTGACCACCGTCTTCACTTCGTAGCGGTTCATGGTCTCGATGTTCTGCTTAGCCAGAATCTGGTACAGGTATTCGTTGCCCAGGCGCCTGGCGGGGTCGCCATTGCAGGCTTCCTCCTGCCCCAGGATGGCGAACTCGATGCCCGCAGCCTTCATGATCTTCGAGAATGCCACGGCAATCTTGCGTGAGCGATCGTCAAAGGACCCCATGCAGCCAACCCAGAACAGCACCTCCGGTCTCATGCCGCGTTCGAACATCTCGGCGACGGTGAGAATCTCGAGTCCTTCGGCCCACTCGGCACGATCTGCGGGGCTGAAGTTCCAGGGAGATCCAACGCGCTCCATGTTCTCGAACGCAGGCTGAATCTCTGCCGGGAAGCGTGACTCCATGAGCACGAGATCGCGTCGCATCTCGTTGATGATGTCCAGCTGGTCAATGGACACCGGGCACTCTTCCACGCATGCGCGGCAGGAGGTGCAGGCCCAGAGTTCGTCTTCGGTGATGAAGTTGTCGAGCAGTCGATTTTCGAGGATGCCTGCGATGTCGCCGCTGCCGTTTCCGGCTACGGCGCTGGCGCCTGCAACGGCGGGAGACTGCGCCTCCTCGGGATCACCCGCGAGTACCGGCGCCAGCTCCATGAGGCGTTGGCGCGTGTCGATCATGATCTTGCGAGGGCTGAGCGGCTTGCCGGTAATGTTGGCCGGGCAAACGGCAGTGCAGCGTCCGCATTCGGTGCAGGAATAGCTGTCGAGCAGGCTTTTCCAGGACAGGTCCGTAACGTCTGCGGCGCCGAACTGTTCAGCGTCTTCCGCTTCGAGATCCATGGCACGCATAACGCCTTTCTGTCCCGGTCCGGAAGTATTGGACAGGAACACGTTAGGCAGCGACACGATCACGTGCAGGTGCTTGCTGTACGGCAGGTAGTTCAGGAACACGAGGATCAGCAGCCCGTGCGCCCACAGGTTCACGTTGAAGCCCGCCAGCGACGTGGAGTTCCGGATACCCATCGCCTCGAACAGCCTGGCGAGGCCGGTTCCGATCGGACGGAAGATGTTCTGCCGCTCAGGGTGCATCTGCAGCTCGAACCCGAACACCAGGTAGAGCGTGATCATCAGCACGGCGATCATCGACAGGATGAATACCGCGTCTCCGGAATGCACCTTGTCTCCCTGCAGCCGCGCGGGCTTCACCACGAGGCGCCTGTAGAGCAGCACGCTCACCGCGCCGAGCACGAACAGCGCAAAGAGCTCCTGCGACAGCGTATACAGAGCGTAGATGGGCTCCGGCAGATAGCTGGCATAGCTGAAGCCGCTGGACACTCCAGCAATGAGAAGCTCCAGTGAGCCCGCGCCGAGTACCAGGAAACCCCAGAACACCAGGGCGTGAAGAATGCCTGCTACGGGGTCGCGGAGAATCTTGGTTTGCAGGAACCCGATGGAAATGAGGTTCCCGAATCGCGTAAGCAGATCGTTGGTCCGATCATCCGGCTGCCCAACGAGTGACATGTAGCGCACGAGGCGCTGGATATTGTACGCGAAGAACCCCGCCGCCAGGACGAGGAAGACCAGGAATATGACGTTAGCGAGGGTCATGATCGCGTAGGGAGTCGCGTGGACGTGAAGCGCGGGTGACCGACGATCAAGGTATGCAGTGCGGCCGCCTTTGGAAGAGGCTCACCCGTTGAAAAGGTGCGGGAAAGAGTGTGTTATCCCTCCCCCGCACCCCTTGCTGGCAAATCAGCTTTGTTTCGCCTTTCTCACCGCTTCGGTGAGCACCGGAACTATCTCGATGGCATCACCAATGATTCCGTAGTCCGCCACCCGGAAAATGGGTGCGTCCTTGTCCTTGTTGATTGCCACGATCGTGCCCGAAGTCCTCATTCCCGCAAGGTGCTGGATTGCACCGGAAATCCCTATTGCCACGTACAGCCTGGGACTCACTGTCCGTCCGGTCTGTCCGATCTGTTCGGTGTGTGGCCGCCATCCGTCATCCGTAACTGCGCGTGTGGCGCCGACTGCAGCATTACCGAACGCGTCTGCCAGATCTTCCACGAGCTTGAAGTTGTCGGCAGACTTGAGGCCGCGCCCTCCGCTTACGATAATCGGGGCTTCACCGAGGTCGAGCTTGCCTGCAGACCCTTCACGCAGCTCCACCACCTTCACGCGTGAGGCGCTCGGATCGCCGGACGGCGAAGCTGGCTCCACACGCACTTCGCGCGGCGACTCGACCGGCGTAAACGCACTCGGCCTCACCGAAACGATTGCAGGCGTTCCCGAAACCCGAACCCGCGCAATCACCTTGCCGATGTTCACCGGGTGAGTGCAGACGAGTGCATCCGATTCCACCGTGATGTCGGTTACGTCGCTGGCCATTCCGACACCGCGGCGCGCTGCCACTCGCGGCGCGAGATCGCGTCCCTGTGCGGTTGCCGGGAACACCGCAGCGTCGTAGCCTGACGCGAGGCGGTCGGCGATGAACGCCGAGGAAGCTTCCGGGTTGTAGTTGGCGAAACCGTCATGCTCAACAACAATTACCGTGTCTGCACCGTGGCGACCGAGCGCTTCTGCCTGGCCGGATATGCCCGACGCGCCAAGCAGCACAGCGTGAACCTCTCCGCCGCGAGCGTCTGCGATGCTGCGAGCAGCCGTAACCGCTTCGAGCGCCGACTTGCGCAGCTTTCCGCCGCGCGATTCTGCGAATGCAAGAATATTGGCCATGGTCAGATCACCTTTGCTTCGGTCTGCAGCAGTTGCACCAGCTCCGGTACGGCAGCGGCGCCCTCGCCGAGGATACGGCCCGGTGCGCGCTCGGGCGGCATTGCCATGGCCTGAATGGACACGGTTGCCGCGCCAAGCTGCGCGGGCTTCTGCTCGATCTGCTTCTTCTTGGCGGCCATGATCCCCTTGAGTGACGGGTAGCGCGCCTGGTTGAGCCCTTCGTCCACCGTGAGCACGGCCGGCAGGGGGAACTGAACCACTTCAGTGGCTCCTTCTATGGCCCGCTCTGCGGTACCGGAGGTGCCCTGAAGTTCCAGCTTGTTGATGGAAGACACGGCCGCATAGCCGAGCAGCTCCGCCACCATGATCCCAACTACGCCATTGGCGGAGTCGGGAGCCTGCTTTCCGAAGAAGACCAGGTCGTATGCTCCGTCCTTCAATTCCGCGGCGAGGGCGGACGCAATCGCGAACCCGTCGAAGGGAATTTCGGCCGCGGCGAGTTGAACTCCGCGATCGGCGCCCATGCTGAGTGCCTTCCGGATGGTCTCCTGAACGGCGTCGGGGCCAAGGGATATGATGACGACTTCGCCCTGGCCGGCCTTCTCCTTGAGCTGGAGCGCGGCTTCGACGGCCCAGGAGTCGAAGTCATTCATGTCGAACTTGAGTCCGGTATAGTCAACCGACTTCCCGTCCCCGGCAATCTTGAATCGCGCTTCCATGTCCGGAACGCGCTTGATGCAAACGGCAATCTTCACCGTGGACTCTCCAAGTGAAAGTTTTCACAAACAATCTACCTGCCGGCACCGCTCCAACAAGTTACGCGGTTGCCCTGAACGCAGCACGGCCCCGCGAAGATTCGCGGGGCCGTGCTGGTAAAGTTGAAGGCCGATCTGGCTGCAATCGGTGGTCGGGTGCGCCTCCACGCACTCAGCCGCTTGCAACCCGGTTGGAACTCAGGGCGTTGGAATATTCGGGTTATTGAACCGCTCTGCGTCAGGCAGCGGCAGGCACTTGCCCGGGAGATCCACGTACGTACCGCCCTTGGGGCCGGCGGCCGCCACGGGATACTCCTCTCCGGGCGCGGGCTCGTAGTCCAGGTTCAGCCTCCGAATGTCGCCAAAACGACGTCCCTCGAGGAAGAACTCGTACTTGCGCTCCTCCGCAAGTGCGGCAGGAGACATCGTTCCGTCCGCCTCTGCGATGATGAGCTGTGCCTCCGCATAGCGCGCCAGCGGAATGGGTGCGTCCAGGCTGTTGTACTTCTCCTGAACCCACAGCTGCGTGTTCTGATCTGCCGACGTGCGACCGCTGTCGCGCACCGGAACCCGCGGGTCGCCCGTGGTGCGGTATGCAGGAGCTACCGTCACGGAGGTACCCAATCCGTTGAAGTCGTACACCCGGTTGAACTGCCTCGAGTTCGCCGCGTCGTAGCTGGCATTGAACACGAATCCGGCCGTCACCTGCTGTGCATCCGCCTTGGCGCCGGCCATGTCACCGCCGTTCAGTCGAGCCTTGGCACGTCCCAGATAGGCGAGATTCGTGAGGTTGGCATCTCCCGAGGACTGCGCTGCAGCGAGCGCCTTGGTAAATCTCGCTTCAGCCTCCGTGAACACCTCGGCCGAAGTGAGCTCCTCGCCCACGTCGATGGCCGCGGAACAGAACGATTCACCCAGGAAGGTAAGAGCGAAGCCTGCGTAGTTCGCCGCACGAGCGATCAGCTGCTGGCGGTTGGCTACCTCCTCGTCGGTCCAGCCTTCCAGGCGCATCGTTGCATTGTCACCCGTGAAGCGAGCAATGTTCAAGGGCGTGTACAGACCATACGCGCCCTGACATGAAGTACTCGCGTATGAGGTCTGTTCCGGCCGAAGCGTGCGGCGATCGTAGTCCCACCTGCTGGCCGTTTGGCTGCCGTCCTGCAGCTCGCCGGCAACCAGCCCGCTGGAAATGATGTACGAAGCGTAAGCGCACTCGAGATCGCGCTGTGCGCTTGCCACCAGAAGCTCCGCGTTTGCCGGGCTCTCCAGCTCCGAGGCCGGGAGGCGGCTTGGAGTTTCAACTTCCAGCGCCTTATCCAGCGCGTCACACGCGCCGAGCGTGAGGGTGAAGATTACGATTCCGCTCATTGCACGTACAGTACGCGAAATGGCGTTGTCACCGAATTTCTTGCTGGTCATCGTCCGTATGGAATCGGGCGAGAGTTTGATTCTGAAGTTCGTCATGTGATGTTCCTCAGAATCCGATGTTGAGCGTGAGCATCCACTGCTGCAGCTGTGGGAGAACGTTCTGTTCCCACTGCCCGCGCAGGCCACGAGATCCACCGATGAACGAGGCTTCCGGCTCGAGACCCTCGTAATCGGTCCATGTGAGCAGGTTGCGTCCGGCAATGGTGATCGAGCTCGACGCCATGCCCAGACGGCTCGTCAGGTCAGAGGGAAGCGTGTAGGTAAGCGAGAGCTCACGGAGCTTCGTGAAGCTTGCGTCCTGCACGAGATCGTCGATAAAGCCGGTTCCGCTTTGAATCTGCGCGATATAAACCGGATCGTACTCCTCAGGGAAGAAGTTCGCGTGGCACATGCCGAACAGGTGGCAGCGAACGCGCGCGTTGCCATCCAGCTTCTTGTATCCGCCCTTGAAGTCGAACAGGGCGTTGAGCCGGAAATTGTTCAGGAAAGTGAAGGTGGAGTTGAACGCGCCCTCGGTTTGCGGAGTGGTGTGACCGAGGAAGACGCGTGGCGCACTGGCGCAATCAACGGAACCGCCAGCGCCGTTGTCGCACATGACGTTGATGGCCTCTCCGCTGCCTGCATCGAAGTCTGCGGATACAACCTTGCGCGAGTACCAGGCGCCTATCGAGTGGCCAACCACGTGTGCCTCGCTCGAACCCAGCGACACGAAGTCGGTGGTTCCAAGATCCTTGATCTCGTTGGAGTTGTTGCTGAGACTGAAGCTCATGTCCCACGAGAAGTTCTGCGTCTGCACGGGGGATGCCGTGACCATGAACTCGATACCCGAGCGGTCAATGCGACCGGCATTGAAGAACTGGGTGCCGCCGTAGCCTGACGACGGCGGTACCGCGCGCTCCAGGATGCCGTCGCGTACAGTACCGCGGAAGTACGTGACTTCGAGGCCCATGCGGTCATTCAGCATGCCAACGTCAAAACCGAGTTCAAGCTCGTCACTCCGTTCCGGACCCAGGTCAGGATTGCCGATGTTGCCCGGAGTTACCGTACCTGCGCCACCCGGCACGTAGGTTGGAATTGCCGTGAGAGCCGATGGCTGCAGGCCGCTCTGACCATAGGCGGCGCGGAGCTTCATCGCGGAAATCCACGGAACGTTGAAGAACGGCTCTTCACTCACTACCCAGGAAATGCTTCCCTTCGGGTAATACACGAGGTCGAAGTTCTCTCCGAACGAACTGTTGTCGTCCGCGCGAACGGCGGCGGTGAGGAACAGCCTGTTGTTCCAGGCGAACTGCTGCTGGAAGAACACGCCAACCGTGTTGTTCTCGATCTTGTCGTCGTCACCCAGCGAGATAAAGCTCAGGGCGCCGAGCGACTTGAGCCCTGGCGCAGGGAATCCCTCGCCGTACACCGCACGGGTTTGCGTGGTGCGGGCGTAGTACTGCGCACCCAGTGAGCTGGTGAGTTCCCAGTTCGCGGTAGGCGCCCACATTGCGTTGGCAACGTAGTCGAAGGTGTTGTAAGAAACATTGCGCGTGCCGACTTCCATATATCCGCCGGCAGGCCCGTCGAGCCCGAAGATGGTGAGATCGTCATTGCGCTGCGCAATTTCCTGATTGTCTTCGCCAAGCTGATCGGTTCCAACGATGATGCGATGGTTGAACCAGTTGGCAGGCCTGTGGTTGAACGTTACAGAGCCGGTGAATCGATCGGCATCCTGGAAGATCTCGAAGCCCTCCAGGTACTGCTCCGGGGTACCACTGTAGAAACCCCGGCGAGGATCATCGCCCAGGTTGCGCGGATTTGCCCAGTAGGATGTCCACGTTGCGCCACCTCCGCCCGCCTCGAGAGGCAGGTACGTGCGGCCGCTCGTGTAGCCCAGGCTGGCAGACAGGTCCCACGCGCCGCCGGGCGTAAGCGAGAGGTTCAGCCGCCCGTTGTACCTGTCCAGCTTGTTGGCACGATCAGCGCCGGTTGCCTGCTCGCCACCCACACCCGCGTAGTAACGGAACTGCTGCGATCCGCCACCCACATTGAGGTTCACCTCGTTGGTGTGCCCGGTACGCCAGATATCCGGATTGCCACGCTCCCGCTCCGCCTTGGCAATGTTGAGTGTTTCCAGATTCATGGTTTCCGGATTCACTCCCCAGTTGGTGTACAGCCGGTTCTCGTAATCGTAGAATCGCTGAAGGCCCGTACGAGCCGTCAGGCTCCACTGCGGAGCACCCGCCGCACCACGCTTGGTAATGATCTGGATAACGCCGTTGGCCGCTTCCGTACCGTACAGCGTGGCCGCTGCCGGCCCCTTGATAACCTCGATGCTCTCGATGTCTTCAGGGTTGAAGTCGTTCCAGCGCGAAATGGACCTCGAGCCGAACGCCTGGTTGAGAGGACCGGTGGCCTGTGCGTTGTCCACACGCACGCCATCCACGTAGATGAGCGGATCTGCCGTCAGGGAGAGCGACGACGCACCACGAATCCTCACGCGGCTTCCGGTGCCCACGTTGCCCGAGCCAGCGATCACCGCCACGCCTGTTGCACGGCCGTTGAGCAACTCCTGGAAGTTCGCCACAGGAGCAGTGCCCACTACATCTGCCGCATTGATCTGGGCCACGGCGTTACCCACCGCTCGGGATTCGGTGGCACCTGTGGTTCCCGTAACGATCACTTCGTCCAGGTTGATTGCACGTGGCGACATTGCAATCACGAGGTCTGTGCTCCCGACCTGTACCGTCTGCTCCACCGGGCCGTAGCCGATTCGACGTACGGTAATGCGGACGCTCGTACCGCTCACACCTGTAATTCGAAACTCGCCGTTGGAGCCAGTCTGGGCCCCAAGGTTCGTTCCCTCAACCGCGATCTGAGCGGCGGGAAGCGGCTGTTGGGTTCGTTCTGCCACCACCCTTCCGGCTATCACTCCGGGCTCCTGCTGCGCCACGAGCGACGGCGCCACAAGGAAGGTGAGCAGCAACGCTGCAAGCCATGACGGTCCGGACCAGGCAACGGACCACCGCGAACGGGCTTCAGACATACGATTCTACCTCCACGCTGATTGGAATGGAGACAGCATGTCCGGCGGAAACTCCTCCGGCACATTCGCTACCTTACGCTTGCCAGTAACAGCCCGCAATAGACCGCAGCGGGACTTTCGGCAATACGTGACAAGGGCGCCTCACCGACTGGTGAGGCGCCCTTATCCGCTGCAGACTCTGCGCCCGCGACTCCGGCGAGCACAGGACTATCGATACGCGGCGATACCGGTAATCGCGTGACCCAGCACGAGGGTGTGTATGTCATGCGTTCCCTCGTAGGTATACACGCTCTCGAGATTGGCCATGTGACGCATGGAGGCGTATTCGGCAAGGATTCCATTGCCGCCGAGCAGCCTGCGTGCCTCACGCGCAATGTCTGTTGCCACGCTGGTGTTGTTGCGCTTCGCGAGCGACACCTGCTGCGGGGTGAACGTGCCGGCGTCCTTCATTCGACCCAGGTGCAGCGCCACCAGCTGGCCCTTCACGATCTCGGTAAGCATGTTGGCAAGCCTTTCCTGCTGGATCTGGAAACCGCCGATCGGCTTGTCGAACATCACGCGCGTGCCAGCATAGCTCACGGCCTCTTCGAAGCAGGCGATCGCTGCGCCCATCACGCCCCACGCAATGCCGTAGCGGGCCTGGGTAAGGCACATCAGAGGGCTCTTCAGGCCGCCTGACTCAGGCAGCATCGCGTCAGCCGGCAGCCGAACATCATCGAACACGAGTTCGCTCGTGTCCGACGCCCTGAGCGAGAGCTTGCCCTTCTGGTCTCGCGCCGTGAACCCCGGCGTGTTCGTGGGAACGATAAAGCCGCGAATGGACTTGTCCGACTGATCGCCGTTGGTCTTGGCCCATACGATTGCGACGTCTGCCTGGGAACCATTGGTGATCCACATCTTGGCACCGTTGAGCACCCAGCTGCCATCCGCCTGCTCATGCGCCATGGTGATCATGCCGCTCGGGTTGGATCCGAAGTCCGGCTCCGTAAGCCCGAAGCACCCAATCTTCTCACCAGCCGCGAGCCTGGGCAGCCACTCGCGCTTCTGCTCCTCGCTGCCGAACGCGAAGATCGGGTACATGACGAGCGCACCCTGAACCGAGGCAAACGAGCGAATGCCGGAGTCTCCGCGCTCGAGTTCCTGCATGATGAGCCCGTATGCCACGTTGCTCAGCCCGGCGCATCCATACTCCTCGGGAAGGTTCGCTCCAAGAACGCCCAGTTCCGCCAGCCCTGGAATTAGCTCCTTCGGAAACCGTCCCTCCACGTAGCAATCCCCGATGATCGGCAGCACACGATCATTCACGAACCGCCTCACGCTGTCGCGAACGGCTCGCTCATCCTCGGTGAGGGCGGCGTCAATGTTGAACAGGTCTCCCTCGCGCGCGCGGAGTTCGGGCGAGGCAAGGTGGGAAGCTGAAGGGGCTATGTGGGTGGCCATATTGAACAAGTGTGTGAATGACCCGGAGAATATAGCGGCAGGCTGCCCGCTCCGGGCCGGCCGGAGCGGTGGTTGCCGGGGGTAATCACAGGGTAGTACTGACGGGGGCTGGAATGGATTCCCCGGCGGGAGGGGCGGGCGCAGGAGCTTCAGGAGCCCCGCGCCGCGCGCAGACCCAGGGAGGTTTCCTGAACATCTGGCGTACTCCGGCGCCGGCGCGATCTCACTGCTCGGCGCGCAGAGGCCGTGATCCCAACGTCTCGGGCCTTCTTCCTGAAGACGGCGCCGTGATCGATTGCGTGCCCCTGCTCGTCCTGCCACTGGTGCACCATCTCGTGCAGCAGTGTGTGCAGTGCCTCCTCCCAGCCATGCTTCACGATGTGCGCATGGCTGATGGCAATCTCGGCACGGTGGCCCCGCGGGAGCCCGGCCGTGTAGTGACCCAGCCGGCTCCTCATCCGGCGAGATACACGCATGTTGACGCGGCCGAGCTGGCCACCGAAATGGCGATCGTTGTAGCGACGGTGCCATTCCTCGAGCTGCACCACCAGCTGCGCATCTTCCGGATGCGCGCGCGGCACCCTGGCCGTGGCAACCGTGCGCTCCACCGGATGTGCCAGTACGGCCTCGCGGGCAGCACGCCGCTCCGCACGGTTACGCCCGGAGACGAAGGTGACGATCGCCGCGTGAACATCGCGCGGTGCAGAGAGATAGCCCTCATGCACCCTCAGCTCGTTCGCGCCGAAGCTCACCATCACGGTGCGGTTCTTCGTGAGGCGCACCGAACCATACCGCTGGGGCAGGCCGAGGTCGTGCAGCCTTACGAGAAGCTCCGCCTCATTCGCTGGCTGCGCATCCAGCGAGAGCGCCAGCTGGTCGCGACTGCGACCTCCCTTCATCCGCTTCATCAACGTACGAAACATCTTTCCACCCCTGGCTCGAATTTCCTTCCCGAGCTAGACCACACATGCACCTGTACATCGATGGAAGATGGAGAGATGGTGATGACGTTTACGGACGACGGCCGGCCGCCGCGCGAGCGGTTGGAAACCGTTCCTGCCGTAGATATCACCGTTCCGCGCCTGGTGTGCTCCACATAGTGGACCGCCTCCTGGTGATCGTGTCCGCACATCACCAGGTCCACCCCGATGCTCTCGAAGGCGTTCAGCACCTGCTTCGTGTTCCTCAGTCCATGCCGCTGCGACAGCTCACCCTTTACCGGGTTGTGGTGCATCAGCACGACGCGCAGGTCTCCACTGCTCGACTTCTCGAACGCGGCGGCCAGCCGCTCGATCTGCTCCTTCTTCACATAACCGATTACCGACAGGTCCCTCATGTTCCAGGTCAGGCTGCTGACGGTGACGCCATGCGACGTGTTAACTCCGGCAATCGTCGCGCCGTCAACGCGCAGTACCGGCTCGAGATCGTGGTTCACGAATCGACGATAGCCCGCGTACACATGCTCCTTTCTTCGGACACCGAAGGGAGACATCCACCAGGCCACGTCGTGGTTGCCAGGTACACATACCACCTTGCTCACCTTCTGCGCGTCCCGAATGAATGCACGGGCGCGCAGAAACTCGCCGGCACGCGCGCGCTGAGAGACGTCGCCACTTATGGCAACAACGTCGAAGCGCTCCGCCTGGATCGCGTCTTCGATTGCGTCTATCTGCTCCGGAACAGCGCTGTGTCCGAAGTGAAGGTCGGAGACATGAAAGATGCGCATGGTCACCCGGCGTCCGGCTCCCTGTGCCTAGAGCCGGGCGATAATGGCCTCGGTGAACTGCTCGGTGCTGGCATCACCGCCCAGGTCGCCCGTACGCACACCGTCCTTGATGGTCCGCTCCAGTGCAGAGCGAATTCGCGTGGCCTTCTCCACCTCACCCACGTGGTCGAGCATGAGGCAGCCCGCAAGCAGCAGTGCTCCGGGATTGGCAACGCCCTTGCCCGCGATGTCCGGAGCGGTTCCATGCACCGCCTCGAAAATGGCCACGTCCTTCCCGATGTTCGCGCCAGGTGCAAGCCCGAGCCCGCCTACCAGTCCGGAAATGAGGTCCGACAGGATGTCACCGAACAGGTTGGTGGTAACCAGCACGTCGTACCGGTACGGATCAATCACCAGCTGCATAGCGGCGGCGTCCACGATCCGATCCTCGAACTCCACCCTGCCCTCGTACTCTCGCGCTATCTCGCGCCCCACCTCGAGAAAGAGGCCGGAGGTGAACTTCAGGATGTTCGCCTTGTGTACCAGCGTCACCTTCCGGCGCCCCTGGGCAACCGCGTACTCGAACGCATACCTGATCACCCGCTCCGATCCCAGCCTCGTGACCACGGCGATCGATTCCGCGGCTGCCTTCGGGTCGTCACCAACCTGGATGTAGTGCTCGATGCCGGAGTACAGACCTTCGGTGTTCTCACGCACCAGCACGAGATCCACGTGGTCGTAGCGGCCGCCGGGCACGATGTCGCGTGCCGGTCGAATGTTGGCGTACAGGTCGAACGTCTTGCGGAGTGCAACGTTCACTGAGCGGTAGCCGCCACCCACCGGCGTCTCGAGCGGGCCCTTCAGCGCAAGCCTGGTTCGCTTGATCGAGTCGAGGGTGCTGTCCGGCATGGGATCGTTGAATCGCGCCACAGCGGATGCGCCAGCAACCTGCCGGTCCCACGTAAAGTCGGCTCCGGCAGCCTCGAGGATTCGAATGGTGGCTTCGGCGATGCTGGGCCCGATGCCGTCGCCGGGAATCAGCGTTGCAGGTATGGACATTTGTTATTTGAAAGGGCTCAACGAGCCACTACCAGGTCAGCGAGTTTGGCGGCGACGCTTTCCACTGCCGCCGCGTTGAAGGCCGTGGCGGGATCTCCCGCAATCGGACCCATCCAGAGAAGCTGGGACAGCCTTGCATCCACGGCGGCGAGCAGGAGCACCATGCGGCCGGTGCCGGGCGGATCACCTTCGGCTGGCTGCGCGCGGAGTTCCACGGGGAGCAGCACGTGCCGAGCGTCCCCCAGTGCCACCAGTCCGCGAAGCTCGCTTGCCAGCGGTTCCAGGAGGGCATCGCCCGGGCGAAGCCGCGCGAGCGAGTTCACTGCAAGTGCATCCGGGTCCGCTACATACGTTGGGTTCCTGCGCGCCGTACGCCGCGCCTGCTCCGCGAACTGCCACTTCGATCCGGCGCCGCGCAGTACCAGCACGTCGTTCAGAACGGAGTCTGCCATTCGTGTCGCACCAGCGGCACCGCCGGGCAGTGTCCAGGGGAGGCCGGGCTCCACCGCCGCGCGCTGAACGGGCAGCATGAGCACGGGCAGCTCGCCGAGTGCCGGGAGAACACCCTGCGCAACGTTGGACGGGGTGGCGCCGGCAAGTGACTCGTCGGGCTCGCGCGTCGAGGCACATCCGGCGAGGGTCACAGCGGCTGCCAGCGCCCAGGTGAGGAGCGCGCGGGAGTGGAATGGGGTTGGCACGGAGTTAAGGTAATACGAGAGGTGGTTGCGGGGGACGGCCGCAACTACCGGTAGCTCACCACTCCTAGAGCCACGGGTGCGCCACCCAGCGCCGCCTCCTCGAACACCATCACTCCGCTCTTCTTGGAGCGTGGCGACAGGAAGTCGATCGTCACGGTGCGCTGCGAACTACCGAGAACGGTAGCGGCCGTACCTTCCACCTGAACGTCGGCGGCGGTTTTCCCGCCCTCGTTATGCACGGTGAACATGACGAGCGTGTTGCCTGACGAGGACAGAGTTGAGTCGACCCGCACCTTCAGCTGCGCGGTTCCCCCGCCATCACGCACCAGCGACACTGCCAGCACCACCAGCGTGCCAAGCACGATACAGAAGCCGAGCGCCGCAACAAGCCACTCGGCCATTGGAATAGGCGATGACCTGGGCTTCTTGCCTTCCTTGTTCTCGCTCACAGTATAAGCCTCGCTGCGGCTGCACCGATCGACGCGGGAAACGCGAGTACCACGGTGGCACCCATGACAACCGTTATGCTGGAGCTGCTGAAACGGCCGAA
The DNA here is from genome assembly GCA_035306065.1 of Gemmatimonadales bacterium. Lineage (GTDB taxonomy): Bacteria > Gemmatimonadota > Gemmatimonadetes > Gemmatimonadales > Gemmatimonadaceae > JBBQHX01. The sequence continues at coordinate 13,690 of DATGOL010000066.1, read as the reverse complement.
AGTCCAGAGGAGAAAGGCACTCATGCACAGCACCAGCGCGTAGCCGGTAACAGTGAGCAGCAGGAACGCCCGCCTGGGTGATCCCCCCTCCGGGATGGCCTCCTGCCCGCGAAACTCCACCGCGTATACGAAAGCATGCATGGATAGCAGCGACAGCACTGCCAGCAGCAGCAGCGCTTCCGTGCTCATACTGTGCGCTACCATGATCACTTCGTCGGTGGGCGCGACGTTGAATCCCAGAAAGAGTGCTCCACTCGCCATCACCAGGAGCTCGCTCCAGTAGCCACCCCCTCCGCTGGAGATGACGTCGTCTTCGTCGTGCTGCCCGAACTGGCTCTGCGCCAGCAGGGCGCCCATACTCGTTGGAACGGTCTGGAGTGTCAGCATCCCGGTGATGGCGCGCAGGGAGAGATCTGGCGTAACCCGGCCCAGGATAGCCAGCACGAGTGCTGACGCAGCCACGCCTACGGCGTAAGCAACGAAAACGTCCACGGCGTCCTGCAGCCAGGAGCCGGTGCGTTTGAAGCCGGACAGCCGTGAGAGTCCGAAAAGAAGGGGGAGCGTGACGACCAGAAGGAGCGCCATGTTTTCGGCCGGAATTGTCTGGCCGAGCCGCCACATCTCCTGCGTCATGAGCATCGGGAGGGAGAAAATGATCCCTCCTGCCATCGCGCGCGCCAGTCCGTATCCGAACTCTCTTGTGGCCCTGTCTGCCTCGGCGCCGCTCTCGGGGTGAAACGGAAGCTTCAGGATGCGAGCGATGGACATTGCGGCGTCAGCGGTAGGTTGAGGACATACGTATGCAAAGCTGGGACCGGTGCAGGACACCCGCACCGCTTGCCTCCCTACCCGGGACTTGCCTTCGAGGCAGCCTGAGGCGCATCGTTGTGCCTCACTCTTTGTTCTACACAACCAGGAAAACGAATGCCGCGACCCACTCTTGCCGCGCGCACCCTTCTTTCGGCCGTCGCCTTGGGCGCGTTCGCAACGCCAGTCCTGCACGCGCAGGCCACCGCCGCCAGCACTGTCGAGGCCCAGGCGAACAGTTCGTTCGACTTTACCATCGCGAACATGATGCGCGGGCCCGAGGTTTACGGACGGGCCCCCGAGAATGTCCGCTGGAGCCCCGATTCGCGGTACATCTACTTCCGCTGGCTTCCGCCGGGAACCGACTGGCGCGAGAACCCTGTGGACTACCGGGTGCGTGCCGTACGCGGTGCCCAGCCGGAGTCGCTGTCGCGGGCCCACATGGATTCCATCGGGCCGCTGCTCTCGAATGGCGAGCCGTCTCCGGACCGTCGCCGCAAGGTTTCGGCATACGAGGGAGACCTCTGGCTGATCGAGGGCATGCGGGCGCGTCGCCTGACGCAGACCATGGAGGCAGAGCGCAGCCCCAGCTGGGATGCACGTGGAGAACGCGTGTTCTTCCTTCGCGGTGACAATGCTTTCGCGTTGGACGTGGCCACCGGTTTCGTGCAGCAGCTTACGAACGTGCGGTCCGGCCCGGAGCCGCGCACCCCGCAGGCCGATGTGCACGACAAGGCACTGCAGCGCCAGCAGCGCGAGCTGTTCCAGTCGGTTCGCGACGACATTCGGCGCGACTCCATAATGGAAGCGAACCGTGCGCGGCGCGATTCGCAGCAGGTGCGCCCGCTGCACCTTCGCCAGGGTGAGCGCCTTACCCAGGTGAGTGTCAGCCCGTCGGGGAACGCGCTTCTGCTCATCGCCTCGGCGCAGCCGCAGGGCGCCAAGCAGACCATGGTGCCCAACTTCGTTACCGAGAGCGGATACACCGAGCCGTTGAACGTTCGCACGAAGGTTGGTGATGCGCAGGGCGTGTCTCGTGTGGCGCTCATGCAGCTGCCGTCCGGCACGGTGAAATGGCTGAACGTGGTGCCTGGCGACACATCCCGGGTTGCGGGGATGAGCCGCTTTGGCGGGTGGACAGCGAACGGCGACCGCGCGCTGATCTTCACGGCCACCGCGGACTTCAAGACCCGCTTCCTGCATTCGGTTACGTCCGACGGAACGCTGCGCACGGTTGACACGCTCAACGACAGCGCGTGGGTGGCGGGTCCGTGCTTTGGCTGCATGGGCTGGACCAGTGACGGTGCTCGTGCCTGGTACGTGTCCGAGGCGTCAGGCTATGCACACCTGTACACTGCAAACCCTGATGGAAGCGACACGCGCCAGCTCACGCAGGGCGACTGGGAAGTTCTCTCCGTTGAGTTGAGCGAGAACGGACGCGAGTTCCGGATGGAGACGAGCGAAGGCTCACCGTTCAACCGGCACTACTACCGCATGCCGGTAGCCGGCGGCAACCGCACCCGCATAACGAGCGGTGACGGCAGCCACCAGGTTGAGCTGTCGCCGGACGGGCGCCTGCTTGCCAACGTGCACTCCACGGCCAACAAGCCGCCCGAGCTGTTCCTCATGGAGAACCGCACCGGTGCGCAGATGTCACAGCTCACAACGTCTCCAACAGCAGACTTCCTTTCCTTCCCGTGGATCGTTCCGGAAATCGTGATGGTCCCCGCAAGCGATGGCGTTCAGGTGCCTGCGCGCATCTATCGGCCGGAGGACATGGGGGCGCAGCCTAACGGGGCAGGCGTGATCTTCGTGCACGGCGCCGGCTACCTGCACAACGTACACAACTGGTGGTCGCAGTACTCACGTGAGTACATGTTCAACCACTACCTCGCATCCAAGGGGTACGTGGTGCTGGACATCGACTACAGGGCTTCCGCCGGCTACGGCCGCGACTGGCGCACCGCCATCTATCGCTACATGGGTGGACGCGACCTGCAGGACCATGTAGACGGTTCCAAATACCTCACCAAAGAGTTCGGCATCAACCCCGAGAGCATCGGCCTCTACGGTGGATCGTACGGCGGATTCATCACGCTCATGGCTCTGTTCACCGAGCCGGAGTACTTCGGTGCGGGTGCTGCGCTACGCTCCGTTACCGACTGGGCCCACTACAACCATGGCTACACGGGACGCATCCTGAACCTTCCACAGGACGACTCGCTGTCGTATCACCGTTCGTCGCCGATCTTCTTTGCGGAAGGGCTGGAAGACCCGCTTCTCATTGCCCATGGCATGGTTGATACGAACGTTCACTTCCAGGACGTCGTGCGCCTGTCGCAGCGCCTGATCGAACTCGGCAAGACCGGGTGGGAGATGGCGGTGTATCCGGTTGAGGACCACGGCTTCGTACGTCCGAGTTCGTGGACGGACGAGTATCGACGGATTTTCGAACTGTTCGAGCGACACTTACCAGAAAGACCATAGGCAGGTGGCGGTATCCAGTAGCAGGGATTGGTTTCGGGCGCAGGATCTTGCGGTCCTGCGCCTCCAGGTAAAGCTTGCCGAGGTGCCGGCCCCAACAGGACATGAGGGCCGGCGGGGACGTAGTGTTGCCCGTCTGATGCGCCGCCTTGGACTGGCGCACGTACGTGTGGATGAAGCGGGCAACGTGCTGGGCGTGCATTCGGCTTCTGCGGGAGAAAGCGCGAGCCCGGTAGTGATTCTCGCACACCTCGACACGGTATTCCCTCCCGAGCAGAGCTGTGCGGTGCGCAAGGACGGTGGCCGGTACGTGGGGCCGGGCATTGGCGATAACAGCCGAGGGCTGGCTGGCATGCTCGCGCTGGCTGCTGCTATCCGTGATCCGGCGGTACGCCTGTCCCGCCCGGTGCTCTTCGCGGCCACCACCGGTGAAGAGGGCGCGGGCGACCTGCGCGGCGCGCGACACCTGTTCGCGAACATGGATCGAAAGCCGTTTGCGGCACTGGCGATAGACGGTCCCGGAGACGACAGGATCGTTCACCAGGCGGTTGGCGCGCGTCGATTCCGGCTGGATTTCTCGGGACCCGGTGGACACTCCTGGGGATCGGCGGGGGCAGCGAACCCCGTGCACGCGGCAGGCAGGGCCACTGAGATACTCGCGCGCTGGCGCGCACCGGAATCGCGCGCTTCGCTTGCAGTCACGCGCATGGGCGGCGGCATTTCCATCAACGCCATTCCGAATGAGGCATGGCTGGAGGTGGACGTTCGCGGCCTCTCCATGCGCGTGCTGGATGCCGGCGAACGAGCGGTTCGTGAGGCGGCCGATCGTGCAGCGCGCATGGAGAACGCGGCGCGCGCCAGCTGGAGCGACCCGTGCACCGTTAGCGTGCAGAAGATCGGCGATCGACCAGCTGGGGAGCTGGACAGTCTCGCGCCGCTCGTACGGAGTGCCGTTTCGGCTACGCGCGCTGTGGATCGCGAACCGGTGCTTGTGGCTGCGTCTACGGACGCCAACGTGCCGATTTCACTCGGGATACCGGCAATTGCGATAGGTGCCGGAGGAAGGGGCGGCGGTGCGCACACCCCTGACGAGTGGTACGAGAATGCAGAGGGCTGGGTGGGCCTGGAGCGCGCGCTGGCCGTGCTGGTCAGCGTGGCCCACTAGTGGGCTGCAGGAGATCGCTCGATTCCATTGCCTGCAGCCCACGCACCTCCAACAGCTGCGGGTCAGCCGTTTACCACCTCGGAATGATCCGAGATCGTGAGGGTTCCGGTAACGCCGTCCACCACGGCTGAACTCCCGATCATCGAGTTGGCAAGCTTGGAATTCGAAACCAGCGTGTCGTCTCCGATCACGCTGTCGCGAACGGTGGACGAGCGTATCACCGTGTTCGCACCGATGGACACGTTGGGCCCTACGAGCGCGTCGTGAAGCTCCACGCCGTCCTCGATGTACACCGGCTCAACGATGGTGGAGTTGTGCTGCACGCCTCCCCGACGAGCACGGCCGCGCTCCAGCATAACGCGGTTCGTTTCCAGCAGCGTGTCCAGCTTGCCTGCGTCGTACCAGCCTTCCACGTCAATCACGCGGATCTTCGCGCCGTGGTCAATCATGTACTGGAAAGCGTCCGTGAGGTACCACTCACCCTTGTTCGCAGGTTGTTTCAGTACGTGATCTATGCCCTCGTAAAGCAGCTTCCAGTTGCGAATGTAGTACAGGCCGATGTTCGCCCGGCGCGAGATGGGCTCTGACGGCTTCTCGACTATGCGCGTCATGTTCTCGTTCTCGTCCGTGACCACCACACCGAAGCGCTGGTAATCCTCAACCTCCATGGTCCAGATCACTCCGTCCACATCGAGGTCGTTCACCACGGAGAGATCTGCGTCGAAGATCGTGTCAACGAAAACGATCAGAACCGGCTGGTCAACGTAGTCGCGTGCCAGGGCCACGGCACCGGCGGTTCCGTCCTGCACCTTCTGCTCGATGAACACCGAGGGCACGGGGAACTTCTCGCGGGCATAGGCCTCCACCTTCTCCTTCAGGTGGCCGGTTATGTACACCACCTGTTCAACGTTGCCCAGCTTCTGGAGATCCTCCAGGATGTACTCCATCACCGGCTTGCCGGCCACCTTGAGCATCGGCTTCGGTGTGATGTGAGTATGCGGACGAAGGCGTGTTCCCTTCCCTGCGAGCGGAATTATGACCTTCATCTCATACCCTCCCGTATCGGTCGCTGAGCCTCACGACGTCGTCCAGGTCGGAGGTGGAAGCCTCGAGCACGTCACAATCGGTTACAGCCTCCATCTGGTGCACGGTACCCGGCGTCACGTGATAGGACTCGCCTGCCTCCAGCGAGACATCCTGCAGGTTCCCGTCAGCGTCTGCCACACGAAAGATCATCGTACCGGACAGCAGGCTGATTGTCTCGTCCTTGCGTTCGTGGTACTGCACTGAAAGCGCATGTCCAGCCTTGATATGCAGAACCTTGCCAACGTACCGGTCGGTGTGGGCCCAGATGCGCTCATGTCCCCATGGCTTGTCAACCATCACAACTTGCTGTCGTCCGCTCACGCTTTCCTCTGGTTCAATGAAATGCACACGTTCACCACAGGTCGGTGAACGAGAATGTGACTCGCGGTGCTGCCTCCCGCTGCCTGCCGGACGTCCAGGTATACGACAGTGCAGGACGAGACACCCACACCGGGAAGTCCACCCTCACTCGCACGTCACGATCCAGCAGCGGTCCGCGCAACGCGATACCGAGCCCGGCATCAGCAAGAAGCGCGTCGTCGGAGCCGTCAGCCAGCGTGTCGGGCATAACCTGGACGCCAACATCGGCGAACACCGACGCAAACAGCTCGAGGCGTCGCTCCTCACCGAAGGCGTAGACGCGCAATGCTTCCTCCAGATTGACCGCCACCAGGTTCGGCACCCGTACGCGCGGGTCGTATCCGCGAAGCGCCGCACCACCGAATGACACGTAGCGCACCTCCGGAAGTGCCAGTGGAGCACCCTCGGGACGCAGGAGGTGGTTGGCAAAGGACTGCGTTGGCGACAGGGAACTCAGATAGGTGGCGCGTTCGCGCGGAGCATCGATCTCGCCACCCGCATACACGCGCACCGTATGAACCATGTGACCGGTCGGAGACCTTCTCACTAACGTTGCAGACGCCTCGGCCCGCGCGAACGGCGCGTCTTCCCTGCTGTCGCCAGACGCATACCCCCCGCTGATCGAAGCGCTCACACGGATGCCCTGTTCCTCAGCCGGTCGAAGCTCGAGGCCAACAGTGAGGTCGGTGACGGAGCGGTTGCTCCAGCGATCCGGATCGAAAAAGTTCTTGTCGTAGGGGTAGGTACCCGTGGCGGCCAGGCTCATCTTCGCCTGCCACGTACCCCGCACCGGAGTTCTGAGGTACCAGTCCCGGCGAACGTCCACTCGATGAATCCCGTCCACCCGCCACAGGCCGAAAGACATGCCGTTGAGCGAAGTGGATGAGCCGGGAATGCTCTGGTTGTCGCTCACCATCCATCCCTGCCAGCGCGACGTCTGCGGTGACCCATCGGTGCCAGGCGGTGATCCTTCCGGCCTGTCGCGCCCAGTGCGCGGGATCTTTGCGGACAGGCCCACCGCCAGTTCCATGCGATCGAGGAATCCACGTCGGTTCAGGCGCGCCCTGAGCGCGCCGGTGAGCCCGCCCGGCCTGGAGTACCACGCCAGAGGCATAAGCAGCGAAACCGGGCGTCCGGAGCGCTCCTGGAGAAGGGCAAGATGCTCGGCGGCGGTGCCTGTTACTGGCAGGTCATGCCAGGACTGTGAGGGGTCGTCAGGCAACGGCTCGCGGAAAGCCGGTACGCTGTCGGCTGACGGCAGGTCGCGCAAAGCCGGCACGCTGTCCGCCACGGACGGAGAGCGACCTGCGCGAGCGCTGCCGAGGTCAACGGACACGTCCTGGTTCGCTCGCGAGTGCGAGCTATCCCAACCAACACCGGCTGGCGGAATTGGACTCGCAACCGCCTGCTGAATTGCGAACGCGAAGGAAACGACCGTTAGCATGCCCCCCCGTGCTGTGAAAATCACCTCCGGACCGGCTGGCGCGGTGCGGGAAGTGTACCCATAAGGGGCGACGAGCGCGAGTGCGGCAGACGGGGCGGCCGGCGGACGCGTATGCAGAGGTATTGAAATGCGCGGAGCGGCTCGCGGCAGCGAGGCAGCTGCGGGAACGACAACGGGCCGGATGCCACGTGGCTTCCGACCCGAAGAAACTGTTTAGAGCGCCGGCTGCCTGCAGGCATCCGGATTGAACGGCCTCAGGAAATACCCGTCGCGTTCGTGACGCCCGTGGCTGCCAGCATCCGGCGGCGGAGCAATGCCAGGCGGCGCCGGACGGATCCGTCGTACACATGGTCGCCGATCCTGACTACCACGCCACCGATCAGCCTCTCGTCCACGGACACGTGAGGCACCACCTGCGCTTCGATGCGCTCGCCGAGTCGTGAGACCAGGCTTTCGATCTCGGCGTCCGATGTCTCGTTGGCGAACGTGATCTGCGCATGCACGCGACCTTCACGCTTGTCGAGAAGATCCAGGTACGCGTCGTTGATCTCCGGCAGGAGAAGCTGCCGGCGGTTCTTTACCAGTGCCTGGATGAAGCGAACGAAGTTGGCCGGCGCATGTTCCTTCAGCGCGCCCGCCACAATTTGATTCTTCTGCTCGGCGGGCACCTGCGGAGCTGCGAGAAAGTTCCGCAGCGCCACGTTGGAGCGTACCGCCGTGGCCAGCTGCTGGAGCAGGTCTCCCCACCCGGCAGTATCATCTGCACGAATGGCGAGCTCCAGGAACGCTTCCGCGTAGTTTCGCGCAATCGTCGTGTCGCGCATCAGGACTTGTGCGTTGACTGTAGCGACACTGTAGACAGGAACTCGTCCACGATCTGGCGGTTGGCCTCAGAGTCGAAGTTGCGCCGCACAACCTTGCCTGCGCCCGCGATCGCCATCTCCACGGCCTCACGACGCAGCTGCACGATGGCGCGCTGCTTCTCGAGCTCGATCTCCTGCCTGGCACGCTCGAGGAGTTCGTCCTGCTGATGCCGGGTTTCGGCAATCATCTTCTGCTTCAGCTCTTCGGAGGTTGCCCGGCCCTGGGCGATAATCTGCTGAGCTTCGGTACGAGCCGATGCGATTGCCGCCTGGTGTTCGGCGAGCAGTGCGGCTGCTGCCTCACGATCGCCGCGTGCTTCATCGATGGCGTCCTGCAGCGCCTTTTCGCGTGCTTCAACCGCAGCCAGCAGCGGCGGGAATGCAAAGCGTGAAAGAACGATCAGCAGGACAACGAAGATCAGCAGCGTCCAGAGCATCAGGCCGCCGCTCGGCGCGAGCAGGTCTACCTTCTCCGATTCCTGTGCAGCGGCTGAAGTGGCGGTGCCGGCGAGCGCGAGTAGCGCCATGAACGAGGTTCGCATGGAGACGTCTGGTGTTGGGTAAGGCCTCGCCAGGCCCCGGGGCCTGACGAGTGCCTGCAAATCAGAACTTGCCCTGAATCTGGAACGCCACCACCACGCCGAAGAGCGCGGCACCCTCGATGAGGGCGGCGAGAATGAGTGCGGCGGTCTGGATGCGACCGGCGGCTTCCGGCTGGCGAGCCATGCCCTCCACTGCGGAACCACCAATGCGACCAATGCCGATACCGGCACCGATTACCGCGAGACCGGCGCCGAGACCGGCACCGATAAGGGAGAGACCCTGGTTGTTGTTTACCGCCTCTCCAGCAACCTGCAGCATCGGGAGGATTTCTGCGAACATGTCTGGTAATCCGGTTCAGATGAATTCTTTCTCACGCCTCGCACAGCTGCACGTGGCAGGCTGCACTCCCCGTCAACGAGGCCCGGGCCCCAACGGGATTCCCCGGCCATTCGGCCGGGTACATACCCCGCGGGTGAAGCGACCTTCCGCGGGGACCTTCCTCTACTCTCTACTGTTTACTGAGTACTCGGTACTGCCCTTTTTCTAGTGTGCTGCTTCCCTGATCTGGCCGATGAACACGGCCGCGAGCAGGGTGAAGATGAATGCCTGCAGGAACGCCACGAAAATCTCCAGCATCATGATTGCAACGGCCATCAGGAACGGCGCTCCCGATATCACGCTGCGGAATGTGAAGATGAGCCCGATGATGGCGAGAACGACGATGTGCCCTGCCGTCATGTTCGCAAACAGTCGGATTGCGAGCGCGAACGGCTTGGTGAACTTCCCGATGATCTCAACCGGCGTCATGATGAGTGTCATGGGAAGCTTCATGGCCAGCGGCATGTCGTGAGGCCAGTAGACGATCGTGCCCAGGTAACCGGCGCCAAGTGACCGCATGCCGGCAATCTCGATCACCACGAACGTGATGATTGCAAGGGTTGCGGTAACCGAGATGTTCCCCGTTGCGGTGGAACCGTAGGGAACGAGGCCGAGCAGGTTGGCGAAGAGGATGAAGAAGAAGAGCGTGAGCAGGAATGGCACATAGGCATTCCCGTGATGCCCCACGTTCGGCAGGATCACCTCATTCCGCAGGTAGAGCACTACGCCTTCCATTCCGGCTGCGAAGCCCCTGGGGCGTCCGATCTCTCGTGAGGCGCGCTTGTGCGACCGCGCGGTTCCCACCAGAACCAGTATGCAGAGTACCGCGGAGAGCAGCAGGAATACCACATGCTTCGTTGGCGAGAAATCCAGCAGGAAGGGGCCAACCTGAACGGGTTCCCATTCCGGAAGGTGGATTTCCTTGTAGAACGGCGGCTTCCAGTACGGAAGCTCCATGTGGTGGCCGTCCGTGATATGCGGCGTAATGATGTCGTACTCGGCCTCAGCAGCGGGCGCGTGCTCCGGCGCCTGAACAGCGGCCGGTTCAGTGCCTGCCTGGAGGGCGGGAACGACTTCCGGGGCCTGGGCGTTCGCAATTGCGGACGCGTGCGGCATCACGGCGAGTGAGAGGCCAAGCAGCAGGACGCGAGCGAGCGTCATGTGTTGATCAGCAGAGGTTCTAGCAGCGACGACACAAGGAAGAAGGCGACGAGGCTGATGAGCGCCGCACCAGACGGCAGTCCCAGCGCCCCGACGACCACGAATGCAAATGCAGCGAGCGTGGCCATCCTCAACAGCATTCCCACGCCCCACATGGCTATCATGTTTTCACGTCCGCCAAAGCGAAGCGCGATGAACGAGATAACCTGTACAACGAATGCAACGCATGCACTGACAAGGACTGCATGTCGCTCGTCAGGCGCTTCGTACGCCAGCCCGAACAGCCACACGCCTGCTGCGAGCAGCACCAGCGACGCCACCGCGAATACGACCACACTTCTCATTGCCGTCGCTTCGCCTCCTCCTCGCGTCGCAGGTCTGCCATCAGGCGACGATAGATGCTCGTGAAGCCTGCAGCCGCTCCGATGAACACGCCCAGCAACGTTCCCCAGGGTGCCCAGCCAAAGCGACTGTCCAGCCATTGTCCGGCATACAGGAAGATCAGAATGCTCACCGCAAACTGAATTCCGGCGCCCGCCATGGCTCCCGCTCCGCCGCTCTGTCGCGCGTTGAATCGGGACCGTTCACCGAGCCGCGCGTCCCCACCCTCCCCGGCACTCGAACTGCTGCTCGAGGGGTTGTCTGAACGCTCGTTTTCCGCCCGTTGGCGACGCTCCGGATCCTGCTCCATCGGGGCGGAATGTAGGAGCTTGTGAAATTTTTCGCAAGCAGATCACCCGCCCGCCCCGAACAGATGGCGAATCGGTCACGACACTCACAAAGTGCTTGCTTTACAACCTTTTACGTGTGACGTTCTTCTTGACGCGTCGTCGCCCTGTTGATAAGTTCGCATCGAACCGAAATGTGACTTTCCCCGGTGGCGCACTCGTCCCGCAACCGTCTTCGGATCCGAAAAGCCCCCAGCGCTCCGCATGCCCCGCCAGCTCCTCGTCCCTGTCATTCTCGCCTTCGCCCTGGCGGCGGCCACCGGGCGAATCTCGCATTCCAACGAACTGGCCGCTGCAGACGCTGACCGGCCCACCCGCCTCGCACCCCTCGCGGCCGCCGCAAGGTCCGCTGCCGAACTCGAACGCTCGGCCAGCGGCAGGGAAACCATCAGCCACGAACTGGCCGTTGACACTGAAAGCGGCGTGGTGCGCTTCGAGCTCAAGCTCACCAACGAGAGTGGACGTCGCCTCGAACTGAACTTTCCGGACGGCTACACGCACGACGTCACCGTGCTGGACGCTTCGGGACGAGAGGTATGGCGTTGGAGCCGCGGACGCCTCTTCACCCAGTCCATTCGCAACAGGATGCTTGGCGCAGACGAATCGTTTGCCGTTTCCGAGCAGTGGAAGCCGGACGGACGGCGCGGAACGTTCACCGCCGTGGTGGAGTTGAGGAGCACGAACTACCCGGTGGCGGAGCGAGCCGGCTTCAGTATTCCGTAGTACCGGGCGGGTCCCTTCCGGCCGACCCCCCTCCCACGCAGCCTACCCCACGGGATAGCTTCCCCCGTCCAAACACACGGGGGATGTCTTAACGTGGCGACCCACCAAATGCCTCCGGCACCGAAGTCCGGAGACGGAGCTGAAGACCTTCAGCTCCTGGAGGAGCTATCGGCTGCCCACAAGCGGCTCCGCGAGCAGATTGGCCGCAGGATCATCGGCCAGCATGAGGTAGTGGACAACCTGCTCGCCGCGCTGCTGGCGGGCGGGCACGTGCTGCTCGTGGGAGTGCCTGGGCTGGCGAAGACGCTGCTGGTGCAGACGGTGTCCGAAGCGCTGGACCTGTCGTTCTCGCGCGTGCAGTTCACGCCGGACCTGATGCCGAGCGACATCACGGGAACCGAGCTGCTGGAGGAAGAGCATGCAACGGGGCGGCGGGTGTTCAAGTTCGCGCGCGGGCCGATCTTCGCCCATGTGGTACTTGCAGACGAGATAAACCGTGCGCCACCGAAAACGCAGGCCGCGCTGCTGCAGGCGATGCAGGAGCATGCGGTAACTGCTGCCGGCCAGACGTACCGGCTGCCCGAGCCGTTCTTCGTGCTGGCAACGCAGAACCCGATCGAGCAGGAGGGTACGTACCAGCTTCCGGAGGCGCAGCTGGACCGCTTCATGTTCGAGCTTCGTGTGGGTTATCCCACGCGGGAGGAGGAGGAGCAGATAGTCGCGGCCACCACCGGTGAGGCGAGTGGTGTGGTGGAGCGTGTGCTGACGGCGGAGCGCCTGTCGGCGTTGCAGGGTCTGGTGCGGCGTCTGCCGGCGCCGCCGAGCGTGGTGCAGTATGCGGTGCGCCTTGCGAGGGCGACGCGTCCTGCGGAGCCGGATGCGTCTGCGTCAGTGAAGAAGTACGTGAGCTACGGCGCAGGTCCCCGAGCGAGCCAGTACCTGGTGCTGGGTGCGAAGGCGCGTGCGGCGATGGATGGTCGTTCGATGCCTGACCTCGACGATGTACGCGAGGTGGCGCTCTCCGTTTTGCGTCACCGAGTGGTGGTCAACTTCCAGGGTGAGGCCGAGGGGATCCAGGTGGAGGAGTTGCTGAACCTGAGTGTGTGATTGCGGGCGGCGTCAACGGACGCCGCCGGTAGCGTCAATTCCGGCCTCTGCCGTTGACGTGACGCTGACGGGAGACAGTTTCTTGGGCTGAGGGGCATCGCCGGGGATGCCGACGAGGTCAACCCGAGATGTAATGGGAAATGGTTCTCCTGTCCGTGATGGGTGAGGCGGTGCTCCAGGCGCCGCAGGGCCGGTTGACGCCGGCGGCTTCCCGCGTGTTTTCTCTGGCGTTGCTGTTGCTGCTGGACCGGGAGCATCCGTGGGAGCGTGACGAGCTCGTGGGTCTGGTGTGGCCGGACGCGTCGCCGAGCAATGGCCGTCACAACCTGAGGCAGGCACTGTACCGCTTGCGGATGTTAGGCATTCCGGTGAGTGCGACGGGCGAGCGGATATCGCTGGCGCCTGACGTGGTGATCCGTTCAAACGAGCCGTTGCCGGAGGAGCCGGCGGCGGGGATGTCGGACGCGATCGTCTCGGGGACGCGAAAGGTCGGGCAGTTTCTGGGCGGCTACGACCCGTCCTTTTCGCCGTTATTGCGCGAATGGGTGGAGGAGCGCCGTGCGCAGGCGCATGCGAGGGTTCGTGTGGTGCTTGTGCAGTGCCTGGAGCACCTGCGTCGAGCGGCGAGGTGGTCTGAGCTGGAGCAGATGTCGACGCTGATGCTGGAGTTCGATCCGTTGAACGAGACGGCGACGCTGTTCCGGGCGGAGGTTGCGGCGTTAAGCGGGGATAAGGTTGGTGCGTTGCGTATGTTGAGTGAGTATGCGGAGGAGGTTGGGCAGGTGAATCGCGACATTGCGATTCCTGCTAAGATACTCCGCCGCAGAGTCTCCGAACAATT
>DATGOL010000065.1:0-15004 GCA_035306065.1 Gemmatimonadales bacterium | reverse complement strand
GCTCCTGCCGCGCGGAGCGGTACGCAGGCTGGTGCGCGCGGTGCAGGAACGAACCAAGCGAGGGCGGTAGGCGGCTCAATGGAAGATGTCGGCATGCTGTTCTGACTGACACAAGTCGTCAGGCATGGATGTCACGCCAGGCACTATCCCACGCGTCGAGTACGACCTCGCTTCATGCGCGCAGCGCGTTGTCGCGATGCCGGGTCCGCGTCAGGCTCGTCCGGCGGTTCGCGTGAGGTCCCTTCAGGCAGTACCGTGCGCAGCCAGCGGCCGGTGTGCGACGCTTCTGCCAGCATCAACTCTTCCGGCCGTCCCATAGCCACCACCTGGCCGCCGCCGGCGCCCGCTTCAGGACCCAGGTCAATGATCCAGTCCGCCAGCTTGATCACATCCAGGTTGTGCTCGATGAGCACGATGGTGTGGCCCTGTCCTATAAGGCGGTCCATAACCTCGCCGAGCTTGCGGATGTCCTCCAGGTGCAGGCCGGTGGTTGGCTCATCCATTACGTAGAGCTTCCTTCCAGTACCACGCCCGGCCATCGCAAGTTCGCGCGCAATCTTCAGGCGCTGCGCCTCGCCGCCCGAAAGGGTGGTTGCAGGCTGTCCGAGCCGGAGGTATCCCAGCCCTACCTGCTGCACCTGCCACAGGGCCTGACCAAGCTTCTCCTCGCGGGGGAAAAAGCGGATTGCCTGGTCTACCGTCATGTTGAGAACGTCGGTGATCCGCTTTCCACGAACCGTCACGTCAAGCACTTCCTGCCTGTAACGCGAACCGCCACACGAGTCGCACGGCACGAAGATGTCTGCCATGAAAACCATCTCGACCTGCAGGTGACCTGCGCCTTCACACTGGTCACAACGGCCTCCGGCTACGTTGAAGCTGAACGTTCCGGCCGTGTAGCCTCGCTCGCGCGCCAGCGGCTCAGATGCAAAGATGCGTCGAATCTCGTCGAACGCCTTCACATACGTTACCGGGTTCGATCGAGGTGAGCGCCCGATCGGCTCCTGGTCAATCAGCACCACCGCATCCAGCGCGTCCGTGCCCGAGAGCGTATCGTACTCGCCCACGCGTTCGCCGAGATGCTGGCGCGCGCTGTGCTCGCCCGTCAGGCGCGTTTCGAGTGCACGATACAGAACGTCGTGTACGAGCGTGCTCTTGCCCGAGCCCGACACCCCCGTCACCACTGTCAGGGCGCCCAGCGGCACCCGGACATCCACTCCCTGCAGGTTGTTTTCCCTTGCGTTGGTGAGTGTCAGCCAGCGAGGCCCGAGCCTCCGGCGACGCTCGGGCACGGGAATGGTGCGCGCTCCCGTTAGGTACTGGCCCGTGAGCGGGCTCTCTGCAACACGTGAAATCGGCCCCGCAAACACAAGCTCGCCACCACGCTCCCCACTGCCCGGTCCAAGCTCCAGCATGTAGTCCGACCTGCGGATCGTGTCCGGGTCATGCTCGACCACGAGCACGGTGTTCCCCGAATCCCGCAAACGATGGAGCAGCCGAAGCAACCTGTCCGTATCTCGCGGATGAAGGCCGATGGACGGCTCGTCCAGCACGTACAGGGTGTCCACCAGGCGCGCGCCCAGCGAGTTCGCCAGGCCGATTCGCTGCGCCTCACCACCGGAAAGAGTGCGAGTGCCGCGGTTGAGCGTCAGGTACGTGAGCCCCACATCGCAGAGAAACTCCACGCGCGAACGCACCTCCCGAAGCACGTGGTCTGCTATCACGGTCTCCGATGGCGACATCTCCACGGAGTCAAGCCACGCCAGCAGGGCCTCGACCGGAAGCTCCGATGCCCAGGCAATGCTCTGCTCGCCGATCTGCACCTGCAGCGCTTCGGGCTTCAGCTTGCTGCCTCCGCACGTCGGACACTCCTGCGCCGACTGATACTGACGAAGGAACACCCGGATGTACTGCTTGTAACGCTTCTCTTCCAGCGAGCGCAGAAAGGGCAGAATGCCCATGTATCCGCGACCGGTACGGTTCAGGAGCAGGGCACGATGCTCATCCGGCAGCTCTGACCAGGGCGTGTCCTGATCTATCCCCTGGCTGCGCGCGAACTCCGCGAGCGTGCGCCTGCGGGACTCGTAGCGCGGCTTCGTCCATGGGTCGATTGCACCATCCCGCAGCGTGCGCTCGGGGTAGGGGACGATCAGCCGCTCATCGTACTCCAGAACCGCACCGAACCCGTTGCAGGTGTCGCACGCACCTCTCGGGTTGTTGAACGAGAAGAGCTGTGGAGTGGGCGCCGGGGCAACGTGACCGTCAACGGGGCAGCGGAAGTGCTCCGTGAACGAGAGGCGCTCGATCACGCCTCCGGCAACAACGCCTCCCGACGCAGTTTCCACCGACTCCGCAAGAAGTACCACCGCGTCGCCATCACCTTCCGCGAACGCAGTGGATACCGCGTCCGTGATGCGTCCAAGCTGTTCGTTCGACACCGAAAGCCGATCCACCACCACCAGCAGCTCCGCAGCCTCGGTGAGGTTCAGATTCTCGGCTTCCACGTCATCCAGGTGGAGCACGCGGCCGTCTATCGCCACGCGAATGAAGCCCTGCGCGCGGAGGTTCTCCAGCACCACCTCGTTCGTCACCTTGTCCGAAAGCCGGAGCGGGAACGCCACCGAAAATCTCGTTCGCTCCGGCAGTTCGAGGATCTCCTGAGATGCGCTTTGAGGAGTGTCCGGGCGTATCTCACGGCCGCACTGAGGACACATGGTGTGCCCGATGCGCGCCCACAGAAGGCGCATGTAGTCGTAGATCTCGGTAGCCGTGCCGACTGTGGAGCGACTGGTGCGCGTCGGGTTTTTCTGCTCTATCGCAACCGCCGGCGACAGCCCGTCGATGGAGTCTACATCGGGCTTCTCCATCCTCTCCAGGAACTGCCGCGCATATGCGGAGAGGGACTCCACGTACCTGCGCTGTCCTTCGGCATAAATGGTGTCGAATGCCAGAGACGACTTTCCGGAACCTGACGGCCCGGTGACGACGGTGAGGGCCCGACGCGGGATCTCGACCGTGAGGTTCTTCAGGTTATGCTGGCGTGCGCCGCGGACGAGAATAGCGTCTTTCACACCCTGAAAGCTAAGTGCTGCCACCCCGAACAAACACCGTTCCTGGCGCTCCGCAGATGCGCCGAGCCGGGTGGTTAGAGCCTGCCATTCAGGTTGTGTCAGGAGGGGCGGCGCGGCGCCGAACGACTCGGTAGCGCCGGTCGGATGACCAGCATCCCGCGAGCTTCGGCAGGCGCGACTGGAGGGCCGGTTAAACAGACTGGAGGCCCGCCGATGCCCGCTAGCGTCTCCAGAGCATTCGAGCCAGCAGCAGTATTACAACTGCGCCGAAAGTGGAGATTCCTATGTTTCGCAGGTCAAGCGTGGGGCTCGTTACCGAGCCCCAGCCCAACTGCGTTCCGATCCATCCTCCCACGAACGCGCCCACGATTCCCAGGATTACCGTAACGATGCACCCGGTAGGGTCCCGCCCCGGCACGAGGAACTTTGCCAGGGCGCCGGCCACCAGGCCCAGTAGTATCCAGGACAGCCATGCCGCCATAAGCTCCCGGCTTGCTATTCAGGACGCGCCGTGAGACTCGGTCAAACGGCTCTCGATCTGGTGCTTACGCGATACAGCCACAGCAGGATGATCGAACCGAGAACGGCAAGCAGGATACTCCAGATATTGAAGCCGGTGACGCCGGAATCAGTAATGAGGCTGCCGAGAAAGCCTCCCAGGAAGGCCCCCACTATTCCGATGAGCATCGTGACGAGAATTCCGCCAGGATCCTTTCCGGGCATGATGGCCTTCGCGATTGCTCCTGCTACGAGGCCAAGTACCAGCCAAGCTAAAATTCCCATGCTTGCCTCCAGATTGTGAATTGATGGTTATGCGACCTCGCGAATTGCAACGGTTGTACCAGCCCGGAGAGGGTACGTCGGTGGGACCCTGCCGAGCCACGAGGTCTAGACTGCAGCGCGGACACGAAATGCGCCAGTACCAGGAACGGATTGTGACCGGCGCTTGCCCGGCTGGGCAGACTGTACTTCAGGCCCGTATTAGCATTAGCCAATGACTTCGCCCGCCGCATTCATCGAGGACGACGCCGTCGGCAAGGTTTACGACCGCCGTCTCGCGGCTCGACTCTTTGCCTACGTTCGGCCGTACCGCGGACTCGTGGCGGGTGCGGTGGCACTGCTGATAGTGGATGGCCTGCTGCAGCTGGTTGGACCGTGGCTCACGAAAGTAGTTATCGACGATGCCATTCCAACGGGTGACATGTCGCTCGTCACCCAGGCCGCGCTGGTTTTCCTCGTATCACTGGGTGTGCAGTTCGGCGCGCAATATGGTGAGACGGTGCTCACTGCCCTCCTCGGGCAGAAAGTGATGCACGACCTCCGCCGCCAGCTCTTTGCTCACCTGCAGCGCCTTCCTGTACCGTTCTTCGACAGGAACCCGGTGGGGCGGCTGGTAACGCGTGTCACGTCAGACGTGGAGTCGCTGAACGAGTTGTTCACTGCCGGCGTAGTGGCAGGCCTTGGCGACCTGTTCACGCTCGCCGCGATAGGCATAACGATGCTGGTGGTGGACTGGCGACTGGCCCTGGCTGCCTTCATCGTGATTCCGTTCGTGTACCTGGTGTCGCATGTGTTCAGGTCGCGCGTGCGAGTGCACTACAGGGAAATACGTACCCGCCTGGCAAGGATCAACGCGTTCCTGCAGGAGCGCCTGACGGGAATGAGCGTGGTGCAGCTGTTCGGTCGCGAGGAGTCCGAGGCACGCCGGTTCGATACGCTGAACCGCGATCACCTGGATGCACACCTCAGGTCCATTCGCGTGTATGCGCTGTACTTCCCCGTGATCGAAGTGCTCACGTCCGTGGCTCTCGCCAGCCTGATCATGGCCGGTAGCGGCTGGGTGGAGAACTCCACTCTCACGATTGGTACGCTCGCGGCATTCCTTCAACTCGTAAGGCGGTTCTTCCAGCCCCTGCAGGATCTCTCGGACAAGTTCAACACACTGCAGCAGGCAATGGCATCCAGCGAGCGCATATTTCGCCTGCTGGATACGCCCACTGAACAGGACGCTCAGATGCCCGGTGGTAATACTGCAAATGCCGAGGCAATCGCGGCGCAGACGACACTCGATGGCGCGAGTGGCGATGGCATTGCGAAGCAGCCCTCCGACGGTCTCACAAGCATGGCCCGCACGAATCGTCAGGGTGTGACGGTCACGTTCGAATCCGTATGGTTCCACTACGGCGAGTCACCCGCGGACGGCAGTGAGCCTGCCTGGGTACTCAAGGATGTGAGCTTCGAGGTCACTCCCGGCGAGACGCTCGCGCTCGTGGGGCATACCGGGGCCGGCAAGACTACAGTGATAAGCCTGCTCATGCGCTACTACGACCCGCAGAAGGGACGCATCCTGCTGGACGGCGTGGACGTGCGCAACATTCCCCGCGATGTACTTCGTTCGCACATCGGCTTCGTACAGCAGGACATCTTCCTGTTTGCGGGTGACGTGGCGTCGAACATCCGCCTGTCGGCTCCTCTGTCGGACGAGGAGGTTCGCATGGCTGCCGCCCGTGTGGGAGCTGACCGCGTGATAGAGAAGCTGCCCGGTGGATACTCCTACCAGCTCGGCGAGCGGGGAACGTCGCTCAGCGTTGGCGAGCGTCAGCTGCTCTCCTTTGCCCGCGCCATTGCGAGTGAGCCGGCCCTGCTGCTGCTGGATGAGGCCACCAGCGCGGTGGACAGCGAGCTGGAGGCGCAGATCCAACTGGCGATCGGCGAACTCATGACTGGTCGCACGACGATCGCGGTGGCGCACCGGCTCAGCACCATCGTGCGGGCGAACCAGATTCTCGTTATGCATCACGGACGAGTGACCGAGAGTGGCACTCATCTGGAGCTCCTCGCCCGCGGGGGGCTGTATGAGCGGTTGTACCAGCTGCAGGTGGGAGAGCTGGCTTCGGGGGTTGCGAGCGGGTCATGACGGGTTCTCGCAGGGCCTGCCGCTCCGGAAGTCGAAACGAGGGCCGCTTGCCAGCCCTACCGCTTGCAGGTAGTTTCACGCACGTTTCAATGGCTTACCGGCCCTTGAACTGCGAACGTTAAAGTTCCGCGCGCCGTGTGAATCGGCGCGTTTGTGTCTTCGAGTCAGGGTAGCGCGTGCACCTTTCCGTTGGAGCCCGTACGGACGTTGGAATGATCCGATCGGGCAACGAAGACAGCTTCTTTGCAGACTGCCTGCCTGCCTGTGGCGTTTTTATCGTCGCGGACGGGATGGGAGGGCATGCGGCTGGTGAGGTAGCGAGCGCCATGGCGGTGGAGATCGTCACGCGTGAGCTCCGAGTTCTCGGCGACTCCGGAACCCTGAGGGACGAAGCGGCCGGCCGCGCCATCGGCGAAGCCGTAAGAGCCGCCAACAGGGCCATCTACGGCCGCACAATGGAGGAGTCGGACAAGCAGGGCATGGGCACTACTGTTTCCGCCCTGGTCATCTCCAACGAACGCTACACCATCGGGCAGGTTGGCGACTCGCGCGTGTACCTGATGCGCGAGGGTTCGCTCATCCAGCTCACCAAGGACCACTCCTACGTCCAGGAGCAGGTAGACGCCGGCTATCTCACGCCGGAGCAGGCGCGCTTTCATCCGTACAGCAACGTGATCACTCGTTGCGTTGGCGCAGGTTCGGAAGTGCAGCCGGATGTCTACAGCGGCGCAGTGCGCCCCGGCGACATTTTCCTGGTCGCCAGCGATGGTCTCACGGGAATGGTGGACGACAGGCGACTCTCGCAGCTTCTCCTCTCCAAGGCCGCCCCCTCGCGCATCGTGGATGCGATGATCGCCGAGGCGAACGGACGAGGCGGCCTGGATAACATCACCGCGATTGTGGTGCAGGTGAATTCCACGGATGAAGGAGATCCGGGCGACAATGGCCAGCGCTGAGGATCGGCCAGATTCGGGCAGCGGCAGCGTTGATGCGGTGCGTCAGGGCGAGGGCGCGCAGCAGGAGCAGGGGGTAGGGGAGCTCGCTGAGCTCTACCTGGGTAATATCCTGTACGCGCTGGAACGTTGCGCGATGTCGTTCGACGCCGAGGAGCGCGCAGAGCATGCGGCGTTCTATCGGGGAATTGCGCGAAAGCTGGCGGTGGCGCACGGGCGGAGGCAGGGGCCGGATACGCGGGTGAGTGGCCCAGGTACCTGACGGCAGCTGTCAGGCGTCTCCCTCAGTTGCCGAGTCTTTCACGCCGCGCCGAGCTCTGCCAGCAGCGCATCGGCATCCACCTCACGACGCTCCACCGCGAAGATCCTGAGCCACCGCGCCGAGCGGTAGAGTTGCTCGCTCAGCTTCGGAAGATTGATGGCACGCGCGAGACCCTCGCTGGTGAGATGCTCCACGCGGCCACCGCGCCTCACGATTGGCAGGTCAACGCCCAGCATCCCCTCCTTCGCCGGAAAGTCCAGTACCAGCTCGCCAGGCGCCAGCCCCAGACGCTCCGCCATCTCGTCTTCCGTGCGAAGTGCACGCTTCCTGTCCGTTGCTATCCACTCCAGCGACGATTCATCCAGTTCGGCCGCCGGTACCTCGAGTATCCGCTTGTACAACTTGCGCCCGCGCAGGTGGGCGAGCAGCGCCCTGACGTGCCCACTCCCGTTGCGTTCCAGCGAAATCAACAGCCCTTCGTCCGTGAACGTCGCCAGCGATGCAGCCTGCAGTGAACCCTCTGCAAGCGCATCATCCACCAGTCGCTTGTAAATGGCAGTGGCACTGCGAACCGCATGGTGCCAGTACACGTTGCGGTACATCTGATACTTCGCGAACAGCAGCGACTCCAGCGCCGCCAGCCCCTTCTCGTGAACTGCCACCGTCGGCTCACCGGTAGACAGGTCGTCTACCACGATGAGTGCGTCCAGCAGACGGTCAACATCCACTTCGCCGTACGGCACTCCGCACATCATCGCGTCTCGTTTCAGGTAGTCGATCTTGTCCAGGTCCAGCGAGCCGGAAATGAGTCGCTGCAGCGGGCTGGCGCTCGCACCGCGAATGAGATCGTGAACCCTGGCCGGCGCATCCCTCCCCAGTGCAGACTCGAGCACGGCAGCCACCGGCCCCTCTGTCACCAGCGATCGCGCAACTTCCTCGTGGTGGCTGGCGCCGATCTCCTCCAGCGCGTGCGAGAACGGGTAGTGTCCCACGTCGTGAAGCAGGGCCGCAGCGCAGACTATGGAGCCCTCATCAGGCCGAACGCGCTGCAGCTGACCACTGCGCTCCAGCATGTCGAGGGAGCAGCGCGCCAGGTTGTACGCTCCCAATGCATGCTCGAATCGTGAGTGGGTGGCACCGGGGTACACCAGGAAAGCCCAGCCGAGCTGACGAACGTACCGCAGACGCTGAAAAACCGGCGTGTCCATCAGTTCGCGCGCGACAGAATCCACGCGGATGTTGTTCCAGAGTGGATCGCGAATTGTTGTCATTCGGCATTCAGAAAGAATGGGGCGCCGCATTGTTGCGACGCCCCGGTCCCACCGGATCAGCCCTTCGGCGCGGCCGCCTGAATTTCCGCCGACACATCGCTGAAGCTGCTGAAGTTCTCCCTGAACATCGCCGCGAGCTTGCGCGCCTGGGCGTCGTACGCTTCGGGGTCTGTCCAGGTACCGCGCGGATCCATTACCTCGACAGGAACATCCGGGCAACTCTTCGGAATTGACAGCCCGAAGATGGGATGTGTGAAAGACTCCACCCCGTCCAGCTTGCCGGCCAGCGCCGCGCGCACCATTGCCCTCGTGTAGCCCAGCTTCATCCGGTTGCCCACTCCGTAGGGGCCACCCGTCCAGCCGGTGTTTACCAGCCACACGTGGGAATCATGCTTGCGAAGAAGTTCGCCGAGCATCTCGGCGTATCTCGACGGCGGCCACACGAGGAATACCGCGCCAAAGCATGCCGAGAAGGTGGCCTGTGGCTCCGTGACTCCCCGCTCCGTACCAGCCACCTTTGCGGTATAGCCGGACAGGAAGTAGTACATGGCCTGTTCCGGCGTGAGGCGGGAGATGGGCGGAAGAACGCCGAATGCATCTGCTGTAAGGAACACGACGTGCTTCGGGTGCCCGCCACGCCCGCCGGGAACGTGGTTCCTGATGAAGTGGAGCGGGTACGACGCGCGTGTGTTCTCCGTGATCGTCTGGTCCTCGAACCTTACTTCACGCGTGTCGGGATCGAGTACCACATTCTCGAGGATCGTTCCGAACATCTGCGTGGTGCGGTAGATGTCCGGCTCGCCCTCGGCCGACAGGTTGATGACCTTGGCGTAGCAGCCACCTTCGAAGTTGAAGATTCCCTCGTCGCTCCAGCCGTGTTCGTCATCGCCGATGAGTCCGCGCTCCGGATCTGCCGAGAGGGTGGTCTTGCCGGTGCCGGATAGCCCGAAAAACAGAGCTGTGTCGCCCTCCGGGCCCATGTTTGCGGAACAGTGCATGGACAGCACGCCGCTCTTGGGCATGAGGTAGTTCATCACGGTGAAGATGGACTTCTTCAGTTCACCGGCGTAGCGCGTTCCTCCGATGAGGATGGTGCGGCGCTCGAAGTTTAGAACGATGAAGGTGCCGGTGCGGGTGCCGTGGATTGCCGGGTCCGCCTGCATGTCGGGCGCGTGCAGCACCGTGAAGTTAGGCAGGAAGCTGCTCAGCTCCGAAAGCTCGGGGCGGATGAACATGTTTCGCACGAAGGTGGCCTGCCACGCATTCGGCGTCACGTAGCGCACCGAGAGGCGGTGGGCCGGATCGGCGCCGGCATAGAGATCCTGTACGAACAGTTCGCTCTGCGAGTTCAGGTATGACTGAACGTCTGCGAGCAGCCTGTCGAAGTATTCCGGGGCGATGCTCCGGTTTACGTTGCCCCAGTCCACGTCATCCCTGGAGGATGGTTCCTCGACGACGAACTTGTCGTTAGGTGAGCGACCAGTGTGTGGTGCAGTTACCGCAACGAAAGGTCCCATTTCCGCGAACTGACCTTCTTCCCGCCGGGCCGCGCACTCCATCAACTCCGCGTTGATGAGATTCCAGCGCACGGTGCCCCGGGGCAGAAGTCCTTGAGCTTCCAGCCCGTGCTCGCTCTCGCGGTTGGTTGAGCCTTCGCTGCCGGCCTGCGCCGGCGCCGCCTGAGTGGCCATCAGAGAATTCCTCCTCGCATTGTTTCTGCGGCAGCCCTGCTACCGGCGCCGCCTCGCTGACTATTGGTGTTTGGCGACCTGCCCTGTGCATCCATAACGGCCACCGCCGCCATGTTCACTATGTCATCTACAGACGCACCCTGTTCCAGGACATGAACGGGACGTCGCATCCCAAGCAGGATGGGGCCGATCGCAGTAGCCCCGCCCAGCCTGTGCAGCAACTTGTAAGCAATATTACCCGCGCTCAAGTTCGGGAAGATGAGCACGTTCGCCGGTTCCTTGAGATTGCTGAACGGAAAGGTCTCTCTCAGGTGGATCTCGTCCAGCGCTGTATCCGCCTGAATCTCGCCGTCCACCTGTAATCCGGGCTCCAGCTCACGCACGATTTCCACGGCGCGCGCCACCTTGGACGTTTCCGGGGCCCTCACGGATCCGAAGTTCGAAAACGAAAGCATTGCCACCCGCGGCTCGATGCCAAAGTTGCGCACCACCCGCGCCGCCGCTATCGCAATGCGCGCAAGTTCATCCGACGTCGGGTCGATGTTCACGGTCGTGTCACCGCAGAACACGAGCTGCTTGTCGAATATCAGCATGTACATGCCGCTCACGAGCTTCGCTTTCGGATGTGCACCAATCACCTCCAGCGCAGGCCGGATGGTTTCCGGATAGTGCATGTTCACTCCGGATACCAGCGCGTCAGCATGCCCCGATTCCACCATCTGCGAACCGAAGTAGTTCGAGTTGTACATGCGTTGCGACGCCTCGCCGAGGCTTAGCCCCTTGCGTCTCCGCTTTTCCCACAGGCGCCTGGCGTATTCCTCACGCTCTGGCGAGCTACCGGGGTCTACAATCGTTATGCCTTCCAGCGAAATGCGCCGCTGCAGTGCCCTGTACTGCATGACTTCCGGATTGCCCAGCAGGATGGGATAAGCGATGCCTTCGTCTACGAGAATCTGCGCTGCGCGCATCACCTTCGGCTCTTCGCCCTCGGGGAAAACAACGCGCTTCGGATCGCGCATTGCACGCGTAATGATGCCGCGCAGCACCCCGCGCGCACGACCAAGCCGCACCTCGAGCTGGTGCCGGTATTCGTCAACTTCCACGAATTCGGATGCCACTCCACTCGCCACCGCGGCCCACGCAACCGCGGGCGCAACCCAGAGCAGCACTCGGGGGTCGAAGGCGAACGGAATGAGATAGTCGGCGCCGAACGACACCGTGCGCAGTCCGTACAGCCTTGAAACGCTCTCCGGCACCTCTTCGCGCGCGAGCGCCGCAAGAGCGCGAGTGGCAGCCATCTTCATCTCTTCGTTGATCTCGCGCGCACGTACGTCCAGCGCACCCCTGAAGAGAAACGGAAAACCGAGAACGTTGTTGACCTGGTTCGGATAATCGCTCCGGCCGGTAGCAATGATCGCATCGCTGCGAACGGCCCGAACCTCGTCAGGCATTATCTCCGGCACCGGATTCGCTAGCGCGAACACAACCGGGTTCGCTGCCATCCGCGACACCATCTCACCCGTCACCGCCCTCGCCACCGACAATCCCACGAACACGTCCGCTCCCTCGAGAGCCTCGGCGATCGTCCGCAGTTCCGTGTCCCGCGCAAAACGCGCCTTGTACGGGTCCATCTCCTCGGTGCGCCCTTCGTAAATCACGCCGAGCCTGTCGCACATGGTGAGGTTGGCCCGCGTCACGCCCAGCCGCACGTAGTGCTCGGCCGTTGCAATGGCAGCAGCACCCGCACCGGAGAACACCACCCGAACGTCGTCAATTCGCTTGCCGACTATCTCCAGTGCGTTGAGCAGTGCCGCGCCCGAGATGATAGCCGTGCCGTGCTGGTCGTCGTGAAAGACGGGGATTCCAACCGTCCTGCGAAGCTCCTCCTCGATGTAGAAGCAGTCCGGAGCCCGGATGTCCTCCAGGTTGATCCCGCCAACCGATGGTTCCAGCAGCTGACAGAACCTGATCACATCCTCCGGATTCTCGGAGCCAACCTCCAAGTCGAAGACATCGAGATCCGCAAACTGCTTGAAGAGGTTGCCCTTGCCCTCCATCACGGGCTTCCCTGCGAGTGCTCCGATGTTGCCGAGTCCCAGGACGGCGGTGCCGTTGGTGACCACGGCAACCAGGTTGCCTCGAGCGGTGTACTTGTACGCGTCTTCGGGGTTCTGCTGGATCTCCAGACATGGTTCGGCGACTCCCGGGGAGTACGCCAGTGCCAGGTCCCGCTGATTGCTTAGCGGCTTCGTGGGAACGACCGCGATCTTCCCGGGTCTTCCCTGTGAGTGGTAGTCGAGCGCGTCCTGGCGTTTCATTCGGGCGGGGAGGTCGTGCATGAGGCCGCCCGGAACAAGGAACGGGCGAAGACCTGATCAGATGGCCACGGGGCCGGCTGGTGCGCTGCCTGGCAGCCTGAGGCCAACCAAGTAGCATAGTCCTGCACGGAGGTGGAGGTCAATCGGGTGGCTCGGGTTTGGCTGAGAAGCGGGATTGACGGTGCTCCGGTCGCAGTTTCACCCGCGGGCTGAACACGCCCGTGCGAATTTCGACCCAGTGAGCGATTTCACTGCCTCGTGCGTTAGCAGCCAGTAGCATGTTTCAACAGCGATACTTCACTACGTAACCGGCGCTGTTTCCAGTAAACCCGGGCCAACACGATATGCAGAACTCCTCTCCGAGACGCTTTGTCGGTTCTTCTGCGCGCAAGCGCGGGGAGACGGCGGGCGTGCATTCCGGGGCTGGAGCGGTGAACGTTGGCAATACGGGAAGCGCTTTGAGCGGGGCAGCGCCTGGGCGTTCGGCGCGCGTTCGCAGCTATGCCCTGTTGCAGCTGCTGCTGCACTTCTGGCTGGTTGCGGTATTCCCGATCAACCACGCGCTGAGCGACGCGCATGTAGCGAAGTCGGTGGTGCTTGCGTCCCAGGCCAGCGCCGAGGCCCCCGTCACGGCACGAGAGCCGGAGTCGCCGCCCGCAGACGGCCACGAGCTGTTGTGCGTGTTCTGCAGGGTGCTGTCGTCGCCGCTGCTGCCGGACGACCAGTCGGTGGTTTTCGCCGGTGATTACGAGGCCGAAGCCCATCCTGAGCGGATCGCTTCGGAACCGCCCACTATTCCTCTGCCGTCGCCCGTTGCCCGCGGGCCACCAGCGCTGATCGGCTAACCACCGTCGGCCGCAGTCCCGGTCGGGACGCTCAGCTGACAGTCCGCGCACGTTTCGCATAACGCGAACGTGAATGCCACGCACCGGCAAGGCCGTGCGAATGGCGATCAGCAGGCAACCATACAGCTACAAATGCATCAGATATCCAGGCACACAACGATGGCGTTGTGCATCGCCCGCGTAGTGCACGCGACCAGGTCGTCCGCCACTGTCAGCTTCCGCAACTGCTGTCTTCTGGCGCTTCTGGCCCTGTTCGGTTCCACGGGAACGCTTGCGGCGCAGGACGCGGTGTTGCGAGGCATGGTCGTTGACTCCGCCACGTCGGCACCCATTTCCGGTGTGACGCTCCGCATCCTCGAGTTGAATCGAGGTGAGCGCACGCATGGTGATGGCGAGTTCATGTTCGGTACGCTGCCGCCGGGCAATTATACGATTGGTGCGTGGCGGCTGGGTTATCGTCAGACGTCGGTGCGGGTGGAGGTGCGAGCCGGTGCTTCGTTGCAGCCCGTGACGATTCGCATGGCTGCTGCACCGGCGTCGTTGCAGGCAGTGGTGGTCACGGGCACTGTGGGTGAGCGAAGCCGCGATGACGTACTGAGCCCTACGTCGGTGCTTTCCAGCGAAGCGCTGGATCGTGCCATGGCTGGAACGCTGGCTGGTACGATCGAGTCGCAGCCGGGCGTGACACTAACGAGCGTGGGGCCTGCGACGGAGAAGCCCGTGCTTCGCGGCCTGAGCGGTGACCGTGTACTGGTTCTGGAGGATGGCCAGCGTCCGGGTGACCTCTCAGCCACGTCAGGCGACCACGCGATTGCGGTGGAGGCGCTCACGGCCAGCCGTATCGAGGTGGTGCGCGGCCCCATGTCTCTGCTCTACGGCAGCTCCGCGTTAGGGGGTGTGGTGAACGTCGTGCGCGACGAAATACCGACTTCCCGCCCGCAGCATCCGCACGGAATGGTGGTGCTACAGGGCAGCAGCGCGAACAGCGGACTGAGCGGGGGAGGGAGCTTCACGAGCGCAGCAGGCCCGCTGGCAATGCGCGCAGAGGTAAGCGGAAGGCGGGCTGGTGACATGCGCACGCCCGCCGGAGCACTGGACAACACGCAGGTGTCTTCAACGGGAGCCGCAGCAGGCGCGTCTTTCGTGTTCGACAACGGACACGTTGGAAGTGCCTACAGGTACTACGAGAACGAATATGGAATTCCGGGTGGATTCGTTGGTTCGCACCCTGAAGGAATAGATGTCGCCATGCGCAGGCATAACCTGCGCGCCGAAGGCGCCTGGAGATCGGGGTCGGCGCTGCAGGATGTGCGCGCCGTGGCGAATGTCACGGACTATTCGCACGAGGAGTACACCAAGTCCGGCTCGGTGGGAACGGCCTTCGTGCAGCGCCTGGCGAGTGGTGAGCTGATGACGCGCACGAGCGGGCTCGGGCCGTTCGAGTCGGGCGCGTTTGGAGTCCGGGCGCAGGGTCGTGAGGTGCGGCTGGGAGGTGCCACCCGTACGCCCAACACTGATGACCTTTCGCTCGCGGCGTACGCAGTGCAGGAGTACCACGCAGGAAGGTGGCGCCTGCAGGGCGGTGTGAGGTATGACTGGGCACGCTTCGAACCCATCGGTGAGCACGACATCAACGTAGGCGGCCAGCACATACCGGTACGAACACGCACGTTCGG
>DATGOL010000064.1:0-32255 GCA_035306065.1 Gemmatimonadales bacterium | reverse complement strand
GTAGTAGCCGCTATTTGGCTCATGGGCAGTGAGACGACGCCACAGCTGAACCGCACGACGGTCATCGCCCGCTGCCTGCGCATCTGCGGCAGCAATCTCGGCTGATCGCTGGAAGACGGCGCTCAGCGTGGCGCTCTGCTCCGCGATGATTGCCGCGAATTCGGGAGAGCCATCGTGCGGCACACCATCGAGAAGCGGGCCGCCGAACGCCGCCACCACTCCTTCGTAATTTCCTTCCGCCGCCGCGCTGCGGAGCTCCTGGATGTCGCTCGTTATGAGGTCGGGATTCAGCCGCAGAACCTGCCCGCCAAGCAGCAGGTCCGGCGCATCCAGGTCGGAGCGCAGCCGGCTGATTGCCTCCTTGAGAGCGGAAACCGCCCGCGCGAGAGGGAGTTCCGGCCAGACGAGCGCTGCCAGGTACTCGCGCTCAACACCATCCTCGCCAGCGCA
The DNA here is from genome assembly GCA_035306065.1 of Gemmatimonadales bacterium. Taxonomy (GTDB): domain Bacteria; phylum Gemmatimonadota; class Gemmatimonadetes; order Gemmatimonadales; family Gemmatimonadaceae; genus JBBQHX01. Next base: position 31,805 of record DATGOL010000064.1, on the reverse strand, counting down.
GGCGAGGATGGTGAGTGCACACAGGGGGCGTCGATCTACCGCCGCTCCCAGGGGAATTCGACCGCCGAGGTCCACGGCGAGTCCCCCAAGGGCCTTCAGCCTTATCACTATCGGCGTACTGGTAAAAGACGACTGGCTGGTCCGGACCCACATACGACGACCTGCACATCCCCATCATAACGCGAGCGCAAGCGTCCGGCCGTCCTTCGTCTGGTGTTCCCGTCAGGCGATCGAGCGCTTCATCGCGGAGCGTGTCGCCCTGAAGGGTGTCAGAAAGACTTCACCTCCTGCACGAGAGCCGACAGCGACTTCTTGGCATCCCCGAAGAGCATTGAGGTTTTCTCGTTATAGAAAAGCTCATTCTCGATTCCGGCAAACCCGGCGCTCATCGAGCGCTTGAGTACGAATACGCTTCTCGCGTGGTCCACGTTGAGGATGGGCATCCCGTAGATGGGCGACGCAGGATCGTTTCGCGCGGCAGGATTCACTACGTCATTGGCTCCCACCACCAGTGCCACATCCGCTCGCTCGAACTCCGGGTTGATCTCCTCCATCTCCACCAGGCGATCATACGGCACATTCGCCTCTGCCAACAATACGTTCATATGTCCCGGCATGCGACCCGCAACTGGGTGAATTGCGTATTTCACCGAGCCGCCGCGCTTCTCGATCTGCTCGGCAAGTTCCCGGATCACGTGCTGAGCCTGGGCAACCGCCATTCCGTAGCCGGGCACGACAATAACGCTTTGTGCATAGGCAAGTTGGATAGCGGCGTCCTCAGCCGTGATGGTCCTGACCGTGAGGCCCTCGGATGTACGCGAACTGGTGGTGACCGAGCCGAACGCCCCGAACAGCACGTTGGCCAGCGAGCGATTCATGGCCTTGCACATGATCTGGGTCAGGATGATTCCTGACGACCCCACCAGCGCACCGGCAATGATGAGCACTTCGTTGCCGATGGCGAATCCGGTCATTGCCACTGCAATTCCCGAATAGGAGTTCAGGAGCGATATGACCACCGGCATGTCTGCCCCGCCTATCGGCAGTACGAGCATGACGCCCAGTACCAGCGCAAGGCCGCACAGCATGTAGAACGGTGACAGCAGCGGATCCGGCGTTATGATCTGATATGCAGCGATGGCCAGGATGGACAGCAGCAGGAGCGCGTTGAATACCTGCTGGCCCTTGAAGGTGAGCGGCCTGCCCGTCACGAGCTCCTGGAGCTTTGCGAAGGCCACGCCGCTTCCCGTAAACGTTATGGCACCGATGATGACTCCCAGGTGCACGGCTACGGATGTTGGAGTGTCCACCGCCAGCCCTGCAGACTCGGCATACAGAAACTCCGACGCACCAACCAGGAGTGAGGCGCCGCCGCCGAATCCATTCAGGAGGGCAACCATTTGCGGCATTGCCGTCATCTGCACCGTGCGAGCGAGCCAGTAGCCTGCGCCACCTCCCACGATCATGCCGGCGATGATCACCTCATACGAAATCACCGCGCGGTCGAAGAGCGCCACCACGATTGCGAGCAGCATGCCCGCTGCAGATATCTGGTTGCCGGAACGTGCGGTGTCCGGCTTGCCGAGTCGCTTGAGTCCGATGATGAAGCAGACGGCAGCAACCAGGTACGCAAGGATCGTTATGCTCTCCCGCATCAGCTCACCTTCTCGTCAGGTGATGCAACAGGCGCACCGGTGTCCTTGCGGAACATCTGGAGCATTCGTCCCGTCACTGTGTAGCCACCCATCACGTTCACCATCGCGAACACGACGGCGCCAAAGCCGAGTGCGTTGGATATCCAGCCGTGTCCGCCGCCGGCGACTATGATTGCGCCAACCACGGTAATGCCGCTGATCGCGTTGGCACCCGACATGAGCGGGTATGCAACGTGGGTGGAATGCGCCCGATCAGCTCCACCCCAAGAAAGGTGGCGAGCGTGAATATCACGATGCCGGCAAGGAATGTCATGTTCAGGCGTCTGGCGTGAGGTTGGATGCGTGAACCCGCCCGACGATCATCGCGCCAGTAATCTCATCTTCGGGATCCACTCGTAGTGCGCCCTCGTGCAGCAGGTGCTTGACGAGAGTTTCAACGTTCTTGCTGAACATCATGCTTGCGTGCAGGGGCACCGTGCTCGGCAGGTTCACCGGGCCTATTACCGATACGCCGTTCACCATCACGGTTTCGCCGCGCCGGGTGAGTTCGCAGTTGCCCCCGGTTTCCGCTGCAAGGTCCACGATCACGCTGCCGGAGCGCATGCTCTCCACCATGGCAGCAGTGATGAGCCGCGGCGCCGCACGACCGGGAATCTGCGCGGTGGTTATCACGAGATCCTGCCCGGGTATGTGCCCCGCGATGGTTTCCAGCGTGCGCTCTTGTTCATCGCCCGTCTGTGCCCTCGCGTAGCCGCCGGCAGCCTCCGCCTCACGGTTCAGCAGGTCGCCACCCACGAAGCTTGCACCCAGGCTCTTTACCTGCTCCGCTGCCGCAGGCCTCACGTCGAACGCACTCACAACCGCACCAAGGCGCCGCGCGGTGGCAATTGCCTGGAGGCCCGCAACACCGGCACCTATCACGAATGCGTTACCCGGCGGAATGGAACCAGCCGCAGTCGTGAGCATCGGCAACAGCTTCACCATGCTCGATGCGCCCAGGAGCACCGCCTTGTAGCCGGCAATCGTTGCCTGCGAAGACAGCACGTCCATGCTCTGGGCCCTCGTTATGCGCGGCACACGCTCCAGCGCAAGCACAGTCACCCCACGTGCCACGATCGCGCTCACGTCCGGCGCCACCCCGGGCGGCAGCAGGCACACCAGCGTTGCACCTCCGGGCAGGTGCGCAATCTCGGCTGCATCCGGCTGCTGCACCCTGCAGATGAGGTCTGCCCCGGCAAGCGCCTGCGCCGCGTCAGGCGCCACCTCCGCACCAGCCGATTCATAATCCGAATCCGCAAACCCCGCAGATACTCCAGCACCTCGCTGCACCGCTACCGACACGCCTGCCTTCGTGAGGCGCTTCACTGCATCCGGCACGAGAGCTACACGCCGCTCTCCCGGCATTGTTTCCGCGGGAACGCCTATTCGCATTCTGTTCTGGGCTCGAGTCTTTATCGCTGCAGTCGAATCCGACCGCCACACACCAGGGTGCGACAGACACCGTCCGCCTACGATGCCACCATGTACACGGCTCTGCAAGGAACCCAGGGCGCTTTCCTGCCCCGTTCAGCGTCTGCTCTGCATCTGGTCGGCGCTCGTTCAACGCACGCTCACCGCCCGCTCACCGCCCGCTCACCGCCGCCGGGGAAACTTCACCGCACCGGGACGCGACAACCACCACGTCACCCGGCTGAAGATCCGCTCGTGCCCGAAGTCCACACTCAGTACGTGCCCCGCTTCGTCTTCCCACACCAGCCACTTCTCGCTGCTCCCCAGCGCCGCAAAGCCTCGTTCAGCTTCCGCAACAGGTACGCGGTTGTCATGTCGCGAATAGATCGCGAGCACCGGACACTTCACCCCCCTTGCTGCCTCTCTCGCAACTTCGGACACGTCGAGCAGCTCCGCCAGGAGACGCGGCGCCACGGTTCCATAACCCAGACTTGCCTCCCGCGCCGCAGGATCCCTGATCGAATGCTCGCTGGCCGAGGGTACCCATGGTGACAGGACTCCCAGTACGGGATGGCTGCGCGCAAGCCAGCGCAGCGCACGCGGCATTCCCAGGTACGGCGCGAGCAGCACGAGGCCCGGAAGGTCTTCGAATTCCGACGCCAGGATCGTTGCCAGCGCTCCGCCCATGGACTGGCCGATCAGGAATACCGGGTAGTGCTCCGTGCGCAGCGCTTTCAGGCTCCTCCGCGCCTCATCGAGCCACTCCTCCTTCGTGGACACCGAAAAGGCCTCCAACGACCGCCCGTGTCCCGGCAGCAGCGGAACGGACACCGTCCATCCCTCGCCATTGAGATGACTGGCCATTCCGGCAACCGATTGGGGTGTGTCCCCGAAGCCGTGGAGCAGGAGCACGGCCCCGCGTCCGTCTCCCTCCAGCTGAATTGGCTCCGCTCCGCCCAGGATGCCATTCTCGCCGGTGCGCAGCCGCCGCCTCACACTCTGCGCATGACGCCCGGAGCTGGTGCGCACAACCATGGCCGCTGCGGCAAGAACGGCGACGAACGCAATCAGGCGGATGAGCATGGCCCGCAGACTACTGGCTGACCACGCCGGGGGAAAGGTGGGGCACGACCGCTGATCACGCGCATATTGCCGCCGCTGGCGACCGCTGATTGCCACGGTTCGCAGATCTGCGCGAAATTTCCGTGATTTCCCGCTCCGGGTGGGTCGCTTATTGGCCCGGAGCCCGATACTCTTGAGGTCCCCTGCGCGTCGTAAAACAGACCGGCTGTCTGGCCGGTAGCCATGGCGCAGTCAGCGGTGCCCCTGATACCCGGGAGTTCAGTACACCGGGCAGGAAGCACCACGGCCCCCATGGGGTATTTCGCGCCGACGATGACGCGAACACCGAAATGCGAACCCGTGCACCCCGACTGACCTTGATGGCGCAGTTGCCGGCATCCATCCCTGCGTCACGCGCGGCCCTCGAGGCCGGGCGTGTGCTTCAGCATTCCGGCCCTGCACCTTCATGCGCTCAGCTCTGGCTCCCGCTCCACCTTGAGCTCGCGCGGGGTATCGCCTCGCGAACGACCGCGACGGAGCAACGCGTACGGCGATGGAATGAGGATGGAGCTTCCATCCCGCACAGCACCACCTTCTGCCACCAGGCGAGCCATTACCAGCGACACGGATTCGCGCGTGGCGCCCACCATCTCGCACAGCAGGCGATAACGGGCAGGATCGAGGTGCAGTGGCTCCGAATGCAGCTCCCGATCGCTCGGCGTGCTGTTCGCGCCGCCGCCGCTCCCACTGCCCGACCACGAACCGCCGCCTCCAAGTGGACGCCCGTTCGATGGCTGAAGTTCCAGTACACGGTGCTCGACTTCCCTGGCCGCCGAGAGCCGGAGAAGTGCGCCCACCAGTCGCTGCTCCACGCTGGATGCCGCCAGTTCGCTAAGACGCTGCAGCAATTGCGCACGTTCGGCGAACGCCTGCCCGAGCAACGGGAAGGCATCCTGTGGTCGTTCGCGCATCAGCGAACGGAAGCGCGCGCTGCTCAGGTGCAGCGTTTCGGCTTCCGTCTCCGCCCGCGCGTCAGTGCGGTAGTGCCCCTCGTCGCCCAGTCCCTCGGCGCCAAAGGTTTCGCCGGGTGTGATCAGCGCGGGTACGAAGCCACGCCCTGCCTTCACCCTGCTGCGAAGCACTACCTGGCCGCGAAGCACAATGAAAATGCCGTCGGCCGGTGTGCCGGTTTCGTAGATGCTGAAGCCGACAGGCCAGCGCGCGGCCGCTCCATACGCTGCCAGCGCAAGAACGTCCTGCTGATCGAGTCGGGAGTTATCCCTGCGGTGTCCCTCGTCTGCCATTTCTCCTCGCATGTCCGGATTGTCGAGTGGCATGCGCAATGTTCGTTCCCAATTGAAGGGCCTCGGAACTCCGGTTCGAATTCCTTTGCAACGGTGCCAGCCGCGATCAGGTCTGTCCTACCGGTCTCGCAGGACGGGCCACCTGAGCGCAGCCTGACGACTCGAATTCGGACGGCAGCATGAAGACCGCTGAAGTCGTGGTACTCGGCACCGACACACTGCTCGCGGCGCTTCCGGCTACATCCGTGCAGATGGTGCACGCCTGCCTGGCAGCGGGCTTCGACGCTGCCGTTCCGTCCAGCTGGGGAGACGAACTCGTTGCAGCGGCATGCCTCCGGGAGCTCTCCACGCGTGAGGCAGGGCCGGTCATCCAGTGCAGCTGCCCGTGCGTCGCGCGGCGCCTCACGAACGGCGGCTCGGAGCTCGAGCCATTCCTGCTTCCGCTCGAATCGCCACCCGTGGCGGTAGCGCGTTACATACGCGCGCTCTACGGCTCCGCACCCGTTCAGATAACGTTCGCAGGCGCATGCCCTGCCGGCGCCGACAGTCTCATTGACCGGGCACTCGGCCCCGCTGAGTTCCTCGCGCTCCTTGCCGAACGAGAGGTATTCATCGGCGACCAGCCGGTGGTGTTCGACTCAATCCTTCCGCCGGACCGACGCAGGCATCGCTCCCTGCCTGGCGGGGTGCCTACCGCCGAGGCGTTGCAGGAGCACGCACCGGGGCGTGTGCTGGTGGAGATTGCAGCCGACGCCTTTGCTGCGGAACTGGCCGAGCATCTGCTGAAGGGCGACTCGGTGTTGCTGGACCTTGCGCCACGCCTCGGTTGTGCATGCAGTGGCAGTGTGGCACAGATCGGTGCGCGTCAGGCACGTTCCGTGGTGTGTTCGCTGGAGCCGCCGCGCTCGTCCACTCCGATAGTGGATCTGGCGGAGCACGTACGGCTGCGCACCACCCCGCGCGAGCTGGCTGCAGTGGCCCGGCAGCCTGACGACTGCACCACGGGCAGGAGCCAGTCGTCAGGCTGGCACAACGAGCGACACTCGGGCAGGCAGGATGCGGGCAAGGTGCCTGAAGAGCAGGAAGCGCAGAATGTGCAGGACGTCCACGACACGCACGACACGCACGACGCTCATGCGTCGGAACCGGACGACAGCAACCGTTCAGAACACCTGAACGACGATCCCCGACCGGCTCGCTCGCGCACCCGTCCCGAACTGGCGCGACCGCGGCCGTCGCGGGGAGTTCCTCGTACGTACGCCCTGGCACGTGCCACCAGCGGCAGGCACCGGTCCGTTCCCGATCCCATGAACCCGGATCGCGACGAAGCCGCAGTCGGCCTCGCCACTCCTCCCGACAGTCCCGCAACCGAAAACGCACCTGCACCGGAATACGAGGCGCACGAGGAAGCACCCCGACATCCGGAAGAATCCACGGCGACCAGCGCCGAGTTCGATGGCTTCCTGGACGAAGTAAGACTGGCGCTGGAGACAACCATCTCCGACTGGCGCGGCCAGCTTCGTGTCGCCGTAGCAGAGTGGACGTCGCGCGGCTTCTCTACCGGAATCCTGGAGCGCGCAATCGTGCTGCCGCGCAAGCCGGACGTCACCGGCCTGCTCACGACATTCAAAACCGCCGCAGATCACCTGGTGGATCTGGAGAAGCGCGCCCTGTCACTCGCACCGGAACTCGGCGAGCGACTCGTGGGACATCCGGTGTTCCGCGATCCCGCTCGTGTTGCAGACGCCGAGCTGATCGTAAAGCGGCTGGCCGATCGCGCCGAGGCGGCAGCAAACGCCACCGGGCCCGCGGCGGCCGCGGAAGCCGCGCCACTGGAAGGTGACGCCGCAGCTCCCGCGCTGGTTTATGACTGGATGATGCTCGAAGAGCTGCTCATCGAAGACATGAGCGAGTCACAGGGATTCTTCCGCCCTCAGAACGGACTGGACTGAGGGCGGAAGGAACTCAGCCTCCTATCGCCCGCGTAGCCTCCTCCACCGCCGCTGTCGCGCGGTTGAATCGCTCGGCGAGGTCCGCCACCTCGGCCCTCACGAGGGCCGCGTTACCGGAACGCATTGCCTCAGCCACCGACGGAAAGCCGATCGTGGCGTAGCCATTGTTCTCGTCTGCGGCATACACGAGGTTGCGGTACCATGGCCGTGTGCGCAGCCCCTCCGGCCTCGTGAGCTGACGCTCAACCGTTCGCAGCGCCGCATTAGTGCGCTCGAGAACGGCCGCAGACGGATTGCCGGACTTCAACCGCGCGTCGCGCGCAGACGCGAACTTCACCGCGGCAGCACGCATCCCGTCCACCGCCTGCAGCAGCGCAGATGCATCACCCAGGCTCCGCTCCTTCAGCGCACGGTCCAGCGGCTCGGCGTTACGACGCATGGTCTCGGCGTACTCCACGTAGTCGTAAGGCACCACGTCAGCGTTGGCGAGCCGCATGAGCATCGCGGCGCCCATCCTGCCGGCCGCAGCGTGGCTCGTGAAGGCGGTGTCGCCAAACGTAGCCATCCAGTTGTAGGTGTCGTAGTGCGAGTGGTACACCCCGTACGGGCCCCCGAAACCCCAGTCGGCGTGAGGCACGCCCAGGTGATTGTAGAAGCCTGCAAAGTCAGACCCGCCGCCCGGATCGCCCATCGCGGGCTCCGTTCCCTCCGCCGCGCCCGTTCTCTTTCGCCACGCAGCGTACACGCTTCCATCACCACCTGGGTCGGGTACTACGGATGCCACCGATCGAAGCGTGGACCGAAGCGACGGTGACCCGCCGCCACCAAACGACGGACCCGACGCGGCACCATCCTGGTTGAGATAGGCCACCCCGTTCCTGGTCAGGTTCTCCGCTTCCTGCTCGGCATACTCCGTACTGCCGATGATTCCCCACTCCTCGGCATCCCAGGTACCGAAAACCAGCGTCCTTCGCGGCCGCATGCCCTGCTCCACGAGAGCGCCCACCGCACGCGCTGCCTCCAGCACGCTCACCGTTCCGCTCACGTTATCGGAAGCACCAGGACCCCACGCGTCCCGGTGCGCACCGATCACGATTACTTCATCGGGGAAGTCGGTACCTCGAATGGTGCCCAGTGTGTTCCAGATGGTCTTGTAGGGCGTTTCGTTCCGGTCGTCCCGCACAACCACGCGCGCGCGCACAGGGCCGGGGCCAATGTGATAGCGGAACGGAAGCCCTCCCTGCCAGCCGGCCGGGATGTCGGTACCACGCAATCCCTTCAGCAGCTGCGCCGCGTTCGCATATGACATCGGGAGCACGGGGATACGCGGAATGTCCAGGCTGTCCACCGGAAGACGACGCGCGCCCGGTACGCTACCCCAGCCCGGCGTGCTCGGGTCGCCGATCACGTTCATAACGCTGCCGCGCTGCACGGCTTCGGCGGGGCGCATTGGCCCTTCCGGATACACGTCGCCGCGCACAAAGCCGTCTTCGATCGGATCGCTGTAGATGATCAGCCCGATGGCGCCGTTGCGCTCTGCTTCACGAGCCTTGATTCCGCGGAACGAGCGTCCGTAGCGCGCAACCGCAATGCGTCCGCGTACCGACACTCCGAGCGAGTCGAGCCGTGCGTAGTCTTCTATGAGACCATAGTTCACGTACACGAGCTCGCCCGATACATCACCCGCGCCGCTGTAGCCGTTCACCGCCGGATACTGAGGCAGCCGGGTGTCGGCGTCAGCCGCAATCGGAGGCTCCACGAGGTTGAGCTCAACGCTGTCTCCCGATTCTCCACCCAGCACCCACGCGCGCACCTCGGTGGCGTGCGGCAGGTAGATCTCGTAGGGCCTGGCTTCCACTTCCAGCCCCGCCTCCCGCATTACCTGCAGCACGTAGTCCCGCGTACGTTCCTGCGCCGGCGTTCCCGCCACGTGCGCCTCACGCGTAAGCTCGCGTGCATGCCTGCGCGCGCTCGCGGAATCCGGAATGGCAATCGCCGCACGCTCCACCTGCGCCTGGCGTTCGGCAGCTGCAGGTGTGTAGCCGGCAACTGCGGGTGCCTCACGGGTTGCGGGCACGGTGCCCTGCTGCGCAGCAAGCAGGGCAGGGAACGCAGCCACAAGCGCGGCTGCGGTAATCATCTTGTGTGGTTTCATATTTCGTCGTCCAGGTCGCGAAGAGCCTGTTCAACAGTAGCGAGCAGTCGCTCCTCGCGCTCAGCACCATCGGGCAGCGCGGCCAGGAGCAGGCTGAATCGCCTCTCCATCTCAACGCGCACCTGGCTGTCCGTTGGCCTGGAGATGCCGAGGGACTCCAGGTAGCGCGAGGCGAGCAGCAGGAGCTGCCGCCTGGTGGTGTCCCCGAGTCCCTCGATCGCCGTGGTTGATGCCGTGGACACACCGGTGTCGTGACGCCTGCTTTTCGGCGCTGCGAACAGGCTGGACACGGGCGCCAGCGTCACGACGAAGGAGCCTGGCGTGTGCTCGCGTACCGACTGCACCACACCCATGCGACGCATCCGGCCGAGGTGCGTGTGTACCGCCTCACGAACGGGGGACACCCCGCCATGGCTCCGGTTTCCCCTGCCGGTAATTACCAGCACCTCGCCGGAGGCGGATACCTGCCGCTCCCTGAGCCACGCCTCCACCCGCCTCACGGCCTCGTCAGGTACGGGCAGTGACTCGCGCAGGTTCAGCGTTCGCGCAGCACCGAACTGGAGCTCGTCGAACGCCCTGCCAAGCCGCGAAGTCCTGCCCGTCACCACCAGCGGCGAGCCTCGCCTTCCGCGCTTCACCGCTGCGGTTGCGCTCCCACTCGCTCCCTGACCACAGGATTCAGCGCCTCACGAAGTATCACGCCGTCCAGCTTTTCCGTTGGCGTCACGCCAAGTGCAGCTGAAATCGTGGGAGCGATGTCAACCACCCTCACCCGACGTTCGTGCCGTCCGGCCGTAAACGGCGAACCCCAGAAGATTACCGGCACCAGCGCATCGGGGTCGTGAGGCGCCCCGTGCTGATGGTAGGTGGCGTTGCCCCACGCACTGTACGGGGTGAGCGACACCACAAGGTCCGGTATCAGGTCATCCGGATACATGTGCAGTATCCTGCGTGCCACATCGTCTGCAGTCGTGTCCGCACGCATCGCATCGCTCCAGCGGTCTACACGCAGCACACCGGGCACCTGCAACACCGCCCGGCCGAACGCGTCCACCACCGAGTCTGCATTCACGCCTGCGGCAGCGAATGCACCGCGATCGAGACGCAACTCTCCGCTGGAGAACCCGAATGCCTCCTCGCCTACACCGCGCGCAACCAGTGCCTCACGCGCAGCAGTAACGGCCGGCCCGAGATTCACGCGCACACTCTGCGAATTTGGATAGCGCGACGCAACGCCGGGCAGCGGCGATACGCCGTGGTCGGCCGTCAGCGCCACGATCACACGATTACGGTCGCGCAGCGTAAACAACGAATCCAGGAACCGGCCAATCTCACGGTCCACACGCACTACCTGGTCGTGCAGCTCGCGCGAGTCGGGGCCGAACATGTGGCCGACCGCGTCCGTGGTGGAGAGCGAAACGGCCAGCAGGTCGATCTGCGGCCCTTGCCCCAGGCCCATCTTCACCAGCCCTTCGAGGGCGATGTCAACCGTGAGCGAGTCCATCCACGGGTAGTTCGGGAGAGCACGCGCTGCATCTTCCGCGTTCTCCGGCACCATGTACGGGAACGTGTACGCCTCCACCGGTGAACCCGGACGCTCGGCCGCAACCGTGTCCGGCTCGGCGTAGCGCGACTCATCGAGCAACGGTGTCCACATACGACCTGCGAGTGCCGCCGCACTCTGGCGCGCGTTGAACGCGTTCACCCAGTCGGGCAGGCTGTCTGCGTAGTATGTGCTCGTAGTGAACCGGCCATCGCTCGCCCACCAGAACGCATGCTGCTTTGCCCGCCCGAGAGGGAGGATGGCGCCGCGATCCTTACGGCTTACGGAGAGCGCCCGGCTGCGAGGGTCGCGCATGCGAAGCCAGTCTATGAAGCTCGAGCCGCGAAAGCGGAACGGACTTGCCCCGGCGCCACCTCCACCTATCAACGGTGCCTGCTCATCGGGAACGCCAGCCGCGTTGAGCACGATTCCATGCGAGCGGGGAAGACGCCCCGACAGTGCTCCCGAGTGCCCCGGAGCGGTTTCGGTATTCGCGTGGTCCTGCATGCCGTTCACGAACCACGCACCCTCGCGAGTGAGCCGTGCCAGTCCGCCTGAAAGCGTGCTCCGGAAGACATCCGGATAGTCGCCGCGAAGCTGATCCACCGTGATCATCACCACGAGCGTGGGCGACGTTGAGTCCGCAGCTGCAGCCTGCGAGTGAACGGTGGCTGGCGCCGCCAGTGCGGCTGCCATTGCAGCGGCAACTGCCAGCGCACGTCCTGCATATCTGCGCGGGCTGAAGATGCCGTTGAGTTCTACTGTTGACATGGTTGTCGGGAAATCTCGGATGACGTGCACTGTGGCGGGTGCGGTGCCGCCACTGCCGACGGTCCGCACCCGCAACTTGGAACATTCCACGTCGGAGCGCGAGCCGGAAGGTGCACTGCACTTCGTGTATCGGGGCGTCGGTCCGGTACCGGCCGGGTCACGATCCGGTTGCGCGCGGGAAATTCCAACCGTGAACCGGGCAGCTTCTCGTTGCCTACCTGCCGATCCCCTGCCTCACAACGCACAGCACGAGCTGGGTGCGGCTGCCCACGCCGAGCTTCCTGTACAACCGCTCTACATGCGTGTGCACGGTATGGTGCGAGATCCCCAGGTCTTCAGCAATCTCGGCCTTGGTGCGATCAGCGAAGATGGCTCGCGCAATCTCCGCCTCCCTGCCGGACAGATGAAGCACTCGTTCGGCACGCTTCCATTCATCGTTCCGGAGCAGGCGAACCCCCGGCGATCCGCCCCTCGAGCTGTAACGACGTGAGGAGCTTCGGCTGGTAGTGCCTGCTTCGTCCGGTGCATCCGCGGCCGCTGCCTCACGCGACACTTCCGTGTCATGCGATACGCCCGCAGGCTTGCCGGACTTCACTGGCACGGGCCGGTTGGGCATCTGATGAGACGTCATGGCTGTCTCCATGCCACCCACGCCACAGCGTGGGGCGATCGTCGAACGACCACATCAGGACGTGCATGATGGTCGCGTGCGAATCACTTTCGCAGCCGTCATCGGCGCCGATTGCCATCGCGTTCCCCGAACCTACGGCTGAATGAGAAGAGCGCCAGTAGACCCGTGAATCATGGCCTGCTGGCGCTCTGTGCTGATCCGAACCGGTGGCGTTCAAGCCGCCGGCCGACTTGGGCTGACCGGGCGTTGCCCGACGTCCTAGAAGGCGATGCCTATCGTTATCGGAATCACGTTCATGTCTATGTCATCGTCAGTGAATACCGTGAAGTATCGTGCTTCCAGCGTGCCGTTCAGGCCGCCCAGGCGGAACTGCGCGCCCACTCCACCGTTTACACCTGGCTTGGTCTGGTCTTCGAGAGTCGCTCCGAGCAAACCGGCATCGATTTCACCCTTCACGTTGTACATGCCCGCGCCACCGATCACGTACGGGCGAAAGCTGCCGTCATTCGAGATGGTGAGCAGGGCATTGATAGCCCCGCCAAACATCGTTACATCGGCATCGCCGATCGGCACATCCACGCTGTTCTTCGAGTAGCTCACCTCGCCCCGCAGCCCGAACGCCTGGAAGGGCGGCTGCCAGCCAAGGTGTCCGAGTATGATGTAGCCGGTGTTCATCTCGATGTTGTCTGCGAAGTCCGTTGCCGGAAACACCACGCCACCGGAGACACCAAGTGATATCGAACGCTGCGACGCCTGCTGCGCCCAGGCTTCTCCCGCCGGGATAGCCAGAAGGAGTGCGGCTGCGGCGATTGCCTGCAACTTGAGTTTTTTCCCCATCATCTCCCGCTCCTGTTGCTTTCAATGTGAACCATCGTGCCGGGACCAGCTCCGTTACTTACCGAGCCCCGCAGGGACAGACGTAGCGACCCCGACGGTATTTCCCGAGCCGGATGCAAGGTGTCGTGATGCGCGACGAACCTACCGCCCGTTGGGCAACCCCCATGCCGCATCATTGGCGTTGCCTCTTCCCTATGGACGCGCGTTTGGTGATTATGTTCGCGTTCCGGCCAGTACTGCAGTTGCCGGATAACCCCCCCAACGAGGATCAAATAATCATGTCCAGACGCATACTATCTCTCGTCGCTGGCCTGGGCCTGTTCGCTGTCGCGACGCCCGTCGCAGCCCAGAGTTCCGTTGAGCGCCAGATTCGCTTTGGCGTAATGACCGGTGCCTCCATGCCGATGGGCGACCTTGGCGACGCAGTCAACATTGGCTGGCATCTTGGTGGTTTCGGCGAGTTTCGTCCGGAGAACTTCCCGGTCACGCTTCGCGGTGAACTGGGCTACCACAGCTTCGGCAGTGATGACTTCCAGGCGGGTGGCTTCACCGCCGAGCAGGAAGCGAGCATGATTCCGGTGGTCGCGAATGCAATCTTCGTCCTGCCGTCCGAGTCCACCACACGCTTTCACCTGATGGGTGGCCTTGGCATGTATCGCTTCAAGTTCGAGTCGTCAAGCAACATCCCCGGCGTGGCCGGCTCGAGCTCGAGCACGGATTTCGGAATCAACGTTGGTGGCGGCGTGAGCTTCCCGCTCGGCCAGGCGATCGACGTTCTCGTCGAGGCTCGTTTCCACAGCGTGTTCGCTGAAGGCAGCAACGCCAACATGATCCCTCTCAGCGTTGGACTGAGGTTCTGATACTGCCTTTTGCCATGAGCGAACCGGCTACGGAGATCGGGATTCTTTCCGCTCGTTAAGCGGTTTTCACAGCGGCTTCGCTCACACGGCTGATGGATCGGTAAGGTGCTGTACGAAAACGGCCCGGTTCCACATTGTGGAACCGGGCCGTTTTACTTCAACTTTCGTTCGCTATCAGAAGCGGATTCCGAAGGTGATCGGGATGAAAGTCGTTGCTTCGTCTTCGGTAAGCACGTGATGGTAGCGTGCCTCCACGAACGTATTGAAGCCGCTCAGCGCGAAGTCCATACCAACGCCGCCGTTAAACCCGAAGTCGGTCTCGCTGTCCGAGCCAAAGCCTGACATGTCGAGCGTGCTGCGGTACATGCCAACGCCTGCGATGAAGTAAGGCGACACACCGCTGGCACCGCTGCCGAAGTTGAACACCGCGTTGGCCGTTCCGCTCAGGATGGACCAGGTGGCGTCTGCACCGTCTGCGTCATGGCTCTGGTAGCCCACTTCTCCTCGAATGCCGAAAGGCACGGATGCCGGACGGAACCCAACCGAGCCGGTCACGGCATAGCCGGACTTGAAAAAGTCGCCGAAGTCGCCCATGGGAAGGGCAATTCCACCCGCAACTCCGATTGACACCGGGCGGGTGCTCTGTGCCTCAGCAGTGCTTCCAGCAACGGCCGTGGCGAGCGCGAGACCTGCAACCGCAGTCAGAAAGCGCTTCATGTAACGATCTCCATTCAGAGAATTGGAGTAACCGGAATGGCTCACGGCTCCGTCCGTGAAGACCATCGGCTACGCTAGTGGATGCTCCACTCGAGCAGCAAGCTGCACCTTTGAACAGCTTGCAGAAAACAGGGGGTGCCATACGACACCCCCCTGCCTCCACCCAACTCGTCGCGTGAAACTCAGGCGGCGATGAGCTCCGGGTGAGGCCATTCCAAATGAACAGACGATTCTGAAACGTATCGCGCAACACAGACTTCCGCGCAGGCCTCGCGCCGCAGGCAGCCAACGCAATCGCGCCTGATTTTCTCCGGATAGAACGCGCGGTCCGTAACTGCGTAGCCGAGTCGCTCGAAGAATCCCGGCGTGAGGGTGAGGGCGAAAAGCTCGCCGATGCCACGCTGAACGGCCAGGTCTTCCACCGCCGCCACAATCATTCGCCCCAGCCCCAGGCCGTGCGCGTGTTCCGACACCGCCACCGATGCCACTTCTGCCAGCGAAGGCGAGTACTCCTTCAGGGCGCCGCACGCGAGCACCGCGTCGGCATCATCCACGACAACCACGAACGAATGGAGCGAGTCCTCCACGGACTCGGCCGTTCTCGGAAGCATTACCCGCTCCGCGGCAAAGCCATTCACGAGCTGCAGGACGGCGGCAATGTCACCTTCATGCGCCGCGCGCACGCACACCGTTGCATGGCCGGGCTCAGCAACGCATGTCGTCATTGAAGTGCGGACTCCAGGATGGCCAGTCCGCGCGCAAGCTCCTCGCGTGAGGCAGTGAGAGGCGGCAGGAGACGAATAGTGTAGTCCCCGGCCGTAACGAGAAGCAGCCCGCTCTCCCGTGCAGCAGCCACTATCGCCGCCGACGTGCGATGCACATCCATGCCCCACATGAATCCGCGCCCGCGCACAGCACGAACGTTCCCGGTGCGAGCGGCAATGTCTCGCAGCTGCCCGCCCATCCACCCACCAGTCTCACGAACGTGCTGCAACAGCGCGGGATCGCTCACCCTGTTCAGTACGTGCAGCGCTACCGATGCCACGAAGGGGCCGCCGCCGAACGTGCTCCCGTGATCGCCCGGCCTGACGGCACGCGCCACGTGATCGCGCAGCAGGATGGCACCCATCGGAAGCCCGCCCGCGAGCGGCTTTGCGAGCGTCATCATGTCCGGCTCGATGCCGGCCTGTTCGTAGGCGAACAGCGTACCGGTGCGTCCCAGGCCGCACTGAACTTCATCCAGGATGAGCGCGATATCCCGTTCGGCTGTGAGCGCGCGAACCTCACGCAGGAAGCCTGCGTCGAGCACGCGAACTCCACTCTCACCCTGAACCGGTTCCAGGATGAGCGCCGCAGTCGCCTCACGACTCAGGCGGCCCGCGAGACTCTCGATGTCCCGCTCGCAGATGGATATTCCTCCTGCCAGCGGCCGGAACGGGTTGCGATACTGCGCACGATCGGTGGCGGCCACGGTTGCCATGAGCCGACCGTGGAAAGCACCGCGAAGCGATACGATCTCGTGCTTGGCGGCGCCGCCAACCTCCCCAGCCCAGCGTCTCGCGAACTTGAAAGCACCTTCGTTCGCTTCCGCGCCGGAGTTGCAGAAGAACACCTTGTCGGCAAACGAACGCTCAACGAGCGCCTGCGCGAGCTTCTCGCCTGGCGACGTGCGGAACAGGTTTGATACGTGAACCAGTCCGTTGTTCAGCGCTTCCTGCATCGCCGCGTGTACGCCCGGGTCATCATGCCCGAGTGCCATTACGCCAATGCCGCTGGTGAAGTCCAGGTATGACCTGCCGTCTGCGTCAAACAGCTCCACGCCACGGCCGCGCACCAGCTCCAGCGGTGGCTGCCTGTATGTGCCGAGCAGTGCGGATTCGGCTGTAGCCGGCGCGTGCGTTGGCGAAGCCGCAGGTTCGGAATGCTCCGGAACCGGAACGGGCTGAATGACTGGAATCGTTGCAGTGGCCATGCTCATCGAACGTGAGGCGTGATATGTTGCCGGTGCCTCCGGCGGGTACTGCTATGTTGCGGGTGCTGCATCCTGCTGCCCTGCTGAAGTGTGCCCCGATCGCGTCAGGCGGTGGTGGACGCCAGGCCAGGCGGTGCTCCGAACGGCTCGCGCAGGTCACTGTGGAGGCCTTCGATGATCGTGCCTCGCGAGGCTTCGCGAAGCGCGTCCAGCGCACCTATCCGTACCGAGCCTACTCCGCCCGCCAGCGCCGCGGTCGCTGCCTGCAGCTTCGCGGCCATGCCGCCAGCGGCCACTCCGCTCGAGATCAGTGCCTCGGCGTCGGACACCGTCAGCGTGTCCAGGGGAACACCTTCCGCATCCAGCACGCCCGGAACGTCCGCGAGCAGCAGCAGCTCGGTGGCACATAACGCGGACGCTATGGCGGCCGCACAGTCGTCGCCGTTCACGTTGAGCGCGTCGCCATAGCCGCCGCGCGCATCGCGAGCGAGGGGCGAAACCACCGGAACGAAGCCGCCTGCCAGCAGGTGCCGCGGCAGCCTGACGTCAATCTCGCTGGGCACTCCCACGAGGCCGAAGGCCGCGTCTGCCGTACGCGCAATCACGAGCCCCGCGTCCTCACCGGATATCCCCACCGCCTGCACATCGTGCGATACCAGCGCACTTACCAGGCGCTTGTTCGCCGTTCCCGAGAGCACCATTCGCACTACCTCGAGGTCCTCGCTCGTCGTGACTCGACGTCCACCTACGAAGCGCGGTTCCAGGCCCAGGCGACGCTGCAGACCGGAGATGGCGTCGCCGCCTCCGTGCACCACCACCACGTCGCCATTCTGCGCGCGAATGAATGCGGCCAGCGCGGCCGGCAGCTGCGGGTTGTCCTGAACTCGCCCGCCCAGCTTCACCACTATCGTCACGCCGGCAACCCCGCAGTTTCTTCGAGTCCGAGCAGTACGTTCGCATTCTGCAGCGCCTGGCCGGCTGCACCCTTGACCAGGTTGTCGATCGCGGCGATCACCTGCAGCGACGGACGCCGGACGTTGGCCAGCGTACGAACCGCCATGCGCACCACGTTGCGGTGCACCACGTCCCTGAGTGCTGGAGCTTCGCGCACTACTTCGATGAAAGGCTCGTTCGCGAAGTCGGCAGTCCAGAGTGACTCGGGCTCCGCGACAGACTCCGTGAGCGGAACCGTGATGGTTGCGAGAATACCGCGTTCCACGGGCAGGAGGTGTGGTGTGAAAACCAGGTCTGCATCCACGCCCCACGACGCCAGCGTCGCGCGCATCTCCGGCAGGTGCCGATGTTCGTTGCCCAGTCCGTAGGCGCGGAAGTTTCCGGACACCTCGCTGAACATGAGCTCCGGCCGCGGCGAGTTACCCGCGCCGCTCACACCGCTGGCTGCGTTCACTACCAGCGTGGCGTCTTCTGCAATCAGCCCTCGGCGCGCCAGCGGACGCAGCGCGAGAAGCACGGCGGTGGGGTAGCAGCCGGGGTTGGCCACGACGCTCGCACCGCTCAGCGACGAACGTGCGTCTTCCGTGAGTCCGTACGGAGCGGTGCCGCCGATGGCCGCCGCGAGCTCCGGCTCTAGTGCGGGTGCGTGATTCCCCGGGCGAAGGTCACTGGAGAGGTCTACGACCTTTGCCCCGGCTGCCCGGCTGCGCGCAACCCATTCGGCAGACGCACCATGGGGGAGCGCCGCGAATACCACGGCTGCGTCGCCCAGCGGTGCTTCGTCGGTGCCGACCATGGTGAGGGTGCGTGAGTCGGCGCCGTTGCCAACGAGCAGGCTTTCGCCGCGCCGTGAATTGGCGGCGGCGAAGGCGAGTTCCAGCCCTGGATGTCCGGTTATGAGTGTGCAGAGCTCCCTGCCGGCGAAGCCGGAGGCGCCGAGCACTCCCACGGGAATCTTATGCATGTTGAATGCATATCTATTCCGTGGGTCCTAGTCAAGTGAGGTTATGCCGTTCCTGGTGACACGTGACACCTGCTCCCGGCGCCCGGGGCATTCGGCGTCAAATCACTCGCCTGCTATGGTCCTCAGCCTCCGGATCGTCCTCTCCCGGGCTGCCGACGATCTGCATATGAGCAGAATGGTGTCATCTCCGGCGATAGTTCCGAGCACGTCCGGCCACTCTTCCAGGTCCAGCGCTTCGCCGATCGTGTTCGCGCCTCCGCGCAGCGTGTGCAGCACCACCAGCTCGTTCACGCCGTCCACCCCGTTCCAGAGCTGTGGCAGCAGGACGTCGAGCACCAGCCGGCCCTCCTCCTCGGCGCTGTGCGCCAGCGCATACCGCACCCCCTCCTGCGTGGGCACCCGCGCCACCCGCAGGTCGCGCAGGTCTCGCGAAAGCGTGGACTGCGTAACGTCCCAGCCACGCTCTCGCAGCAGTTTGCGAAGCTCCTCCTGGCTGGCGATCTCCTTTCCGTCAATCAGTTCCCGGATGACGTCCTGCCTGGCGCGTTTGCTGGTCATGGCCTCGGTTCGTTTGCCGTTTCGCGATAGGCAAACGATGTACTGCGGAACGCTGCGGCGGAAGGGTGAGCCCGAAAGCCGGTTCAGCCCTCGCCTCGACCGGGGCAACCTGTCCCCAAAGCTTGACTGCACCCTCCGGACAGACTAGATATGCATTATACTTGCATAAACATTCTCGAAGACCTTTTGAAATATTGGAGCAGGACATGCAGACCATCGTACTCGCGTACTCCGGCGGGCTGGACACTTCCATCATCGTTCCCTGGCTGCGCGAGAACTACAATGCCCGCGTGATCTGCGTGGCTGGCGACGTGGGGCAGGGCGACGAGCTGGAAGGCGTGAGGCAGAAGGCCCTCGCGTCCGGCGCGGACGAGTGCTACGTGGCCGACCTGCGCCTCGAGTTCGTTCGTGACTTCATCTTCCCGATGATTCGCGCCGGCGCCGTCTACAATCGCAAGTACCTGCTCGGCACCTCCATCGCCCGGCCGCTCATCGCGCGTGCGCAGGTGGAGGTTGCACGTGAGGTGGGTGCAGATGCACTTGCGCATGGTTGCACCGGCAAGGGCAATGACCAGGTGCGCTTCGAACTCACCTATGCTGCATTCGCTCCCGACCTTCCGGTTATCGCACCGTGGCGCGAGTGGGACATTCGCAGTCGTGAGGATGCGATTGCATATGCTGCAGATCGCGGTATTCCCGTTACCGCAACCGTTGCAAAGATCTATTCGCGCGACCGGAATCTCTTTCATATCTCGCATGAAGGCGGGGTGCTGGAGGATCCTAACGCTGCGCCGCCATCCGACGTGTTTATGCTCACTGCGTCGCCGCGCGTTGCACCTGACGAGCCCGAGACCGTTGTCGTTACGTTCGACAAGGGAACGCCGGTTGCCGTGAATGGCGAGAAGCTGGGCCCGGTTGAGCTGCTGATGAAGCTCAACGAGCTGGGTGGCCGCCATGGCGTGGGCCGCATTGACCTGGTGGAAGACCGCATGGTGGGAATGAAGTCGCGCGGCATTTACGAAACGCCGGGCGGCACCATCCTGTACACCGCGCACAGCGAGCTCGAGATGCTCGTGCTCGATCGTCGCACGCTGGCGGCAAAGGACACCATTGCACCGCGTTACGCCGACCTCGTTTACGAGGGCCGGTGGTGGAGCACTGAGCGTGAGGCATACGATGCGTTCGTGAACGTGACGCAGGAGCGCGTGAGCGGCGACGTAACCCTCGAGCTGTACAAGGGCAACGCATCGGTCGTGGCACGCACCAGCCCGCACGCGCTCTACGACGAGCGTTTCGTGACTTTTGGCGAGGACGACGTATACCAGCAGTCGGACGCAGCGGGCTTCATCAGGCTCTTTGCGCTTCCTTCCCGCGTTCGTGCACTCAAGGACCTCGAGGCCGCTCGTGAGGCTGCAGCGGCGAACGTCGAGCCCGAAGTTGTGGTCAACGCAGACGCCAGTGGTCCCGCACCTGCAGGCGAACCTGTGGAGGCACTGGCAGGATCCTGGTAGCCGCTCTCTCCACACACCACTTCAGTCATGCCCAGCCAGAACCACAAGCTCTGGGGCGGTCGCTTTGCGTCCGGGCCCGCTCCTGAGCTAGACGTCCTCAATCGTTCCATCGGCACCGACTTCCGGCTCTGGCCCTTCGACATTCGCCTGTCGAAGGCCTGGGCCGTTGCCCTCTGGACCGCAGACGTCCTCACCCTCGAGGAGAGCCGCTCGATCGAGCGCGGCCTCGATGCCGTGGCAGCACGGCTCGAGGCCGGCGAGCAGCCGATTGCTTCTGACGAAGACATTCACACCATGATCGACCGCCTCCTCCACGAGGAGGTGGGAGACACGGCCTCTCGGCTGCACACGGGACGCAGTCGCAACGATCAGGTTGCCACTGCCTCGCGGCTGTGGGCCATGGACGCATGCCAGCGGCTCGACTTCGCAGTTCGCACACTCCAGAACGCCATCATCGCCCAGGCCGAGGCTCTGGGCGACACCATGATGCCGGCGTACACCCACCTGCAGCGCGCGCAACCGGTGCTCGCGTCGCACTGGCTGCTCTCGCATTTCTGGCCGCTCGATCGCGACCGCCAGCGCCTCGCCGACAGCGCACGACACACCTCCGTTCTGCCACTCGGCTCCGGAGCTGTGGCCGGCTGCGCATTCCCGGTGTCTCGCGTGCTGCTCAAGGAGAACCTGCTGTTCCAGAATCTCTCGGCCAACAGCATTGACGCCGTATCCGATCGCGACTTCGTGGCTGAGCTGCTGTTCGCCTGCACCATGCTTGGCGTGCACATGTCGCGGCTTGCCGAAGACCTGATCATCTACGGTTCAAGCGAATTCGGCTTCGTGCGTTTCGGCGACCGCTTCTCCACCGGCTCCAGCATGATGCCGCAGAAGCGAAACCCCGACGCGCTGGAACTGGCACGCGGCTCCTCCGCACGCACCCTCGGCTCCCTCACGTCGCTGCTTGCCACGCTCAAGGGATTGCCAAGCAGTTACAACAAGGATCTGCAGGACGACAAGCGTGCGCTGTTCGATGCAGTAGACACCATGCTCATGGTGCTGCCGGCAGTTGCGGGCACTGTGGAGGAGCTGCGATTCGTGCCGGAGCGCATGGAGGGTGCGCTCAACGCGGGGATGATGGCCACTGACCTGGCGGACTACCTGGTTCAGCGTGGTGCAACGTTCCGTGAGTCGCACGGTGCCGTTGGCCGTCTGGTTCGTGAGGCGGAGGAGCGAAGCTGTGAGCTCAACGAGCTTCCGCTGTCATCCATCAAGGCGGCCCACGATCTGTTCGGAGACGACGCAGGTGATGCGCTCTCCGCGCGCGCCTCGATCGCTCGTCGCGAGGTTGAAGGCGCCACCGGCCCGCGTGCAGTTGCGGCCCAGCTGGCTGCAGCGCACCGGTCCATGGAGTCTGTGGAGGAGGTGCCCGCGTGGGGAAACGAGCTCGAGTTTCACCTCGCGGTACAGGACTGAAGGGGAAAGTGGGCAGCCGTCCCTGACGACTGCCCACTGTTTACTGTTTACTCCCTACCGCCCCTTTAGAATCTTATTCCGAAGCTTATCGGGATGAACTGCGCGTTCCGGTCGTCACCGCCGCGCTGGATGCCGTCTACCACGTGGTGCATACGCGCCTCAATGTAGGCAGACGTGCGGCCGGCGAGCAGGAAGTTCAAGCCAACGCCGGCGTTCAGGCCGAAGCTGTCATCGGAATCCACGTCTTCAACTTTCGTGTTGTAGTAACCGACGCCGCCAATGAGGTACGGATGTACGCTCGTCCCCGGCAGCGCCAGCGTCAGGTTGGCGGTTGCAGCCAGTGACCTGAGATCGCCGAGCGATCCTTCACCGCCGAACTGGTACCAGGCAACCTCGGGACGGAACCCCACTATCGAGCCTGGCCTGCGCATCTCGATTGATACGGCTCCGTGATAGCCTACGTCGTGGGTTTCGTCCAGCGTGCTCGTGGGTACGTTTGCGCCTATCGCGACTCCAAGACGCTGGCTGTGTGCGGGTGCTGCTGAGAAGGCAAGCGCAAGTGTACCAACCAGGATCAGTTTGCTTTTCATGATTTACCTCGCATAACGGGACTGGTCGCCGGACAGGTCCGGCGTGGGTCTTCTTTGCGAGGTAGGGGCCAGAACTGCAGTCGGCAGTCGGGCAGTTGGCGATAGGTCCTTGGTTACACGCAGCAGTCAGTAATGGACGTCACTCTTTACGCAATTGACGCCGCGTGCCGGCCCCCCGGCCGAATGCAGAAAGGGGCGCCCGTTCGGGCGCCCCTTTCCTTTTCACCTTGTCACGGCGCTGCTCAGGCGCTCAGGCGCTGCACGTTCTCAGCTGCCGGACCCTTCTGGCCCTGCACGATGTCAAACTCAACACTCTCGCCCTCGGCCAGCGTCTTGAAGCCGTTACCCTGGATGGCGCTGTAGTGGACGAAGCAGTCCTTGCTGCCGTCATCAGGCGTGATGAACCCAAAGCCCTTGGCATCGTTGAACCACTTCACCTTGCCGGTCGTACGCATCGCTACCGCTCCGTTGTGATGTTGCTTGTGCAGGAGGCGGAATGCGGAACCGCGATCGCGCCGACCCTGACAAAACCAGTTGTCTGACAGCCACCGCCAACAGCGACGGTAGCTCCCCGGACCCTCCGGAATCCGAGCGCCGACAATATAGTGACCCCGGGGCCGGCGCGACATAGCTAGGTTTGAAAGCGGATCCGTCTATAGGACCTGTATCGGTCCTGTCTCCACACTGGCCGCTGCTCCGGACGGCCTCTTAGCTTTTGCGCATCCCCCTATCGCAGAGTGAGTTAGTGGTTTTCGCACCGCGTCGTACAACAGTCACCGCCAACGTTGGCGGCGTTGAGATCGGGTCGGCCCAACCGGTGGTCGTTCAGTCCATGACGAACACGGACACGGCAGACGCCGCCGCAACGGCTACACAGGTTGCGGCCCTGGCGGAAGCCGGCTCCCAGCTGGTTCGCGTGACCGTGAACAACGACGAGGCCGCCGCCGCTCTCCCGGAGATCGTGAGCCGCCTGGAGGACGCCGGTGTGAGCGTCCCGATCATCGGCGACTTCCACTACAACGGGCACCTTCTGCTCGCGCGCCACCCTGACGCGGCTCGCCTGCTCGCGAAGTACAGGATCAACCCCGGCAACGTTGGCACCCGCCATCGCGACGACAACTTTCGCACCATCGTGCAGATCGCGCTGGACAACGACAAGCCGGTTCGCATCGGCGTGAACTGGGGTTCGCTCGACCAGCAGCTCCTCACGGTGATGATGGACGAGAACGCCGGGCGTGCCGAACCTCACGACGCGCGCGACGTGTACATCGAGGCCATGCTGGCAAGCGCGCTTCGCTCCGCGGAGCTCGCCGAGGAAGTGGGACTGCGGCACGACCAGATCCTCATTTCCGCGAAGGTGTCGCAGGTGCAGGACCTGGTGGACGTGTACGGTCGTCTGGCCTCACGATGCGACTATCCGCTGCACCTGGGGCTCACCGAAGCAGGGCTTGGCACCAAGGGAGTGGTTTCAAGTACCGCCGGCCTTTCCATTCTGCTCGCACAGGGAATCGGAGATACAATCCGTGTATCACTCACACCGCGCCCCGGCGGTGATCGCACGGAAGAGGTGCAGGTTGCGCAGCAGATTCTTCAGTCGCTGGGCCTTCGCAGCTTCATGCCGCAGGTAACCGCGTGTCCCGGTTGTGGCCGTACCACCAGTACGTTCTTCCAGCATATGGCCGAGGACATTCAGGTATACCTGCGTGAGCAGATGCCTGTCTGGCGCGGTAAGTACAAGGGTGTGGAGGAGCTGCGCGTGGCGGTGATGGGCTGCGTGGTGAATGGTCCTGGCGAGAGCAAGCATGCTGACATCGGCATCTCGCTGCCGGGCACCTTCGAAGAGCCCAAGGCACCGGTGTATGTGGACGGCAAGCTCTTGAAAACGCTGAAGGGCGACGACATCGTTCCGCGCTTCCTGGAAATCCTCGATGACTACGTGGAGCGCAGGTATTCGCCGGCTGAAGAGGAAGTGCCGGCGTAGGGCCTTACGTACACCTCACGACTTGTCGGCGGGAGAGTCGTGAGGCGCTCGCAATGCGTCGGCGGGAGAGTCGTGAGGCGCCGCCGGAAGTCTCGCGGAGAGCTCGAGCCGCTCAGTCCTGCAGCGTAGCCACCGCGGCGGCCAGCTCGCCTGCAATCGGCGCGCTGAAGCCCACTTCCCGCATGCGGTCCACGAGTGACCTGAAGCGGGCCACCGTCACTTCACGTCCGGCGGGGAATCGCTCCCATACCGATTCGGGAAACTGCGTGCGTGCAAGATCCGCCACGAGCGTACCCACCTCGTGAAGCTCCACGGCACACAGCACCCAGCGCGACCGGTCCGAAGCGCTCTCCAGGCGGTGAAGCACGTCTGCACGCCGCTCTTCCATGCTGAACTCCACGCCGTCGTCGTCTGCCCTGCGCGGCGCAACACCCAGTGCGGTGTCCAGAACCCCAGCACCGAACTTGGTGGAGATGCGGTCCATTATCGGATCGTCCATCCGACCCTCACGAGACGCGCTCGCGATGAGGTCGTGGAGAATGCCCGCCAGCACCGTGATGTCATCGCGACCATAACGCGTGAGGATCAGCGCCACGTTCGCCGGCTGCGTGAAGTACGGCGTTGCGCGCAGTCCCTTTCGCAGCTCGCTGTCGTGGTGTTTTGCCGCGAACGCGAACGCGTGGTTGATCGGATCGGAATAGCCGAGCTGCATGTTGCGCCTGGGAGAGTTTTCGGGCCTGTGCCCGGTTAGTACGGAATCACGCAGTCGCGCCTGAGCGTGCAACGCGTGACATCAGTCTTTGCAGCCCGGCGGCATCGTCATCGTCGAAGGCGCCCGCCAACTCCGAGTCAACGTCGAACACCGCGATCAGCTCACCACTGGCATTGTGTACCGGCACCACGATCTCCGATCGCGACCGGGAATCGCAGGCAATGTGTCCTGGAAACTCGTTCACGTCTTCCACCACAACGGTTCTGCCCTCAGCCGCCGCGGTGCCGCACACGCCCCTGCCGAACGCGATCTCCAGGCATCCAAGCGTACCCTGGTACGGACCAACCCGCAGGAGCTTTCCCGGCTCGACCACGCGGTAGAAGCCTGTCCACAGGTGACCGAACGCGTGATGCACGAGGCAGCTCACCGTTGCCATTTCGGTTATCGGGTCATTCACGCCTTCCAGAACCGCATCAATGTGCGTCTCGAGCCGTTCGTAAGCGGCTCGCTTGGGAAGGTCTCGCAGGTCCAGGGTCTCTTCCGCCATTTCTCAGACTGTTGCAGCAGGTATCTAAACATGACTGTCCGCGCACCTCGATGTGCGCGAACACGGCCACCATTTGGACTGTAACAGTCCGTTAGCCGGGTGCGATCAGGCGGAAGATCGTGGAAATGGCCGCCGCGTGGAGAACGAGCAGCGCGAGCCCCTGCGCAATGGTAGCTGTTCCGGCGCCCAGAAATCTCGGTGAACGCTCGGCAACCCACCCGCATACGGCCAGCGCGACGCCAACGCCAATCAACCCGATGTCGAGCCCAAGGGCGAACCAGAGCGAGCGGTCGTACCGTGTGAAGCCCGCCAGGTCCCGCATCTGGAGCGCGCGCAGCCCGCCCATCGCGATCGCGACATGAACCAGCCCCCAGCCGCCTGTAACTACTCCGAAGTTCAGCAGGAGTGGAAATTGTCCGCGCCTTCGAACCAGTGCGAGGAGAATGATCAGAGTGCCCACGAGCAGGCTTCCGCTGCCCCAGGCGAGTAATCGGCCGAGGTGTGCACGCTCGGCCAGAAAGAGAAGGTCAGACCACATTACGGCGCGGAATCTCGGTGGGTGGTTCGTGCCGCGACAAGTGTGTAGCGGGGCCTCTTTCTTGCGCGCATGACAAGTGTCCCGGGATGGAGGTTACGATGGAAGCGGAAGATCGCACGAGAATGTCTGTGGGACGTGGTGAGCGGGAGCGGGAGGACGATGAAGCTCGCCCTCCGGAGATGGCGGATTGGGAGGAAGCGCAGGCCAGGGCGCGTGAACGCAGCCATGATCCGCACGCGAGCGAGATCGGCACGGCTGCTACTGCGGAGCGTCGGGAGAAGCTTGCAGAGTTGTCTGCTGCAGAGCATGAGCGCGACGAGGAAGAACTGGGTGAGTTCGGCCATCGCAATCTTGATGGTCCGGTGCACGATCACGACCTTAACACGCGTGACCGCGACCTGGATGCAAGCTCGCTACCGCTGAACGATCCTGAAGTTCGCAGTACTTATGAGCGCTACCTTCGCGGTCAGGACATGGATGGTGAGCGAAGGAATTACCAGCCGCCCGGCTGGTAATCGCAGACACGGGCGAGTGTACTGAAACCTCGACACTGCAGCTGTCTGCCTTTGAACGATGCAACGGACTACCTTCACGCTGCGTCCGGCGGGAGGTAGGTCCGCCATCGTTCATCACCATGAGCTAACATCTGCGAATGTCGAAGTCGTCTTCAGCCACTCGACGCCGTAGTTCGGAGTCGTCCACCGACGTGCTGGTGGAATCGCCCGAAGCGCCCAGGCGTTCTCGCACGAAGAAGCTGGACGAGAAGAAGGGTTCCAGGACGAAATCCGTCAGCAAGTCCAAGTCGGCGAAGAAGCGCAAGCCAGCGCCCCCGGCAGCACGCAAGCGTCGTCGTGGTCCAACGCCTCCTGGTACGGACGATTCGGAACTGACGCAGCAGGTGTTGACGCCGCGCGCGTTCGTGATTCGCAAGTCCAGCATTGCCGGGCGGGGTGCATTCGCAAAGCGCGCGATAGACAAGGGAGTGCGCGTTGCGGAGTACACGGGTGTGCGAATGACACCTGACGAGGCGGACGATATGTATCCGTTTCCGGAAGATGGAAAGCCGCACCACACCTTCCTCTTCAATGTGGACGACAACACGGTGATCGATGGAAGCAGGGAAGGTGATCCCTCGCGGTTCATCAACCATTCGTGCGATCCCAATTGCGAAACGGTAATCGAGGAAGACCGGGTGTTCGTTGACACCATCCGGAAGATTGCGGCGGACGAGGAGCTGGTGTACGACTACCAGTTCGTGCTGGAGGAGCCGCATAACGCGGCGAACAGGAAGCTGTATCCGTGTTACTGCGGCGCCAAAAAGTGCCGTGGCACCATCCTGGCCGACAAGAGGAAGTTCAAGGGCTGAGCCATCCGCGGGAGACGGCGCGCTCGTGAGGTGCCCTGCCTTACGAGCGCGCCGTCGATGACTCCGGCATATCCGTGGCCGCGACGGTTCGGCCTCTGCGGATAATCGAGGCGGGGCGCGGTGCAGGAAGCTCGGGCGGAGCGCCGTCCCACACCACGATTCCCACCACACGCAGGCCGCCGCCGCTCGCGTCTTCCACGGCGGTGCGCAGCATGTCGTGCGTGGTAACGCCCATGGTTACACAAACGATTGCGTCAGGCGCGGACAGCAGACCAGCGTCTCCCTTTCGCGCTTCCCCGAGCGGTGCGGACAATACAGCGAGGTCGTAGCGACCGGCCATTCGCGTCAGCCCGCGACGCAGTGACTCGGCGGACGGTTGAGGGCTGAATGCTGCACCTGCCGCTGCGATAGGTGTGCTGTCACTTCGCGGGCCGGAACCCGCATCGGGTGAAGGGACGGATGAACCTCCAATCGTTTCGGCCGTCACATCCGAACCGTCGCCCCCGCCAATTACATCGAGCAGGCGGCCTCTCCCGATATGAATGGAGCTGACACCTTCTGCCCATTCAATCTCTCCACTGCGCACGCTCGCCACACCAGGGCGGGGCGGGAGCGTGACTGCGCGACTGGCCGCGCCCTCGGAATCCAGATCCACCAGCAGGGTTGCCCGGCCGTCGTGCGCTGCGGCAACTGCAATGTTGGCGGCCACAACGCCGTTCACCACGAGGTCCGGCCCGGTTACGGTGATTACACGAACCACGGCACCGGTGGCCGTGAGATGCAGGTACACAGACCTGTAGGCGGGCGCTCCGGGCTTCAGCAATGCCAGGTAGCCGTCCGTGTCACCACGCCGCCTGTTCCACTCGGCAACCTCGTGGCGCGGTCCTGCGAGGGAGAGTACCCGGGCACCCGAGAGCCTCTCCACTTCGGCAACACTGCCCACATGCGGACGTCGCATTTCGCTTGCGAGGGCAGCCAGGTACGCCAGGGCAAAGCCTACCACGACTCCCGCAAGCAGCACCGAGAGCGGTGGTGCGGACGACACCTCTGCCCGCCTTGCTGCCGTGAGGCGCCTCACGTATTCGCGGTTCATGATCACTGCAACTTCCAGCGAGTCAAGCGACATGCGTGCCTGCTCGCGGGCCAGTGCCACACGTGCAACCGCGGCAGTCGTGTCCACCGGCTGAATGCGAAGCAATGGGTGAACTGCCCCTCGCGGGCGATGCAGACGGGCCAGCGCCTCACGCGCGCGCTCGAGCTGATCTCGCGCAACGGACTGAATTTCGCGGCCCAGCTCGTTCGCCCGCGAGGTGAGCGCAACATATACCGGGTCGGTGCCGCCGGCGGCACCGAACGTCTCGCGCCTGCGCTCGACGTCCGCAAGCGAATCCAGAATTGCGCGCACCTCGGGTTCGTTACGAAGCGCCTCGGTTTCGCCGAGCATTCTGTACGAGGCCAGCAGGGGCGCTGACTGCACGCGCTCCAGCATTCCTTCGAGTTCGTCGCTCACGCGCCGCAGGGAGTCGCTCTGCGCGCGCTCTTCAGCCGTGAGAACGGGCGCAGGCGGCGGGACCACGGATCGCTGAAGAATCGCGCTGTCGCGTGTGGCAGCCAGGTCGGCTTCGGCAACTCGAACCGCCTCACGCCGGCTTGCGAGAGCCTGCGAGAAGGGCACCGTGTCCTGCCATTCCTGCTCATCCGGCAGCAGCATTGCAACCTGCCGCTGCGACTGGCGCGGAAGAAATATCAGCAGCGCCATGATGCAGACGCTGAGCGCGGCGCCGAGCAGTATGGTGCGCGCCGGGTGGCGCAGCGCGTTTCGGGCGCGTGAGGCCACCCAGATGCTGTCGGTGGGGCTGTGCGGCCTTCCGACAGTGGAGCTCGACGAATGCTGTATGCTCATTGCGACACGGGCGGGCTGCAGCGGCTACCCATGAATGCAACGACGGGGACACCGCAAAGCAATGCCCCCGTCACCTTTACTGCAGAAAGCTGCTGCTTACTGAACCGTAACCTTGCCCCGCATGCCCATCGCGAGGTGTGGTGTGCAAATGAAGTTGTACTCGCCCGACGGAACGTTCGCGAACGATACGGTAACCTCGTCACCGACGTTCATGTACATGCCGCTGGACAGGAACGACAGCTTGTCCGACATGTTCGCGTCGAGCTGCGCAGCGGAACCGGCCGGAATGGCGTTTTCCTCGAAGGAAACGTTATGCGGTGGTCCGCTCACCATGATGAAGCGAACGCCATCGCCGGGAGCGACGGTGAGTTCAGCGGGATCATAGCGATAGCCCTGATCGTCGCCGAGCATGCGTACTTCATGCGTGGTGCCGGTGATTGGAGCAGCAGCAACGCTACCCTCGGCACCGGTGCTCGGGGTGGCCGCCGGCGAGGCGGCAGGAGTTGAAGCGGTGTTGTCTGCCGCGGTGTCACTACCGCCGCACGCCGCAAATAGGATGGCGCTCATTACGAGCGCTGCAGCCTGAAGCCGCATGATTGAAGGCCTCCGAAAGCTTGGCAAAGGTGCCTGGTGATCACTGACCGGAACATCGGGTCCCGGACTCGTGAATTTATTCACGAAGACCGGAATTTTCTACTGTCCGCAGCGATTGCGATAATTCACGCACCCGATACACATGCAACCCGCAGGCCTCTGGACTACAGTACTCAGTAGTCTGCCACGCCACCCGAGCGGCTCATTTCGCCTCCGCCCCACCCTGTGATACCCTTCCAGGCGCCGACCCCATGATCGTCATCCCCTCGCTCACCCTCAGGGATGGAGCCTGCGTTCGGCTGGTCGCCGGCCTCTACACGGAAGAGCGCATCCGCCTGGACGACCCGCTGGAGGTCGCCCGCTCCTGGGCCCGGGCCGGTTTCTCCCGGCTGCACCTGGTGGATCTGGACGCCGCCACCGGGCGCGGCGAGAACTCCGCCCTCGTACGCGAGATCCTGCACGCCTCCGAGATCCCCGTACAGGTAGCGGGCGGAGTTCGCACCGAGGCCCAGATCGAGTCTCTCCTGGACGCCGGCGCCGATCGCGTCGTGTGCGGCACCAGGGCCCTTGAAGACCCCAACTGGCTCCAGGAAGTTGCGGAGAGCTTTCCCGAGCAGGTGGTGGTAGCGGCAGACACGCGCGGTCGTACCGTTGTCGCCCACGGCTGGTCGCTATCTCTGCACCGGAACGTGGAACGCGTTGTCGAGAGCCTGTCGGAGCTCCCTCTTGCCGCAATTCTCGTTACGGCGGTGCATCGGGACGGCACCCTCGCGGGGCCTGACCTTCCTCTCGTGGCGGATGTCGTTGACGCTGCCGGGGAAATTCCGGTCCTTGCAGCGGGGGGCGTGGCGTCGCTGACTCACCTCGACAGCCTGGCAGACTCCGGGGTAGCCGGTACGATCGTAGGTATGGCACTCTATGAAGGTTCGCTCGAACCGCGGGTCGTGGCGTCCGAGTACGGCGGCGGTCCCGGGCCGATAAGCTTCGAGTTCATTGCCTGAACCGCACCGTGGCGCCGGCGTCTGCCGGCGCTTTTGACTTCACGTGCGACCGTCAGTCAACCTCATTTCATCCCGAGCGATCTTTCGGGGAACAGTTTCTGCCGCGATCGCACTCCCTTTCTCCGCAATCATGAATCAGGCAGCAGCAATCTCCAGCATGGGCGCCGTGGGTGTGGTGAGCTCGCTCGCTCCAACGCCGCTGTTGCGCATA
>DATGOL010000063.1:0-23070 GCA_035306065.1 Gemmatimonadales bacterium | reverse complement strand
AGAGTGCTATGAGAATGCCGCTTACGCTCCACTACAAACCAGTAACTGCCCCATCTCGTCAGTCTTCACCAGCGCCGGCCACTACGCAATGAAAGTTGGAAACGACGGTCTCACGCGGAGGCGCGGAGGCCGCGGAGAACTGCACGGCGATTGGAGTTTCATGCGCCAGGCTTCTCTCCGCGGCCTCCGCGACTCCGCGTGAGGCTTTTTTATCAGCTCCGCTTGCAGACCAGGCTCCGCTTCGCCCCACCAGGGCCTCCACCAGGGCCGAGACCCGAGCGCCCGAGCCCCCGAGCGCCCGAGCGCCCGAGCGCCTACGCATGATTAGCAGCAGCGTAAGAGTGCGCAACGCCGGAGAAGGGCGCGGGAGCGCCCTCAGGTGCTCGCCCAATATCTTACGCCCCGCCAGGCCGCTCGTTGTCGCCGGCAAGCGGCAGGTGCGGCCTCACGAGGCAGCTCATTGGAACGAGCGGTTCACCATTAAGAGGAAGACGATCTTGCCAGCATGAGACGCAGTTCGTCACGATGCTTCGTCTCGTCTGCTATCAGGGTATCAAGATCAATTGCAAGCCCTGCCTCGCCGAGGTCTTCTGCCTGCTTGCGACGCTTCACGTAACGCTCGATGGTATCGCGCTCATCCTGCAGTGCGTTTTCGAGCATCTCGTGCTCCACCTCCGTGTATTTCACGGGAGCGCTCTCCGTGGTTGGTACTCCACCCAGTGCCACGATCTTGTCGCAGATCAGGCCCGCGTGCACCAGTTCGTCCGCAATTTCCCTCTCGAAGAACTGCCGGAGCTCCTGACGATAAGGGCCACGAACTGCACTGGCGTACGTACGATAGGTGATCACCGCGGCATACTCGAAACGCAGGTCTTCGTTGAGGCCGGCCACGAGGTCCTTCAGGCCCTTCGAGTCTCCCTCCCGGGACTTCGCCATCTCTCCCCCCAGTTGAAAAAAGTTGCTGCCGTCGGTTTCAATCCCGAGCAGCCGAATCATCGGCTGCCGCAACAGTATCCGACGCTACGCCTCCCTTCCCTGCCAGCTTCCCGCTGCGGCGGAAAGCTGCCTTCCAACCGCGAAGTGAACGGCCGCGATCGCGAGAGCCGGGAAGAAAGTCGTCAGGCGGATCAGGAGGCTGTGATCCACGTCAATTCCGCTCGTGGAAACACGTGATCCCGCCAGCCAGAAAAACACAACCGCCCACAGCACCAGAATCGCCGCAGCCCCGCCATAGGCACCGAGCGCTCCCAGGCGCTGCGTTTTCGCCGTCTCCTTCATGCTCATCGAAATCAGCTCTCTCGATAGAAGTGAGGTAGGCCGGCAACAGGTTACCGGCTATTGCAACTTGGAACGGCACCCCTGATTTGGGAAGCCTGCACCCGGCTTCACGAATCGCAGCGTTCCGCCCCTGCAGACGTCACTCGCCATCCGATCAAAGGAAGCACATCCTCCGCATCCGCCGGCTCGCCCACGCGTATCGCATTGCCAAGCACCTGCATCCCGCGCTCCAGCCCGCTGTCGTCGCTGGCATGCACCGTTGCAAGTGGCTCGCCAGCACGCACAGCCATTCCCGGCTTCGCGGTAATGACGAATCCAACTGCCGGATCCAGCTGGCTGTCCATTCGTGTGCGACCGCCACCCATTGAGATCACGCCAAGTCCAACCGCACGCGGATTCACCTCCAGAACGACGCCCGAATCTGAGGATGCAAACACCGCAGACGCCGGAGCCTGTGGAAGCGCGGCGGGGTCATCCACCACGCCGGGATTGCCATCCTGCGCCTCGATCACACGCTGGAAGTGCCTCGCTGCGTCGCCTGACGAGATCGCATGCTCCAGCCGCTCGAGCGCTGCCGCACGATCGCCCTCCGCACCCGCGAGCAGCAGCATCTCCGCGGCGAGCGCATACGTAACCTCCATCAGGTCCGAAGGACCCTCTCCACGCAGCGCGTGAATGGCTTCCTCCACCTCCAGCGCGTTCCCGCATGCATGTCCCAGGGGACGATCCATTGCCGTGAGCAGCGCCACCACCGGACACTCGTGCAGCTCTCCCAGCGCAATCATCGTGCGCGCAAGCTCGAGTCCCTGCTCCTCGCCCGGGATGAACGCGCCGGACCCTTGCTTTATGTCGAGCACCAGCCCGGTAAGATCTTCCGCCAGCTTCTTGGACATGATGCTCGAAGCGATGAACGGAACGGCCTCCACGGTGGCAGTCGCATCCCTCAGCGCGTAAAGCCGCCTGTCGAGCGGCGCAATCTCGTCACTCTGGCCGATCATTACGCATCCAAGCTGTTCGAGCTGTGCGGTTGCACGGGCGAGCGACATTCCGGTTCGGAACCCGGGAATGCTCTCGAGCTTGTCGAGCGTGCCGCCTGTGTGTCCAAGCCCGCGCCCGCTCATCATCGGCACCGCCACACCACATGCCGCCACCAGGGGTGCCAGGATCAGCGACACCTTGTCGCCCACTCCACCGGTGGAGTGCTTGTCCACCGTTGGCAGGCCCAGGTGCGCAAGCCGCATGGTGTCACCGCTCTCGAGCATTGTCTGCGTGAGGGCGTGCGTTTCGGCCTCATCGAGCCCGTTGAGGAATGCAGCCATGAGGAAGGCGGACATCTGGTAGTCCGCCATCTCACCACTTAGGTAGGCTGCCGAGAGCGCACGCCACTCGTCTTTCGTGAGGCGGCCACCGTCCCGCTTGCGTTCTATGAAGGTTCGCGCGAGCATGCGTGCAGAGTGCGTGTAAACCATATGGTTGCCGCAGCCGAAAGCGAGCTGATACTTGCCAATCGGCGGTCCCGTTCAGAGCATTCATTTACGGCAATGCGCCTGTGTTCCTCCTGAACGATGACAGGTGATCATCCAGCCGAACGGATAATCAAGCTATGATCGCGAACCTTGCACGCCTAGCTCTTGTCACGCTGCTCAGCGCAGCGGTTGGCGGTATCGCCAACGCGCAGAGTGCGTCGCAGCAGATTGCGGCGGGCGACCGTGCCCACGACGCGCGCCGGCCGAGTGAAGCTCTGGCCTACTACGAAGCGGTGCTGTCTGCCGATCCAGCGAGCTACGACGCGCTCTGGCGAGCCTCACGAGAGGCCGTGGACCTGGGCGAGGCGGAAACGGCTCCCGCGAAACGCAGCGACCTGTTTACCAGCGCGGAGGACTACGGACGCCGGGCCGTTGCCGCCAACCCGAGTGACGCTGAAGGTCACTTCGCACTGGCACGGGCACTGGGAAGAACGGCGCTTACGCTGGGAAGCCGGCAGCGGGTGCGGTACGCGGCCGAGGTTCGCGATGCTGCGCTCTCTGCACTCGAATTGAACCCGACGCATGCTGGTGCGCTGCACGTGATGGGAGTGTGGAACGCCGAGATCATGCGGCTCGGGCGGCTGGAACGTTTCTTCGCCAGGAACCTGCTCGGCGGCGGCGTATTCAGCCAGGCGAGCTGGAACGAAGCGGCGCGGTACCTGGAGAGAGCGGTAGCGCTGGAACCGGAGCGAATTACGCACAGGGTGGCGCTGGCGCGCGTGTATATCGACCTGGACAGCGTTGAGCGTGCGCGGGAGCAGCTGGTGATGGCGGAGCAGCTCCCGCTGGCGGAGTTCAATGATGCCGCCTACAAGCGGGAGGCTGCGGAGCTGCTGGCATCGTTACGCTGAAACCGGGGACGCGACCGCATTGCGCGGCAGAGCCGCTAGCGGAAGTTCATGGCTTCGCGGGCCCGCTTGCCGGTGCGTCGAGCCTTGCGGCGAACGTCGTAGCCCCAGTCGTCCCAGGCGTCTGCAGCGCGAATGCGCGCGCGGTTTGCCCGTCGCGAAAGCATGTCGCGTGTTTCCCATCCACTGTTTGGCGCGGTAAGCAGCGCTGCGGAAGCACCCACGGCTGCCCCCAGGAAGATGCCGGCCGCGAACGCTGCAACCTGGCCCCAGTCCATTCCTTCAGCCTCGTATTCGAAGGAAGAGGCTCCCCTGCCGGCAGGGCTCTGATAGTTGGCCGAGTCGGCCGAAGCTCGAGCTCCGTGGCCTCGGCGGTTGCGTGAGGTGGTGCCTGCATACGACATGATGTGGTCTGCCTCGTGTGCGTGGTAAGAAAATTGCGCTTTGCCCCTCAAACGCGGGGCTCGGTACATTCCTGCAGGTCCTCTGCATCCGGGCGCTTACCCAGCCCGGACGCGCCGCCACGACCACCGAGCTGATTTTCGTGTCGGCCTTCGGACCTCCCCCGAACTCCGTTGCCGGACTACTCTCGAGGATGCGAATGAACGCAGTTGCCGAAAACGGCAAGACGGTATTGCTCGTGGAGGACAACGAGGATAACCGCATTGTCTATTCCACAATCCTCCGACACTTCGGCTACACGGTTACCGAAGCGTTGAACGGGGAGGAAGGAATCACGAAGGCCCGCACCGAGAGGCCCGACCTGATCCTCATGGACATTTCCATCCCCGTAATCGACGGGTGGGAAGCCACGCAGGTTCTGAAGCATGACCCGGAAACCAACCACATTCCGATCATCGCTCTCACTGCTCACGCGCTCGCGTCTGACAGGGAGAAGGCTATGGAAGTAGGGTGTGACGGCTATCTGGCCAAGCCATGCGAACCACGTGCAGTCGTGGCTGAGGTTCAGAAGTTCCTGGGCAAGTAGGATGGAACCGAAGTCGGCACGAATCCTCATTGTGGATGACCACGAGGATAACCTCGAGCTCCTGGGAATCGGACTGGAAGCGAGGGGTTTCCGCGTTGAGAAGGCTTCCAGCGGCAAGGAGGCACTCGAGAAGATTGCCGCAGATCCGCCGGACCTGATCCTGCTCGACATCATGATGCCGGACCTGGATGGCATCGAGGTGGCGCGTCAGATCAAGGCAGATGATCGACTGCCCTTCATACCGATCATCATGCAGACGGCGCTGGACACCACCGACGGCAGGGTTGACGGCTTCGACGCCGGCGCTGACGATTACGTGACCAAGCCAGTGAACCTGAAGGTGCTGCACGCGCGCGTGCGCTCGTTACTGCGTCTCAAGGCCGAGCAGGACGACCTCAAGCTTGCAAACAGGCAGCTTCAGTTGCAGTCGCGCAGCGATGGGCTAACGGGTCTGTCCAACCGGCTGGGGCTGGAGGAGAAGCTGAAGGAGATGTACGAGCACTCCGCTCGGCTTCACGAGCCGCTCGCGTGCGTAATGTGCGACCTGGACCATTTCAAGAAGGTGAACGACACCTATGGTCATCAGGCGGGCGACGCACTGCTGCGGCAACTGGCGGAAATCCTTCGCGAAGAGGCGCGGGAGATAGACCGCGTTGGGCGCTACGGCGGCGAGGAGTTCATGTTCCTGCTGCCCGGAACGGTGCTGGACGCTGCGGTCACGTTTGCCGAGCGGATACGGGAAGCGGTGGAGAGCAGAACTTTCACTTTCGAATCCACCACCATCAAGGGTACACTGAGCCTCGGCGTAGCTGCCCTGCCGCATCCGCGTGTATGTGGAGCGGACGGGCTGGTGAAGGCAGCGGACAGTGCGCTGTATGCGGCGAAGTCGCTCGGGCGCAATCGAGTGGTGAGGTTCGACAGTACGTTGTACAATCAGGAGTCGCCGATCAGGGGGTAAGTGGCCGAGGTTCGTCATCCCGCCTGACAACGTTCCACACGCCGATTGTCGGGACCCAACCTCCAGCAATGCCGAGCGCGCCGCAGTGAAAGCAGACCCCGACCTCGACGAACTCGCCACGCGCGCGGCCACCTTGCGCGAAATGCTGGAGCGCGCGAACCACGAGTACTACGTACTCGACGCGCCATCGCTCAGCGACCGGGAGTACGACGAGCTGTTCCGCGAACTCCGCGGACTCGAGGAAGCTCACCCCACGCTTCGCACCGCAGATTCGCCAACGCAGCGCGTAGGCATCGAGGCGCTCACATCGTTCCTCAAGCATCAGCACCTGGTGCCCATGCTGTCGCTGGGCAACGCGTTCGACGACGACGAGCTGCGCCAGTGGGAAGGCCGGGTATCGAAGCTTGCGGGAAAGGAGCTTCAGGAATCCGGCTACGTTGCCGAGCTCAAGATCGACGGCGCAGCCGTTAGCCTCACGTATCGGGATGGAGTGCTCACGAAGGGTGCTACACGCGGCAACGGTTCCGTTGGTGAAGACGTTACCGCCAACCTGCGAACGTTGCGTGAGATCCCGTTGCGGCTCAAGACCGACAAGCCGCCAGCGATGCTCGAGGTGCGCGGCGAGGTGTACTTCCCGTTCAGCGACTTCGAGCGCATGAACGAGGAACGCGCCAGGAATGGAGAGCCGCAGTACGCGAACCCTCGCAATTCGGCAGCAGGTTCACTGCGGCAGCTGGA
This sequence comes from Gemmatimonadales bacterium, assembly GCA_035306065.1. Lineage (GTDB taxonomy): Bacteria > Gemmatimonadota > Gemmatimonadetes > Gemmatimonadales > Gemmatimonadaceae > JBBQHX01. The sequence continues at coordinate 16,734 of DATGOL010000063.1, read as the reverse complement.
TCCTGCCGTCACGGCAACCAGGCCGCTCCACTTTTTCGGCTATGCGATAGCCGAACCTGGCAACACGCTGAAGCTGCGCACTCAGTGGCAGGTGCTCGATCTGCTCGCTGAATGGGGATTCCCGGTGGCGCCAAACCGGAAGCAGTGCGCCAGCATGGATGAAGTTGTCTCATGGGCGGAGGAAGTTGAGCAGCGGTTGCGTGCGTCGCTCGACTTTGCGATTGACGGTGGTGTGGTAAAGGTGAACTCCATAGCACTCCAGAACGAGCTCGGCACCGTGGGACGCGAGCCACGCTGGGCGATTGCGAGGAAGTTCGCGCCGGATATCGCGGAAACCACGCTGGAAGCGATCGAGGTGAACGTGGGCCGTACCGGCTCGGTCAATCCGTACGCCGTGCTTTCGCCGGTGGAGATTGGCGGCACCACGGTTCGCCTGGCAACGCTGCACAACTTCCAGCTGATACGCGACAAGGACCTGCGCGTTGGCGACATCGTGCAGGTGAAGCGGGCCGGCGATGTGATACCCCAGGTCATTGCACCGGTAGTGGATCGTCGGGACAGGCATGCGCCGCCTGAGCACTACGAGCCGCCGGTGGAGTGCCCCTCGTGTGGCGCCCCCCTCGTTTCGGGGCAGGATCGCGGCATGCTTTACTGCCCCAACTTCGAATGCCCTGCCAGGCAGCTGGAATCACTGGTGCATTTTGCGTCCCGGGGTGCAATGGACATCCGCGGCCTCTCCTACGCTCGTGTAGCGCAGTTGCAGGAGGCGCTCGTGGAAGTGGCAGGGGAGATGCGTCCGCTGGTGCGGGATGCTGCAGACCTGTACGACCTTCGCGTTGAGCAGGTTCTGGAGCTCGACCGATTCGCGGAGAAGAGTGCGGAGGCGCTGGTGGAGTCCATTCAGATCTCCAGGGCGCAGCCGCTATCCCGACTGGTTTTTGCACTTGGCATAGACCATGTTGGCGAGGTTGGCGCCAGGCTTCTGGCGCGCCACTTCGGAACGATGGAGCGCCTGGCGTCCGCGAGTGTGGAGGAGATTGCCGCCGTGCGCGGAGTGGGCGAGGTGATGGCGGAGAGCATTGCGAAGTGGTTTGCGGACCCCGAGGCTCAGCGTCTGCTGGAGCGGCTGCGAAAGCATGGTCTGAACTTCGAGGAGCCTGACGCCACCTCCGGTACTGCGCTGCAGGGCCTCACCGTGGTGATCACCGGTACCCTGCCCACGCTGTCGCGCGACCAGGCCACGGCGCTGGTGGAGAAGCACGGCGGGCGGGTTACCAGCGGAGTGTCGAAGAAGACCGACTTCGTGCTTGCAGGAGAGGCCGCGGGAAGCAAGCTTGAGAAGGCGCGGGAGCTGGGAGTGGCCGTGATAGACGAAGAAGAGTTCCTGAAGAGACTGCAGGAATCGGACTGACGTCCTGCTCGTCAGGCAGGCAACGACAACAACACATACCAACACAATGCCCCTCGTGAGCCTTGCGTCGTTATCGCTGCAATCACTGAGGTCTGCGATACTGGAGAGTCGTGGTGCGGAAGGTGTGCGCATCCTGCAGGAAGCGGGGTATGCAACGGGAGACGCGCTCTACAACGCACTCACCGAGGAGCTGAACGCTGAAGGGTCGGCGTCTCCCGACCAGCTTCCGTCAGACGCCTTCGCCGTGCGGCTTGGCGCATTCATGCGTGCGCGAGGCTGGGGCGAGGTGAACGTCCTGCCTGACGAGGACAGCGGCGACGCCGTGGCGATAATCGTGACGGTGCAGGATGGTGCCGAAGCGCGTGCTGCCGGCGGCTGCGAAGACGGCTCCCCGTTCACCACGGGTGTGCTCTCGGGGCTGTTGTCGCGCCTGGTGGAAGCACCGGTGGCAGTGATGGCCGTGGAAACGGGCGGTGCCGAAGCACCACTGTTCTGCCGTTTTCTCGCAGCGAGCCCCGCAGCGGTTCAGGTTGCGTGGGAGGCAATGGCGGCGGGCCGCAGCTGGCGTGAGGCGCTCCGCACCTGACGAGCGAAACGGGCCGTTCCGAACCGCCACCTGATCGAGCGTAAGCGATGCTCTCCGAGCATCGCTTACGCTCCGCTAGAGCTCCAGCGCCTCCGAATACAGCGGATTCGGAACGAGCTTCTCGCCAAGCAGAACCTCCCGGTCCCAGGGCAGCACGATAGTCGCCTCGGTTGCCAGCGCGTAGAAATCCGGCTCGTACGGCCCGGTTCTGAAGCTCACCGCAGTGCGCACCTCTCGCGCACCCGAATTCACCAGCGCGGCAATGGCAAGTCGAATGGTCTCGCCGCTGTCGCAGGTTTCGTCAACGAGCAGCACCCGCTTGTCCCGAACCTCCTGCGGTGCCTGACGTAGCACTGCGGGAGTAGCCCGGATGGTATCTGCGCGATACCGCCGGCTCACCATGATCGAGTAAAACTCCCGGTCCATGATTGCGGCAATCGTGGCACCGGGAATTACCCCGGCGGTTGCGATTCCCACCACGATCTCCGGGTCGTACTCCCGCGCGACCTTGAGCGCGAGGGCCCGTGAGAACTCGCCAAAGAGCTGCCAGTCCACATCCAGCACTCCCTTCGTCGGGTCTACCCTGGTCTGTCTTGGCGACATTCTGTTCCCGTCCGAGTCATTTAACCGTCCCGATTTGCACCGCCGAACCGGGCACCTCTTGAGGAAGCTACCGGGCTACCCGCTTCCGGCAAGGCGAGCGCCAGCGCATTCTTGAATCAGCCGGGCGCCGCGCAATCCGATTTCCGGCGCTCATTCTGCGTAACCACAGTCACGGCGCGTGGTTGCTGACAGCAGGCTGTTACGATACACTTTCGGCTCCGTACGCCTCTCGTGGGCTACACTCACACTTCGCCTTCGCCCTTACCCGCGTCGCATGTCCTGGTGGAGCCGCCTTACCGGCGGGAAGTCGCCTGGTGAGTCCAGGCCGCAGCGGATCAACTACCTCAATGAGGCTCTGGCTCTCGAACGCCAGGGTGATTACGCGGCCGCGCTCACCTCGTATCGGCTTGCCCTCAGGGACAAGCCGGACGACTATCGCGTGCTCCAGAACATGGCCATCGCCTACTCCCGCACCGGGCAGCTGGACGAGGCCGTTCGCTGCTACAGGCGAGCCCTGCAGCTGGAGCCGAATCTTTCTGGTGCCCACTACGGACTCGCCTTCCTCCTGATCAAGAGGGGCGAGCCGGACGAAGCACGCCAGCACCTCACGGACTTTCTCGCCCGTCCGCCCAAGGGCCCCGAATCAGAGCGATGGATCAAGCACGCCAGGGCTACCCTCGAGGGCATGGAGTCCGGCAACTCCGTCATGGACGCTGATAACGCACGGGTCGACGACCCCGTCGACGCGGCCGGCGAGCCGGACCGGGATGAACCGGGCAGAGGCCCCGAGTCCGCCGGCGACGGTGCTCCGAGACCGGGGCAGCGCACTGACAGCTTCGGCCCCGGCGGCGACGGCAGCACCTCACCTCGCGGCGGCCTGTGAGCGTGGGGCACGTTGTCGCCGTCGTAAGCCAGAAGGGTGGCGTTGGAAAGACCACTACAGCCGTAAACCTTGCCGCAGCATTCGCGCGCCGCGGCCTGAAAACGCTGGTGGTAGACACCGACCCGCAAGGCTCCGTTCGCTACGGCGTGGGGCTGAGACGCGGCCACCCTACCTACGGCTTCGCCGACTATCTCATGGGTCAGCGTCAGCTCCGCGAAGTCATCCTTCCAACTGCACTTCCCTGGCTTCGCGCCATGCTGGTTGGCTCGGTGAGCGAGACGCCGGACCATGCCTTCTATCAGGAACTCGTAGCGGAAACCACCCTCCTGGGCGACCTGCTCCGCACCGCTCGCGAACGGTGCCACGTGGTGATCGTGGACACCCCGCCCGGCCTCGGACCAATCGTTCGCCGCGTACTCGAAGCCAGCCAGCACGTGATAGTTCCGCTGCAGTCCGAACCGCTGGCGCTGCAGACCACGCCGCAGATCCTGCGCGGCATCCAGGACATCGTCTCGCACAACCCCGAGCTCACGCTCGACGGCCTGCTGCTGACGATGTTCGAGCCGGGCAATACCGCATCCGAGCGCGTGGCGTCCTACGTGCGTGCAAACCTGCCGTCGGACATGGTGTTCGATATCGTGATCCCGCGAACCGTGTCGTCTGCCGATGCCTTTGCAGCAGGCCAGCCGGTTGTACTTCGCGATCCCAAGGACCCGGCCGCGCAGGCATACGTGAATCTCGCAACGATTCTCGCGGAACGGTTCGGATGAGCAGCGTTCGGCGCACGGCTCAGCGAATTGGCCGCGAACCGGCCTTCCGAAGCGTCGCCGGCGCCCTGGCCTTCGCTCCGGCGCTGCTGCTGCTTACCGCCTGCAGCTCCGCGCCAACCGACACCGAAGCACCATTCTCCCTCTCGGCAGGCGTTCTGCCATTCCCCGCAGTCGTTACCGGCGACTCACTGCGGAATGCAGACGGCACTGCCGTGCAGCTGCAGGCAATTGCCTACAACGGAAAGGGCGATCCAATTCCCGGTGCGCCGATCGAGTACTTCAGCACGGACACCGCCGTTACCGTGGAAAACGGGTTTCTGTCGGCGCGCGGTGCTCCCGGCCGGACGGTGGCGACCTTTGCGCGCATCGGCAACCTGACGCTGGAGATATCGCCGTCCGCGCCGCTCCGCGTGGTGCGCGCTCCTGCCACGATCACCACATCCGGAGACGTTCCCGACTCGGTGTCCTACGCGGCGCCGAGTGTTCGATCAGAACCGATTTCGGTTGTGCTGAGGAGCGAACCTGACGAAGGCGCCACCGAAGGTGCTGCGGTTCCGGGCTGGATCGTGGAGTACGAAGTGGAGTTCCGCGGGGCTCGCCTTGCACCGGACGACCTGAACTTCCGGCTGGTGGAACCGGGAGGCAGCGGAGCGGTACCGGCACCGCAGGACACCACCGACAATGGCGGAATCGCCGCCCGCGAAGTAGTAGTCCTGAACACCGGTGACATTGCGCAAGGCGAGACACTGGTGGTAATCATCACCACGAGACATCTCGGCGCGAACGTAGCCGGCTCACCGATCGAGATACCGCTGCGCCTCACTGCAGCGCCCTGACGACTCCCTGCGGGAGGCTCACAACTGATTATGTCGCAGACGCACGCCATGGGCGGACCACGTCCGGCACCCGGCACACTGAACCGGATGTTCTTCGATGCATGCGACGGATATGACCTTCCGGACGCATTCCAGCGCAAGATCGGTGGGGAATACCGCCAGGTGTCCCATCGCACCATACTGGAGCGCACCAGGAGGATCTCGCTAGGCATGAACGCCCTGGGCATCGTGCCGGGCGACCGTGTGGCGATCCTGAGCGAGAACCGGCTGGAGTGGGCTCTGGTGGACTATGCCTGCCTTACGTCTCGCGTGGTGGACGTGCCGGTGTACGCCACACTTCCAACCGAGCAGATTCCGCACCTGTTGCGTGACTCCGCAAGCGTTGCCGTGTTCGTGTCGAACGCAGACCAGGCGGCGAAGATCACCGCGCTGCGTGAAAGCCTGCCCGACGTGCGCCACGTGATCAGCTTCAGCGACGAGCCGATCAGCGGCGTGGACATGACCCTCGCCGAGGTGGAGCACCTGGGGAAGGAACAGGACAGCCCGGACGCGGCGGCGGCGTGGAGGCTCGATGCGGGTAATGCACAGCCGGGAGACATCGCCACCCTGATTTACACGTCAGGCACCACCGGGCAGCCGAAGGGAGTGATGCTCACGCACGATAATTTTTTCTCCAACGTCGAGGCTGCGCGACAGGCCGTTCCGCTTGGCGTTGGTGACGTGGCATTGAGCTTCCTTCCGCTGTCACACGTATTCGAGAGAATGGGCTCCTACCTGTTCTTTGCGGCAGGCGTTTCCATTGCCTATGCGGAGTCGATTGATACGGTTCCGAAGAACCTGGTGGAAGTGCGCCCCACCTACATGATGGCCGTACCGCGGCTGTACGAGAAGATGTACGCTCGCGTAGTGGAAACGGCGATGTCCGGCGGCGCCACGAAGCAGCGGATATTCAACTGGGCGCGAGGCGTGGCAGACCGGTGGGCGGACGAGCGGCTTGCAGGCCGCACCGTAACGGGCCTGCTGGCAATCCAGTATCGCATTGCACAGAAGCTCGTTTTTTCCAAGCTGCAGGAGCGCACGGGAGGGCGCATGCGCTACTTCGTGTCAGGCGGCGCACCGCTCGCTCCCGAGATCAACAAGTTCTTTTACGCGGCGGGCCTGACCATTCTCGAAGGGTACGGGCTCACTGAAACGTCACCGGTGATTTCCGTTAATACGCCCGCGCATTTCCGGCTTGGCACTGTTGGCAGGCCGGTTGCGGGCGTGGAAGTGCGAATTGCGGAAGACGGCGAGATTCTCACGCGCGGGCCTCACGTGATGAAGGGGTACTACAACAACCCCACCGCCACCGCGGAAGCGCTGGATGCCGACGGCTGGTTCTACACGGGAGACATCGGCGTTCTGGAAGATGACTACCTTCGCATCACCGATCGCAAGAAGGACATCATCGTAACGGCCGGTGGCAAGAACATCGCTCCGCAGCCGATCGAGAACCGGGTGAACACCAACAAGTTCATCTCGCAGGCAGTGATGCTGGGCGATCGTCGTCGCTTCCCGATGATGCTCGTGGTGCCTGACTACGAACAGCTGGAAAAGTGGGCGAGGGTGAACTCACTCGCCTGGCGAGACCATGCGGAGCTCATTGCGCTGCCGCAGGTGCAGGAGAAGCTGGAGAAGGAGGTGCTGAGCGAGCTTTCGGACCTGGCGCGCTATGAATTGCCCAAGCGGGTGGTGGCGCTGGAGCACGAGTTCTCGATCGAGCGTGGTGAGCTCACGCCGAAGCTGAGCGTCAAGAGGCACGTTGTGGACAAGGCGTACAAGGAACTGATCGACTCCGTGTATGCTGCGGCGGAGGACGAGCGCGGAGGGTGAGGGTGAGGCAGCTGGTGGCGTTGCCGCAGCCGGCGTTGTGGCACCTGCGTGAGCTGCCAGCTGCGATCTACGCGCGCTTGAGGGTGATCGTGGGTGCTGCACGTTCGGCCACCCGCCACTCATCGTCGCTCGCGAGTTCCGTTAGGCCCTGCGGAAGCGGTATGGTTGCCGGCAGTACCACCCTGCCGCCACTGCGCACCGCAGTCACGGCGGCATCGAGATCGAGGGATGCCGCAGCGCCACTGTCGAGCACGAGCGCGCGTATCGAGCTCTTTGCGAGCGGCAGCCGGCCAGTGCACGCAAGCGCAGACTGACCGGGCGGAGGCGGTACCGGCGGATTGACTGAAAGCACCCGCACCGATGTGAGCTGTTCCAGCTCGCTGCTCACCGCAGACAGCGCTCCGCCAACCACGACGGTTCCGCCGGGTTCGGCCAGCCCCGAGTAGGCAGCAAGCCGGAGAGCGAGTTCCTGCCGCTCGTCATGCGCTCCCGGCGGGATCCCCAGAGAGGGCTCCCCGCCCTCGGCGGCATCATGGCCGTAACGCATGTCAGCCATTCCACCCCTTACCGGATACTCCGCCCCGCACACCGGGCAGCCGAGTGTGCCCTCCACAACGTGCCTGTCCACCGTACGAGTGGCCGCGAGTACCAGCCAGCTGTCTTCGTGGTCCCGTGCACAGCGCAGTATGTCCGTCAGTTCAACGAACATCGTTGAGCCACGGCCTGAGGGTGGTCAGCAGGTTGACCGCGAATGCCTGACGGTCAGCTGTGCGACAGGCGCAGTTCATCCACATTCACGTTTCCAGGGGCATTCAGTACATACGACACCGCATCGGCAACAGCCCCGGGCGCGAGCATACTCGAACGAGGAGTGAAGCCCGGCGAGTTGTCGGGGTCGAATGGCGTCCACAGCTCGGTGTCCACCTGCGCCGGACTCACCAGGCTGGCTTTCACGCCGGTGCCACGGGTTTCCATGCGCAGAACTTCGTGCATTGCCCGCGAACCGAACTTGCTCGCCGCGTAGGCAGCGTTTCCCGGGAAGATCACCCGATCTGCAATGGACCCGATCGTCACGATATGTCCGTTCCCGCGCGAGAGCATGTGGGGCAGCCACTGCCTCACGAGCCTGAACGGACCTTCCAGGTTTACGGCCAGTATCCTGGCGAAATCATCCGGGTTCTGTTCATGCGCGGGCGAAAGCTCGAACGCACCGGCATTGTTGACGACTATGTCGGGCGAATGCCCGAGAACGTCCTCGACTGCGGCAATGCCCTCCCCTACCGCCCGTTCCACTCCCAGATCACAGGTCACCGCCACGGCATCCCGACCTATCTCGGCCGCCAGCTCCTGCAGTCGATTCTCACTCCGCGCCAGCAGAATCACGCGTATGCCGTCGTCTGCGAGGCGACGTGCTATCGCCTCGCCGATACCGCGTGATGCGCCGGTGACGACCGCCGTGCGACGAGCGGCCTCGATCACCGGCGGCCGGAAGGCGTCACTCATCTCCCGTGAGCGAGTCGCAGGAACTCATCGCGAGTCTTTGCGTCCTTCTGGAAACTGCCGCGTACCGCGCTGGTGATGGTCTTCGAGTTCTGCTTCTCAACGCCGCGCATCATCATGCACAGGTGATAGGCCTCGATAACCACACCAACCCCCGCAGGCTGCAGCACGTCCTGAATTGCCTGCGCAACCTGTTCCGTGAGGCGCTCCTGAACCTGGAGACGCCTGGCGAACACCTCAACGATCCTTGGCAGCTTGGAGAGCCCAAGGATTTTCCCGTCGGGGATGTAGGCAATGTGCGCCTTGCCGAAGAAAGGCAGCATATGGTGCTCACAGAGGGAGTACAACTCGATGTCACGAACCATGACCATGTTGCGCGCGCCATCGGCGTTGAAGAGAGCGTCGCCCACGGCGTCTTCTGCTGACTGATGGTATCCCCGCGTGAGCCAGGCCATGGCATCCGCAACGCGTTGCGGTGTGCGCACGAGTCCGTGCCGGTCCGGATTTTCACCGAGCAGCGTGAGCTGCTGCCTCACGAGTGCCGCGTACACGGCAGACGCCTCTTCACCCGATCCGTTCTGCACTGCATCCGGCTCGATCGCAAACGCAGTACCGTCATCCTTCAGGGCCATTCCGCTAGTCTCCCTCGTACTCGACGAAGTTGTTCTCTGTTTCCTGCAGCCTGAGCTTCGTGAGGCGCGCCGGGCTCACCTGTGGCTCCAGAATCCGCCAGATGGCCACGATGATGTTCTCGGTGGTAGGGTTGATACCCTGCATGAACGGCACATCCACATTCATGTTGCGATGGTCCACCTTGTCCAGCACCTCGTGCTCCACGAGCCTGGCAAGCGCACCCAGGTCCATCACGTAGCCGGTTCGCTCATCCACCTCACCGCTCACCGAAACATCGAGCACATAGTTGTGCCCGTGCCAGTTGGGATTGTTGCACTTGCCGTACAGACGCTGATTCTCGGCATCGCTGAGCTCGGGATTGTGCACCCTGTGCGCAGCGTTGAAGTGCAGGCGGCGTGTAACCGTTACCTTGGGCATTGAGGTACTCGCTGGCGGTGCGCGAATGATGATCCCCGGGCAGCCGGCCGGCCGCCACGAACCATACGGGCTTACGCTGGCGCGGCATCGGGCCGTAGTGGAAACTCGCGGCCGGGCAACTGTCAGCGCCAGCCTGAAAACGGGTTACCCGGAAACACGCGAGGCCCCGCACGCATTGCGGAGCCTCCCGGGGAGAGGAACGAAGAGGGTTTCCTGAAGCCCCGTCGAAGGTGTAAGGTTCTCATCGTGCCCGCCGCCTTCCCCGCACTGGGGCATGACGTAAACGCGACTTTCGAAACCTCATCGAAGGACTTGTTGGCTCGGAGAACTGGTCCCTTCGCCCCGCATACTTCACAAGCTACCGGCGCAACGAGAGCGCGTCAAACCATGGACATCGGACTTATAGCTGCAATTGCAATGCTCGTACTCTGGGCCATTGCAACCCTGCTCTACTCGGTACCGGGCTGGATGCACCTGCTCCTGACCTTCGGCGTATTCCTGCTCATCTGGCGCATCGTGAAGACGGGCAACGCTACTTCAAGGTCACGATCCGGCCCCGGCAAGGGCAGCTGAACCCCTTCAGCATGATGAAGGTCATCTCGCTCTGTCCCAGCCTCACCGAGCTGGTGTTCGACCTCGGACGCGGCGACGCGCTCATCGGTCGTACGAAGTTCTGCGTGCACCCTCACGACCGCGTTCGGGACGTCCCGTCAATGGGCGGCACGAAGAACCCCAGGGTGGAACGCATCATTGCGCTTCAGCCAGACCTCGTTCTCATGAACGAGGAGGAAAACAGGCTGGAAGACGCCGAGTCACTTCGTGAAGCCGGCGTGAGGTGCCTCACGAGCCTTCCCCGCACCACCAGCGACACCGCTGACATGGTGCGCGAGATCGCCAGCGCCCTCGACGCCGGCACGGAAGGCGAACGGATTGCTCACGACATCGAGACCAGGGCCGAACGTGTTGCCGTGGCCGCACGCGACCGCAACCCGGTTCGCTACGCATATCTCATCTGGCACCAGCCGTTGATGACCCTCAACGACGACACGTTCGTGTCGGCCATGCTCGCCCTTCCGGGCGGCGTTAACGTTTTCGGGCAACTTCGCGACCGCTATCCAGCCATCTCCGAAGCACAACTCGGCAACGCCGAGCCGGACATGGTCCTCCTGTCCAGCGAGCCCTTCCCCTTCGCGGAGCGGCACGCGGAAGAACTCGCGAACTCCACCGGCCTGCCGCGCGAGACATTCCGATTCGTGGACGGCGAGCTGCTCTCCTGGCACGGGTCGCGCACTCCCGCCGGAATCGACTACGCGGAGCGGGTGATAGGCGGTGACCTGAGAGGCTGAGCACGTGCGGTGTTATTCCGGCCGCTCACAGGCCACATTTGGGTATGGATAACGAACTGCCTCCGCACCCTCCTGTCTGGCCTGCAGTCACGCGAGAGACGTGGCGCGAGCGGGTTTCAGAGGAACTCGGCGACCGTCCGCTGGAATCCCTCCATTCGCTCACGGAAGACGGACTGGACCTGGCGCCGCTCTACTCTGCGTCTGACATGCCAGCCGTTCTGCCGCGTCCGAACATTCCGGCTGGCGCCACCGGCTGGGACATTCGCGCCGAGAGTTCCCGGCCAGCGCCTGAGGCCGCCGCAAGCGCACTGCGCGACGATCTGGCCGGCGGCGCGACGTCGGTGCTTCTGCGAATAGACGCTGGACGCGCTACCGGAGGCGACGGAGCGCATGCTGCGGCGCGTCCCTTCGGGGCAGGCAGCGCGGGCGCTGCGTCCCACGTCGCTGAGTCAGCCGGGTTCCGCGGCGTTCGCATTCGCACACTCGCAGACCTCGACGCGGCGCTCGAGGGGGTGCACCTCCAGATGATACCGGTGGCGCTGGACGCCGGCGCCGACTTCGTGGCCGCTGCGGCTGCCCTGGCAGAACTCTGGAAGCAGCGTGAAGTACCGTTGGAGAACCGCGTGGGAGAGTTCGGTGCGGATCCGTTAGGCGCGCTTTCGGGCAACGGAAGCCTGCCCACTTCTGCAGAAGATTCCCTCGCACAACTGGGTGAACTGGCAGCGTGGACCACCTCGGAGCTCCCGGGTGTGGCAGCCGTGCGCGTTGGCACCGGCGTATACAGCGACGCAGGCTGCACCGCCGTGCAGGAGATTGGAATCGCGCTGGCAACCGGGCTCACGTACATGCGTGCGCTGACAGCGGCCGGCCTTTCTGCAGGTGCCGCTGCGCGCCAGCTCGTGTTCGACCTCCGTGCCGGCACCGAACAGTTTCAGGAAATAGCCAAGCTGCGAGCGTTCCGGCTGTGCTGGCAACGCGCGCTCGAGCTCCTGGAAGCGAACGATGCTCCAGTCCGCATCACGAGTTCCCTCGCAGGCAGGAACATTTCCCGCCGCGATCCGTGGGTCAACATGCTCCGCGGTACCATGGGATGCTTTGTGGCGGTTGTCGGTGGTGCAGACACCGTGACCGTGCCGCCGTTCGACAGCGCGCTCGGAATTCCGGACCCGGTTGCACTGCGCCTTGCGCGCAACACGCAGCACGTGCTCAACGAGGAGGCGCACATAGGCGAAGTGAGCGATCCGGCGGCGGGAAGCTGGTTCGTGGAATCGCTGACGCAGCGAATGTCGGAAGCCGGCTGGAACCTCATGCGCGAGATCGAGGATGCCGGCGGAATGGCAGCGGCAGTGCAGGCGGGACTGATCTCGAAGTGGATTGCCGGGTCGCGTGAGGCTCGCGAGCGGGCGGTTGCACACCGGAAGCGCCCCATTACAGGCGTGAGCGAATATCCCCTGCTGAACGAGACCGCGCTGGAGCGCGAAGCGTGGAAGCTGCCGCAACCGGCGCCGGCCGAAGCTGGCGGAAGCGAATCGAGCGACCTCTCGGCTTATGACAAGGCCGGCACCCGTACTGCATTCGCGCTCGATGCAGTACGCAGAGGTGCAACCCTGCAGAACATTACGGATGCATTGATGGATGGCTCTCCCGCAACGGCACCCCGGCTCCATGCATACAGACTTGCGGAGCCATTCGAGGATCTGCGTGATCGCGCAGACGCGCTGCTTCGGCAGAGTGGCGCGCGTCCGCGGGCTTTCCTGGCGACCATAGGCTCGCCGTCGCAGTATGCTGCGCGAGCGTCGTTCACGAGAAACCTGCTGGAGGCCGGCGGGGTGGAGGCTGTGTCGTCAGGCCCCATGGCGGATGCGAGTGCAGCCGCGGCAGCATTCAGGGATTCCGGGTGCAACGCTGCCGTAATCGTGGCCTCGGACGCGGGATCTGTTGAGTATGCGGAAGACACCGCTCGCGCCCTGCGTAACGCGGGGGCGAATGTCATCCTGCACGCCGGCAGGGCGAAGGATCGGGACATTGCACTGCGGAACGCCGGCGTGAGCGAGTTCATATTCACGGGCTGCAATGCACCTGGCGTGCTGCGACTGATTCACGAGTCCCAGGAGGTGGCGGGATGAGTGACAGTCGAAACTTCGCCAGCATTCCCTGGTCGCCACCGGCAGTCACTCGTGCGGCAGCAGGGCCCGGGGTATGGCAGACCCCGGAAGGCATGGACATCCAGCCCGTGTACCACGCGAGCGCGCTCGATCCGGTTTTGCACCTGGAGTCCATGCCGGGCTTTGCGCCCTTCGTGCGCGGACCCTATTCCACGATGTATGTTCGCCAGCCGTGGACCATTCGCCAGTACGCGGGCTTTTCCACGGCAGAGGAATCCAATGCGTTCTACCGGCGCAATCTCGCTGCCGGTCAGAAGGGGCTCAGCATAGCCTTCGACCTGGCGACTCACCGCGGGTACGACTCGGACCATCCTCGAGTGGCAGGCGACGTTGGAATGGCAGGTGTGGCCATAGACAGCATTCTCGACATGCGAATGCTCTTCGATGGCATACCGCTCGACCGGATGAGTGTATCCATGACCATGAACGGCGCCGTGCTTCCAGTCATGGCGCTGTATATCGTTGCCGCTGAGGAGCAGGGTGTGCGGCCGGAGCAGCTTGCCGGCACCATCCAGAATGACATCCTCAAGGAGTTCATGGTCCGGAACACGTACATCTACCCTCCGGGCCCCAGCATGCGAATCGTGGGCGACATTTTCCGCTACACGAGCCGGCATATGCCGAAGTTCAACTCCATCAGCATCAGCGGCTACCATATGCAGGAGGCGGGCGCAACCGCAGACCTGGAGCTTGCCTATACGCTTGCGAATGGAGTGGAGTACGTTCGCACCGGCCTGGAAGCCGGCCTCGAGGTGGATGCGTTCGCTCCGCGCCTGTCGTTCTTCTTTGCCATCGGAATGAACTTCTTCATGGAAGTGGCAAAGCTGCGGGCAGCGCGGCTGCTGTGGGCGAGCCTGATGCGGCAGTTCAATCCGGGGAATCCACGGTCGCTGTCTCTCCGCACTCACTGCCAGACCAGCGGGTGGAGCCTTGCAGCGCAGGACGTATATAACAACGTTGTTCGTACCTGCGTCGAGGCAATGGCGGCCACCCAGGGGCACACCCAGTCGCTGCACACCAATGCGCTGGACGAAGCGCTTGCCCTCCCGACAGACTTCTCCGCTCGCATCGCACGCAATACGCAGCTTTTCCTGCAGCAGGAAACGGACACGACGCTAAGCGTTGATCCGTGGGGCGGGTCGTGGTACGTGGAGCGCCTGACGCACGATCTCGCGGAGCTCGCATGGAAGCACCTGCGAGAGGTTGAGTCGCTGGGCGGCATGGCCAGCGCAATCGAACAGGGCATGCCCAAGTTGCGGATCGAGGAAGCAGCGGCGCGCACCCAGGCCCGCATCGACAGCGGACGGCAGGCAGTGGTTGGAGTGAACAGATACCAGCCGGTTGACGATTCGCCGCCCGACGTGCTGCGCGTGAACAATGCCGCGGTGCGCTCAGCGCAGATTGCCCGGTTGAAGGAGCTCCGTGCAAGTCGTGATGCGGTCGCGGTTGAACATGCGCTCAGCGCGCTTTCGAATGCGGCGGAGCGTGGCGATGGAAACCTTCTGGAACTGTCGGTTGCGGCAGCACGCGCGCGGGCGACGGTCGGAGAGATGAGCGATGCCCTCGAACGATCGTTCGGCAGACACACCGCACCGATTCGTGCCGTGAGCGGCGTGTACGGTGCGGAGCTTGGGAGCAACGCCTCCCACGTGAGGCAGGTACATGCAATGGTGGAGCGCTTCGCCGCACATGAGGGCAGGCGTCCGCGCATTCTCGTTGCGAAGATGGGCCAGGATGGCCATGATCGCGGCCAGAAGGTGATTGCCACCGCGTTCGCAGACCTGGGATTTGACGTGGACATCGGCCCCCTGTTCCAGACGCCGGATGAAGTGGCGCGCCAGGCAGTGGAGAACGATGTGCACATAGTGGGCGTGAGCTCCCTGGCTGCAGGCCACCTCACCCTGGTTCCACAGTTGCGCGAGCAGCTGGAGGCACTCGGCAGGCCCGACATCCTGATAGCTGCGGGTGGCGTCATTCCGCATGCTGACTACGAAGCACTGCATCACGCCGGCGCGTTCGCCGTGTTCGGCCCCGGAACGGTCATAGCACGCGCGGCGCAGGATCTTCTCACGGAGCTCGCCTCTCGGCTGGATCTCACGGATGTACTTGCGCAGGCGGACAGCCCGTCGTGAGCACTCCCGCCGATGAGCAACCGCGCATTCGGCGCGCTGCACTTTCGCTCGAGGACTACGTTGCCGGCATAAACGCCGGTGACCGGTCCGTACTGGGCCGGGCGCTCACGCTGGTGGAATCAACGGCTGAGCGTGATCGCGAGCTGGCGGCTGCGCTGCTCTCGGCGCTCATGCCTCTAACCGGCGGTTCCGTACGCCTTGGACTTACGGGCACACCCGGTGTGGGAAAGAGCACGTTCATCGAGACCCTCGGCTCCAACCTCGTGGAGCGCGGCCACAAGGTTGCAGTGCTCGCCATTGACCCTTCCAGCACAGTGAGCGGCGGCAGCATACTCGGCGACAAGACCAGGATGCCGCGACTGTCAACCAATCCATCTGCGTTCATACGGCCATCTCCGTCAATCGGTACGCTTGGGGGTATTGCCGCTCGAACACGTGAGGCACTGCTCGTGTGCGAGGCAGCCGGTTTCGATGTGGTGCTGGTGGAGACCGTGGGCGTAGGACAGTCCGAGACCGAAGTGGCCGCCATGACGGACACCTTTCTGGCGCTGATGCTGCCCGGTGCGGGTGATGAGCTTCAGGGCATCAAGCGCGGCCTGATGGAGCTGGCGGATGTGCTGGCCGTGAACAAGGCTGATGGTGACACGAAGCCTGCGGCGTTGCGTGCCGCACGAGACCTTCGCATTGCCCTCCGAATGCTTCATTCAGGGGATGCCAGGTGGATTCCCCCCGTTCTTACCTGCAGCGGATTGACCGGCGAGGGGGTGGACGACGTGTGGAATGCCGTGCTGGAGCATCGCGCAATGCTGAAGGCAGAAGGTCTGCTGGAGAAGAAGCGTCGCGAGCAGAGCGAGCAATGGATGTGGCGACTTGTGGACATGGGGTTGCGTGATGCGATGAGGCGCGATCCTCGGGTGAGGGACCTTCTGGGAACTCTGCGCGGGGAGGTTGCAGACGGGTCCACTTCTCCTGTCACGGCGGCGAGGCGCCTGCTTAGTGCCTTTGGCATCTGACGTCCACATTATCCGGCTTGTCCTCGACATGCTCGGCGTGGCAGTGTTTGCCATTAGCGGAGCATTGGCGGGCGGTCGCAAACAGCTGGACATTATCGGAGTGCTGGTGCTTGCGACCGTTACGGGAGTTGGCGGCGGCACACTCCGTGACGTGCTGCTCAATCGCAACCCGGTATTCTGGCTGGCGGAGCCCGGGTACATCATAGTGTGCCTGGCGACTGCCACGGCGACATTCCTGTATATGTGGCGCGGTCATTCAACGCGCAGGTCGCGTCGTCAGGCGCTGCTCTACGCCGACGCCCTCGGCCTGGCGTTCTTTGCCATCAGCGGCGCACAGGTGGCCGAGGCAGCGGGCTACGGCGGGCTGATCGCCATCCTGATGGGAACGATGACGGGCGTTGCAGGCGGTGCCATCCGGGACGTTCTCTCGGCAGAAATCCCGATCATCATGCGCCAGGGCGAGATCTACGCGACCGCTGCGATTGCGGGCATCGCCGTGTATCTCGCGCTGGACGCTGCGGGAGCCGCCCGCTTTCCCGCTGAGATCATCGGATTGCTGGTAGTATT
>DATGOL010000062.1:0-8298 GCA_035306065.1 Gemmatimonadales bacterium | reverse complement strand
GCCGGGGTGCGGGTGGCCCATTCGCCAGCGTCCGGGAAGTAGACGCCGGTGGTTGCCTGCGCGGTTGCCGCGGCGGGTAACGCGGCGAGGAGCAGGGTGAACAGCAGGTGGCGTAACCGCTGGCGAGGGAGGCGCATGGGAAAGCGGGTGGCGGGGTTGGAGGGCCGGCATGCGTTGCAGCCGGGAGGGATGCGCCCTGCCAGAGGACATCCCGGCCGGCATCCACTCCACTCGAAGCATACCCACCGATGAGTATGCCCTCCACCTCCCCACGCCCTACCGCTTCGAGTCCACCTCGCCGAAGTCGAACAGAAAATCCGACCCATGCAGCTTGCGCACTAGCCTGTGCTTACCCGACGGCAAGGCCGCAAACCTGAGAACGAAACCGCGAACGTAGTACTCTAACAACGATCGCCTGGCTCTCATCATCGGGTTGGCATACATGCCGTGCACCGGGTTCCTCCTGCACCACTGTTCCACCAGTTCGTCCGCCTTCTTCATCACCGGGATCATATCCTCGTCCCCATGCGCGAGCTGCCACCGAAAGGCTACTGATTCGCGACGGCGCTGATGGAGGTGCGTCTCTCGAAGGGCGGCAACCCCACGATAAGGGCCGTATCCGTGGATGTGTACCGGGATGGCCTGTTCGACCATCGCAACGCCACGCGGCGTCAGGCGCGCAGTCAGGCATCGCCCCACTCGCTTGCGCTCCACCCAATCGGAGCTCAGTCGCCTGGATGACTTCTCGAGCGCCTGGACGCCTGAGGTATAGCCGATCATCCGCCGGTACGGCATCGCGGCCAGTACCAGGTCCTTGCTGCTTTCGGCGGTGAAGTTCGGCCGGTCGCAGAGGCCGATGAGGAGACACATCTGGTTGCGGCCCAGATGAACTACCGCCCTCTTATCGGCACCAGGTTCCCGATCGTTCGAAGCGGGGACTCGCATGGCAACTCCTTTTCGCAGAAGATCCCGACTCATGCGCACATGGTTCCGGCTGTTGCCGGTCGGCGGGGCCACCGTGGTCCTCCCCTGATGGAGGCGACGGTCTGGCGGGCAGGTCATCGAGCCGAATCTCTCGCTGCCACTCTACATGCCGGAACGCCGAGGCGGAGGCGCTCCGATACTCCACAATATACGACGACCCTGTGACAGTAAAGGTCACGGGTCCGCGGTCCCGACAGCGCCCTGCATCCGCCGCCAGTCCCCCCACCCCCTCAGCCATCCACCCTCAACGCCCGCATCGCACTGATCCGAGCCACACGACGCGCGGGGATCAGGGCCGCAAGCACCACCACCGCGGCCAGCACCACTGCCCCGATTGCCAGCGTCAGCGGTTCCACGCCTGGTGACTCGTAAAGCATGCTCCCCAGTGCACTGGAGAGCAGAACCGCTGCAACGGTCCCTGTCGTCAGGCCCACCATCGCCACCACTGCCGCCCGGCGCAGCACCAGCCTTCTAACGGACCCGGGTCGCGCGCCGAGTGCAAGGCGTATCCCGAACTCCTTGGTACGGCGCGCAATCGTGTAGCTCATGGTGCCGTACACTCCCATTGCCGCGAGCAGCAGCGCAACGAACGCGAACCCGGACATTACCTGCAGGTAGAACCGCGGCCCGGCGGTGCTCCGCCGCACACGATCAGCAAGCGGCTCTATCGCGGGAACCGGCAGGTCGGGATCGAGCTCGGCGATCACCGCCCTCACCGCGGGTGAGATCGCCGCGGACTGGCCGGGAGCACGCAACAGCAGTGTCACGTTTGCCCAGTTGCCGATGCCCGGAAGGAAGAAGAGCGGAGCGGGCAGCTGTTCCACCTCCAGGTCGCGAACGTCCTCCACAACCCCCACTATCTCCCGCCAGTTCGTGCCGTTCACCCCCATTGCCACTCGCTTGCCCAGGGCGTCGCTTTCGGGAAACAGCCGGTTTGCGAAGGTCTCGGTAACCACGATTCGATCGGGCGCGTCAGGCGCGTGGTCCGCGTTTTCGAGGAGCCGGCCGCGTAGCAGGCGAAGTCCCGCCGCGCTGAAGAAGCCGGGCGTAACTGCTCTCCAGCTTGCGAAAGTTGTCTGGCCGGGTCCGGATGGCCTGCCTTCCACCGACAGGTTCACCACAGTGCCCCACGTACCGAACGGCGTCACGTTGCTCGTGCCCACCGCACTCACCGAACTCAGCGAGCCGAGTCGTTCCTCCAGGCCGTTGACCATGCGTTGGACGCCGCCGTCCGCATAACGCTCGGAGGTAAGCGATAGCGGCACCACGAGCACACCGGCGGTATCGAAGCCGGTGTCCACTGCCTGAAGACGCAGCAGGCTGGTGCCGAGGAATCCCGCTCCCGCCAGCAGGAGGGCGGCGAGTGCGATCTCGGTTGCAACGAGTGCCTCACGCACCCGGCCTGCGCCGGGTCTTTCGCCACGCGCGTGGTCGGCGAGTGCCTCACGAGCACGCATGCGCGCGGCGCGGATTGCCGGCGCCATACCGAACATGAGGCCGACCGCGAGTGCCAGTGCGAGCGATACGAACATCATCGTCGGCTCCACCTTCACTCCTGCAAGGCGAGGTGTGTCCGCCGGAAGCGCCTCGCGCACGAGCGGGAGAAATGCCACCGCGATGGCGATGCCCGCGACGGCTCCCAGCCCCGAAAGTGCCAGGCTCTCGGTGAGCAGCTGTCGCACCAGCCTGCCGCGTGAGGCACCAAGCGCCAGCCGGAGCGACAGCTCACGACCGCGCTCCAGGGAACGGGCAAGCAGCAGGCTCGCAACGTTCACACATGTCAGTAGCAACAGCAGCCCCACCGCGGACATGAGAATCCATGCCGCACGCGGCCAGCTCTCGCCAACCATTCGCTCGCGCAGCGAGGTGAGCTGCACTGACCAGCCGCTGTTCGTCTCCGGATAAGCCTCTCCCAGGCGAGTCGCGATTCTCGCGAGGTCTGACTCGGCCGCCTCGATGGCCACACCTTCCGCCAGTCGCCCGATGGCCATCAGGTCGTGGTCCTCTCGTTCGGCGTCATGCGCGTTTGCGAGAGGAAGCCATAGTGCCGGCTCACCCGGTGTCTCGAAGTCGCGCGGCATTACTCCAGCTACCGAGTATGGTTCGCCGTCGAGCACGATCGCGCGCTGCAGCACGTCTGGAGTGCCGCCGAACCGGTCTTGCCAGAGCGCATATGTGAGTACCACCGTTCGCTCGCCCCTGGAGTATTCTCCGGCAGTGGGCAGCCGCCCCAGCACCGGATGAATGCCGAACATAGGGAGGTATTCCGCCGAGGCGGACTGTGCGTGGAGTGAGAGCGGATCGCCCGTTCCCAGGAGTGCGACGTCCCGATCCGCTACCGCCGCCAGGTGGCTGAACGAGCGCTGTTCCCTCTGGAAATCGCGGTAGTTAGGCAGCGACACGGAAAACCGGGAACCGTCGGGCGTGATCTCCTCCATCATCACCAGGCGCTGCGGGTCCGGGTACGGCAGCGGCGCCAGTACCACGCCGCGAAGCAGGCCATAGACGATGGTCGTCGCGCCAATTCCGATGCCGAGCGTCAGCACCACCACCAGGGTGAAGCCGCGCTGTGCAACGAGCCGCCGAAACGTGAGGCGGAGGTCAAACGCCAGGTCTTCGAGAGCGCGCACGCCGCGCGCATCGCGAACTTCCTCCTTCATTCGCTCGGTGCCTCCGAAGGCGACCCGCGCCCGGCGCATCGCCTCGTCAGGTTCAACCCCCGTGCGCCTGAGCTCCTCCGCCTCCATCTCCAGGTGAAAGGAGAACTCGTCTTCCATCTCACGCTCGGCATCGCGGCGTCGCACCAGGGCGCGCACACGCTCGCGCAGCTCGGCCCACAGCCGCGTCATGCAGCACCTCCTGCCCGACGCCCGCCAAGCACCCAGTTCACAGCCGCCGATGCACGCTCCCACTCCGCTCGTTCCTCCGAGAGGCGCCGCTCACCGGCAGCCGTAAGCGCGTAGTAGCGAGCGCGCCGGTTGTTCTCCGTGACGCGCCACTCGCCGCTGATCCAGCCCTTGCGCAGCATTCGCTGGAGCGCCGGGTAGAGAGAGCCCTGCTGCACCGCAAAGGTGTCGCGAGAGAGTTGTCGGATTCGCTGCGCGATACCCCATCCATGCATCGGCTCCAGCGCGAGAGTTCTGAGCACCAGCAGCTCGAGGGTGCCCTGCAGAAGTTCTGAGCGTTCGTCTGCGGCCATGCGCCTTCCTGTCGATGGTCTACAGGTAGTCTAGAGCCACTCCTGTAGGCTGTCAACAGGAGCGTCACCGTCCGCGCGCGCTTCAACTGCGTGAAGGCCACCATCGTCGGAGACGAGGAGCGCCCGCGACAGGCCCGGCTGGAAGTGGTCATTGACGGGCTCAAGTGGAACCAGGCAATCGAGACCGGCGGAGTACTGGTGGCTAACACGGTGCGAATTGAAGCCGAGGTGCAGTTCGTGAAACAGGAGTGAGGTACGAAGCGCCATCCAGCCCCGGAGTTCCGACCTCCATTCACCCGGTCTGCGATGAGTGCCCTTACGGACCAGCCGCACACAGATGACCAAGGGGAAGAGGTCAGCAGACTTACCTGAGCTCCACGCGCGAGGGCTCAACGAAGCTCCCACCCTCGGAGCGTCGGATTACCGGGCGCTCGTGGAATCGGTTCCCGAACAGCTCTGGTCGGCCGACGCCGAGGGCCGCTTCCAGTACATCAATAAGCCGGTGCCGCGCGAGCTCGGCCTCACGCCGGGTGAGACGATCGTGGATGGCTGGCGCAAGATCGTCCATCCGGACGACCTGCCCGGTGTGATCGCGGGATGGGAGAGATCGCTCCGGACGGGAGAACCGTACAGGGCCGAGCTGCGGGTTCGAACGGGCGACTCGGGTTACCGCTGGCACGTGTCGCGGGCTGTCGCAGTTCGGGATGCGAACGGTGCAATCATCGGCTGGGCAGGCACCAGCAACGATGTCCAGGAGCTGAAGGCTGCGCAGGCCGCCGCGGAAACGGCGGAGCAGACGCTGCTGGACATTCTGGAGAGCATCAGCGATGCGTTTTTCGCCACCGATCGGGACTGGCGATTCACCTACGTGAACGAGCGGGCAGCCCAGATGCTCGGCCGCCACCGACGCGAGTTACTGGGGCGGCTGGCCTGGGAGGAGTTCAAGCCCACTCGCGGTACCGCGTTCGAGCGCATGCTCCACCGCGCAATGAAAACCGGCGAGCCGGTGGCGTTCGAGGAGTGGTACGAGCCCACGCGCTCCTGGTTCGAGGTACGCGCCTATCCCAGGCGAATGGGCCTCGCCGTGTACTTCACGGACGCCACCGAGCGACACGAGGCGACCATCGAGCGTGAGCGGCTGCTCACCCTCGCAGAGAGTTCGCAGCGTGAGGCGCAGGAGCATCGGGCGCGGGCGGAGGCCGCGAACCAGACGAAGACGGACTTCCTGGCCACCATGAGCCACGAGATCCGCACACCCATCAACGCGATACTCGGCTACGCGGACCTCATGGACCTTGGCATAGCCGGACCTCTCAACGAAAGGCAGCGCGAGTTCCTCGAGCGCCTGACGTCATCCGGCAGGCACCTGCTCGGCCTGGTGGACGAGATACTGGACCTGACCCGTGTGGAATCGGGCCGCATGACGATAGTGGAGGAGCGAGCGGATCTGGGCCTGCTCGTGGAGTCCGCGATTGCGCTGGTAGGTCCGCAGGCGGCGCAACGCGGGCTTTCAATCGAGTACGATTGCTCACTCGCCGAGGGTGAGTTGGTGATGGGCGACGAAGGCCGCATTCGGCAGATCCTGGTGAACCTGCTTACGAATGCGGTGAAGTTCACGGATTCCGCGGTGGAAATGCAGGCCTCGACTGACAACGCGGGAGGAACGGGTGGATCGGATGCCGGGAACGATTCGGGAGATGCGCGTCCCGGGCCTGACGACCAGCCTGGCGCCGGCCGGATCCATGTGGTGTGCGGTTCGGGAGGATCGCCAGGTGGGCGAGCTGCTTCCTCCAATGCGAAAAGAGGCGGCACCGCGGGGTGGCACTACGTGCGAGTCAGCGACCAGGGTATCGGAATTCCGAAGGAGCAGCTGGAAAGCATATTCGAGCCATTCGTGCAGCTGGAGAAGAGCCATGTGCGCACGCGAAGCGGCGTAGGACTCGGGTTGGCCATCAGTCGCCGCCTGGCCCGCCTGATGGGAGGGGACCTGACGGCGACGAGCACTGTGGGCGCAGGGTCCAGCTTCACCCTCTGGCTGCCGGCGTTCGCGGAGCGCGAAGCAGAGCCGCTTCGCGTGGAGAGGCACCTCCGATTGGATGCTGAAGAGCGAACCACGGTTCATGCAGTCGGTCGGTGGCTTGCCCACGAGGCCGAACGCGTGACTGTCGGCTTTGCGAAACAGTTGCGTACGGACCCCGCCATTCCTCCGGCGCGCACGCTCAACGAGACGGACCTGATGAACCACATCTCCACCTACCTGCTGGACCTCGCCAAGTCTCTTCCTGTGCTGGCCCAGTCGGAGGAGCCGAGCGCGGCCCTGCTGGATGGGAGCGAGATCCAGGAGGTGATCGCCGAGCGGCATGGTGCACAGCGGTACAGGGTGGGCTTCACGGAGGCGATGCTCGAGCGTGAGGTTGTGCTGTTCAGCGAGTACGTGGTGCGAGCGCTCCGCGAGCAGGCACCGGGCGAAACGCGTGAGCACCTGGAGCGAGCGGTGGAGCTCCTGGAGCTGCAGATGGAGCAGGGTGGCAGGATCAGCCGGCGTGGATTCCGGAATGCGCGCGAAGTGGCGCATGCGCGGCGTGGTGTGTAGGTGGTGGCGCGATGGTGAGTGGATGTTTCACTGCGTGAGATCTGAGATCGGCTGACGACCGCCACTGAGGTTGCCCATTCCGCCGCCCCGGCACAAGTTGGCTCGTCTCTCTCTGCCCCGCACGCCGCCACCAGTCTCTCGCTCTTCCCAACCGATGCCGATTCCTCTAATCCCCCGTTGCCTCGCGTTCGCCGCGCTCCTCCTCGCCGGCGCCGCAATGCATTCCCCGCTCAGCGCACAACAGTCGCCTCGCAGGATCTTCATCTCGGTGGACATGGAAGGCATAGGCGGGATCGGCACCTCCGCAATGACCTCGGCGACCGGCAAGGACTACGCAACCGGCCGCCGCCTTATGACGGACGAGGTCAACGCCGTGGTCGAGGCGATCTTCGCGAGCGGGAACGCCGAGGTGCTGGTGAACGACTCGCATGGCGACATGCAGAACCTGCTGCACACGGAGCTCGATCCGCGCGTCGAGTACATCCAGGGTGCGGTGAAGCCGTTCGGCATGATGGAGGGACTCGACTCCACTTTTCACGCCGCCATCTTCCTCGGCTACCATGCGCGCGCAGGTACCGCCGAAGGCTTTCTGGCGCACACCGGCTCCGGCATCGTGAAAGGCCTATGGATCGGGGGCGTTGAAGCTGGTGAGGGCGAGATGAATGCTGCCTACGCAGGCTCGCTGGGCGTGCCGGTGATCCTTGCTTCGGGAGACTCAGCATTCACCGCGCAGTTTGCGCAGAACGTGCCGGCGCGAACGGTGGTCACCAAGGTCGCCTCCACTCCGCTCTCCGCCCGCCTGCGCCACCCCGAACGCGTGCGCAGCGACCTCGCCCAGGCCACGCGTGAGGCACTCGGCGCCCTCGGCACCGCGCGCACGTGGAGCACACCCACCCCGGTACAGGTACGCATTCAATTCGCGGACGTGACGCGACCGCAGATCATGGAAGCCGTACCCGGCGTGAGGCAGGTGGACGGGTACACGATCGAGTTTACCGCCGAGAACATGGGAGATGCGTACCGGCTGATCCGACTGCTGTATCGGTTCGTGACGGTGTGAGGGGGCGGAAATGCGAGTTGAAGGTGATAGGTGTTAGCTGACGCCCCGCGGATTCGGCGCCCGGCGGCGGCCGCCCCCGTTACCCCTGACCCGTCACCCCTGACCCGTGTCTTCTAACGGCGGCCTGCTGCGCATTTCATGACGTCGCCGCATCCTCCTCCAGCCGGGACACCCACTCATGCGCCGCCGCGAAGGCCACGTATCCAGAGCCAGCACACTCGCCGCCGTGACCATGGCGGCCATGCTCACCACTTCACCGGTACGCGCGCAGGATTCGGCGCTCGTGGAACTGCTTGTCGCCAACCGGCATTCCGTGTGGCTTTCGGGCGACACACTTGCCGGGGACGGCGGCCGCCTTCTGCTCGATGAGGCAGCCGGTGCTCGTTATGCGCTGCTCGGCGAGGAGCACGGCATTGCGGAGATCCCGGCGTTCGCATCGGCGTGGTTCAGGGGAATCGTTCC
>DATGOL010000061.1:0-7223 GCA_035306065.1 Gemmatimonadales bacterium | reverse complement strand
GCACCTGGGGGTGTGCCAGCAGGTGATCTTCCACTTCGTCTGGCGAGATCTTCTCGCCGCCGCGATTGATCTGGTCCGTGGCGCGTCCTTCCACCACAAGGTAGCCGTCCGAACGACGCACTACGATGTCGCCCGTGCGGTAGAAGCCGTCGCTCGTGAAGGCTCGTTCGTTCGCTTCGGGCGCGTTGTGATAGGCGCGAATGGTGTAGGGGCCGCGTGTCTGAAGGTGACCTGCCGTGCCGTCTGGAACGGGATTGTCGAAGTCATCCACGATTCGCACTTCGTCATCGGCGCACATGGGACGTCCCTGGGTGCTCACCACCACGTGATCCGGGTCGTCGAGCCGCGTGTAATTCACGAGTCCCTCGGCCATTCCGAACACCTGCTGAAGGTGTGTGCCGAGTACCGGTTGAATGCGGCGGGCGACTTCCAGGGGCAGCTTTGCGCCGCCTACCTGGAGCACATCGAGGCTCGACAGGTCGTGCGTGGTGTTCGGTGCGGCTTCCAGCCACACGAGTGCAACTGGCGGCACCACCGCGGTGATGTTCACCCGCTCGCGCTCGATGAGTGGAAAGACATGTGCCGGTGCGGGCGAAGGGCTGAGAACGACGGTGCCGCCGGCGTACACCACGCCAAGCCACCCGGGCGAGCTCATGGGGAAGTTGTGGGCTACGGGCAGCGCGCCCAGGTACACGGTGGAGGTGTTCAGTCGGCAGATCTCGGCACTCCGCCTGACGCTGTACAGGTAGTCGTCGTGCGTTCTCGGAATGAGCTTTGACAGTCCCGTGCTTCCGCCTGACAGCTGGAGGAAGGCAACGCTGGATGCAGACGTCGGAGCCGGCGGGGTGTGATCGCTGCCGAGGGACTTCAGCTGATCGAGCGTGATGAAGTCGGGGCGTTCCGCCGTATGTACGTCGTCAGGCCCATCGACCATGATGACGTTGCGAACCTGCGGCTGCTGCCGAACGAGCTCGTTTGCGAGCGAACGGAAGTCGAAGCCTTCATGCCGCACGGGCGCTACGTACGCCACGGCTTCCGAAGCCTCTGCGAAGTGGACTATCTCCGTTTCGCGGTGGGCGGGGAGTGCGAACACGGGAATGATGCCGGCGCGAAACATGCCGAACGCGACGCTCAGGAACTCAGCCTGGTTAGGCAGGTGCAGGATGGCGCGTTCACCAGCCTTCAGGCCGATGGCAAGCAGACCTGCGGCAATGGCGTCTGCGTGCGCGTCCAGCTCGCGATAGGTCCAGCGGTTATCGCCGGCAACTACCGCGAGCTGGTGCGGCGTTTCCATTGCGCGCGCGCGCAACATCTCGCCGATCGTCTCGTCCTTCCAGTAACCCGCCTGGCGGTAACGTTCGGCAAATTCCGGTGGCCACAGCTGCTGCACAGGCTTCATGGCATACTCACTTCGTGAAGCGCCGAAGCGCGGGCACGGAAAATCCGGTGCCCGCGCCTGATGGTACTGCAGTGAGAACTCCTTCCAGGGTCACGGCTTGATCATTGTCACCGTGTCGCCGGCGGGGTCTTCCGTTGCGGGCTGGCCCCGTGGTGCGTTGCGTGCCTTGTTGGTCACGTACACAACGCTCGACTGCGGATTGATTGCCACGGTGTTAGGCAGGCTGCCCGCATCCAGGCTGGAAACGATCGCGTAGCTGGCGGCGTCGATTACGGACACGGTGCCGGCCTGACGATTTGCCACGTACACCAGCTGTGACTTCGAATCGAAACCGATGCCGAGTGCCTGCTTGCCAGTCGCCACGGTCGCGAGCAGCTCACCCGTCTCCGTGTCGAGCACGGTCATGTTGTCCGTTCCCTGGTTCGTGATGAAAAGACGGTTGGTTGCGTCATCGAACGCGAGCTGCGTGGGACGCTCACCACCTGCCGGGAAGGTCTTCACAACTTTACGGGTTGCCAGGTCGATCGCGGTTATCTCGTTGGAACCAAGGCTCGCGGTGTAGAGCCTGTTCGCACCACGGTCGAGCGCGAGGCCGGTGGTACGCGTGCCCGTGCTGTCGATGATGTGCGCGATCCTGTTCGTGTTGCCGTCTATCACCCACACGTTGCCGGGCGTTGAGGCAATGGACACGTATACGGTGTTGGACTGGTCGTCCACGAGAACGCGATATACGTGGGCGCTGGTGTCCGCAGGCGACGAGATGGTTGCTACAACCTTGCCGGTACGAAGGTCGATTGCGGATACGCTGCCGTTGTGCGTGTTGCTCGTGTAGAGCATCTGCGTGCGGTCGTTGAGCCCCAGTCCGAGCGGGCGTTCGTCCGGCATATCGATCGTGCTGCGGATGGCGAGCGTGTTGGGATCCAGCTCGAAGATGCTGCCGCCCGTTGCGCCGCGGGCGCCTGCGCTCGCGACGTACACCGCGTTACGCGCGGTGCTGGTGACGATCTCGTAGAGTCCCGGTGCAATCTTGCTCGACGTCACCGCATCGTGGGTTGCGGTCCGGGCGGATGCAGCGGCTGGCTGCTGTGCAACTGCGGCCGAGGCCGTGAGGGCGATGGCAAGCGCGGCTGACATCAGCGCGCGACCGGCAGGAATGTATCTGGAAGTGTGCAGCATGAAACTGGTCTCCGGTGGGTCAGTGAGCTGTGATGCGCCGGTCAGCGCAGGTTGATCCAGTTCGTGCCCTCGAGCGGCACGACCAGGAAGTGCTGGTTGATTTCCTTCAGGGTGGCCTGCGGGTCGAGATCGCTGAACAGCGTGGGATGGATCCACTTCGCGAGCGCCTCGATTGCGAGAATGTCGAGCGGTGAATTCAGCAGCTGGTGCGCAATGCCATGCACCCGTCCGCGCCTGACGGCGCTGAGCATGGAGATGCCCTGCCGCTGCGTCATTCGCACGAGAGAGGAGCGGGCCTGCGCAGGGGTAAAGCCGGGTCCGACGACAAGCCCTCCCGCCTTTTCCAGGTGCGGCCCGCCGGTGGCGATGTACACCGCCGGATCCTGCGACAGCACGTACTCCAGGTTCAGCCGGCCGGTGTGTCCCGGGAGTACATCCGCGCCGATGTTGTGGCCGCCGACAAAAGTGATGTAGTCACCGATGCTCCCCTTGCCCGGCGAGTTGCAGCACTCCTCGGAGATGCCCGCGTGAGCCTCGAAGAACACTTTCGGGCGCCCCGCACGCGGGTTTGCCTTCAGCCGCTCCTCGATCAGCGCGAGACGCGAATTCCGCAGCTCTATGAACTGCTCGGCACGTGCCTGCCGGCCGGTGAGCTGCCCCAGGATGCGAAGGCTGGGCTCGAGGTTGGTGAACGGACGCCCGATGAAGTCGATGAACACCACGGGAATGCCCGCCTTCTCGAGCACCCGCACCTGCTCCTCGGACGGTCCGGTGCCGGCCGTGAATACCGCCACGTCCGGATTCACCGACAGGGCCTTCTCCAGCGAGAAAGTGCCGGCCGAGCTGGACGTCTGGGCTATCCGCTCGATTGCGGGGAAGCGAGTGCGAAGCTGGTTGTAGGCGTGCGTGCCGATCCTGTTGATGTCGCGCGGCCAGCCAACCACCACACTTGCCGGATCCGGATGGATGAGGGCGAGTGCAATAAGGAAGCGGCCGTCGTCTATCAGGAGCCGACTGGCGTTGCGAGGCACCTTAACGGTGCGGCCGCGCACATCCGTGATAGCAATCCGGGGCTGGGCCGCCGTACGCGTCTGCGCCAAAGCTGCGCCCGGGGCAGCGAGTGTACCGAGGGCCAGCGCAGCCAGCAGGCACGCGAAGCCGGTATGTCGTACCAGGTTGAGACGGTTTTCCACAGATTCTGAAGCTGATCCGGCCGGTTCATGCCGCGAACTCCGATAGCGCCTGAAGCGCTATTGCCACCCGAAGCCCGAATGCTATTCTTCCTGCCGGTGGCATGATCCTGAACCTGCGATGATAGGCGATTTGGTCTATCCCGACAAGTCCTGTCGGGATTATTCGCCCTCTTCCGGATCATTTCGTTCGCTCACCGCCCGCCGGGGGGCAGCGAACGGTCCCAGCCGAGCACCCCGTACTTGCGCAGAATATCCAGCGTCTCCGGCACTGGCAGCGCCTGGATCACCGTTCCGTTCGCACCGCTCGTGGTGGTTGCCGCGAACAGGGAGTTGTAGATCGCTTCCTCGGTTGCCTCTGCCACGGCCTGAAATAGCGGGCTGGACGCATCGTTCGACAGCACCTCCAGCTGGTGCGCGGCGTCGCCGCCTCGCCTCCGAACCGCCTCCGCGGTGGAGAACGCGATGATGTAGTCGCCCGATCCGTTCGTGAAGCTGCTGCCGGTGCGCGCAATTCCCGCTGCCGCGCGCGAGGCAAGCCGCTCCAGAGCACGATCGCTCAGCGGTGCATCGGTCGCCACCACCACCATGATGCTGCCATCGCCGCGCTCCGGCCCCGTTTGCAGCGCACGCTGGTAGGAGAACTGGCCCAGCTCCCTGCCAACCGGAGCGCCGTTGATGGTGAGCACACCACCGTAGTTGCTCTGCACCAGCACTCCAACCGTGTGCCCGCCCAGGGACGCCGGAAGCACGCGAGAGCTCGTGCCCATCCCGCCCTTCCAGCCGAAGGCAACCGTCCCTGTTCCGGCGCCAACCGATCCTTCCGCCACCGGCCCACCCCTGGCGCCCTCGAGAGCGCTCACCACGTGCGCGGCCGTGATCGGACGTGCACGAATGGCGTTGAGTCCGCCGTCATTCGTCTCGCCGACAACCGGGTTGATGGAGCGCACATTCTCCATGCCCGGCCTCGCGAGCATCCACTCGGTCATGGCATCTGCTGCCTTCCATACGCATAGCGTGCAGGTAAGCAGGATCGGTGTTTCCAGTTCGCCGAGCTCGCGCAGTTGCGTAACGCCAAGAAGCTTGCCGTATCCGTTGGTCACGTGTAGCGCGGCGGGAACACGGTCCAGGTAAGGATTGCCGTCGTGAGGCAGTATCGCCGTCACTCCCGTACGAACGGAATCTCCCTCCACAACCGTTACCTGACCCACCAGCACACCAGCCACATCCGTGATGGCGTTGTGCTCACCCGGACTGAAGATCCCCGCAACAATTCCCAGGTCGCGCGCGCGTTGCCCCGACTGGGCACCAGCCGCTTCCACAAGCGGGGCCAGCAGGAACACCACAACAGAAAAAATGAATCCGTGCCTCATTCAATCACTCCGCGCATCAGTGATGCAGATGGATTACGGCATGGATCTGGCGGGCCGAGCCGTGAGCTGCGGTATCGTGGCGCTCGTCAGGCATTCCCTAACCCGCCGCAAGCGCGCACTCTCCACACATCTCCACTTCCCCAACCAGATTCCAGCTAATGGCTGACATGCAGATACGTCTCGCTACACGCGCAGACAAGACATCACTGCTCAAGTTGATAGATGCTCACGCCGACTTCGAGCAGATGCCTCGACCAACTCCCGAAGCGCGCGAGCGACTCATGCGACACGGCTTCGGTGACCGCAGACGCTTCTCGCCCTTCATTGCCTCGATGGATGGAAAGGACATCGGCTACGCAATTACCTACGAGGGATACTCCTCATTTCTCGCACGTCCAACACTCTATCTGGAAGACATCTTCGTGTACAAGGATGCACGAGGAAAGGGCTTTGGCGGAAAGATGTTCCAGTTCCTCGTTGAGGAAGCAGTAGACCGCGGATGCGCACGCATGGAATGGATGGTCGTTGACTGGAACGAGAACGCCATCGGCTTCTATGAACGTCGCGGCGCAGAGCAGCTGGCCGAATGGCACAGCTACCGGCTGGAAGAGGAACAGCTCAAGAAGCTCGCAGCCGTAGGCAGCAGTGACGGAAGCTCCGCACGGGATGAGTCCACGGCCGCAACCGCTGAAGGCATGTCTTCGAGCAAAGCCTAGCGCACCGGCAGCTCCGTACCGGAAACAGGCGCCATCCGCGAAAAGGGATGTCCGTTGCACCCGGTGCGGAGCGAGTCCCGCACCGCGGTCTCGCTCCGTTCCGCCTCCTTTCTTGACGCCGCCTGGTACTCACTCAGGCAGTACGCCCACTCGTATGGCGCCATGTCGCTCAGCTCGGCCCAGTCTATTCGCGTCCACATACCTGGCGCGTGAGCATTCCCCGAGTCATTCCTGGCAATGAGGTAGCGCTCGCCAGGCTGCCAGGCACGAATGTGAAAGCGGCCATGCGGCATCTGCACCCACATGGTGGGTGAGATCTCGTACCTGTTGCCGTAGTCGTCCTGAAACTCACCCAGCAGTCCGTCGGGAGCGTCGCCCACTGTTGCTTCCGTCGCAGCCGCGCTGCTCGTCGTGGCGGTTTGCGCGGAGTCTGCTGCATCCGATGGAGCCGCTGGAGCGCACGCAAAGCCGGCACCCGCAGTGAACAGCGCGATCAGCAGAAGACTCGCCGATGCATCCCGCTTCATATTTACCCCACCACTGCCAGCAGCAGCCCTGCAGCAGCAATGGCGGAACCGGTTACACGCACCCAGGTCATACCCTCGCTGTTACCGGCGGCGCGCTTCACCAGGATTGCCGTAGCCGCTGCGGTCGCGTGCAACAGCGCCGTGGCAGTCAGGAACCCGGCCGCATAGCCAACCGCGGACATCGCCGCAGGAATCTCGGTTCCGTGCGCGTGTCCATGGAACAGGCCGAACGCTGCAACGATGAACACGGACAGCACCGTTGCCGGCCGCAATGCAACCGCGACGAGTGCGCCAAGGACAACAATGGACAGCAGGATCGTCGCTTCGACCGCGGGCAGCGCAACGCCCCACATGGCGATCACGCCACCGGTCAGCATGGCTGCAACGAACGCGAGGGGCAGAAGCCACACGCGCCGCATTTCGCCCTGGGCCGCCCAGAGCCCTACCGCGATCATCGCAAGAAGGTGATCCGTGCCCGCCAGTGGATGCGCCATTCCATGCAACAGCCCGCTGGCCGCTCCCGAGCCGGAATGCGCCCACAGCGGCGTAGCGATGAGCACGACAAGGCCCGCGGTAATACCAAGTGCGCGGTTGAACTGACGTACTGATTCAGCTGGCATTGCCTCACCTCGAGCTGTCGCGGGTGAATTCTTCGCCTCCCTTAACGGCGGCGGGCAGCAATATACACAGCTACCGTGCGCGCGCCGATGCTGCAACCTTGTGCACCGCCTCGTCGTAGGGTCATTTCAAGGAGACACGTCCCCTCGAGGTCCGAAAAAGCACATGTCAATCGCAACTTCCATCTGGCAGGCCGCCCAGCAGCAGGCTCCGCCCGCGCCGGT
>DATGOL010000060.1:0-5319 GCA_035306065.1 Gemmatimonadales bacterium | reverse complement strand
AGCCCGCCGTCGGGCTCCGGATGCAGCAGCGCTGCCAGTCCGACGAGCCCCGAGTAATTCGGTAACACCGATGCGTATACGCTACACGGACCTGTGTCGAGCTATAGCACGGCTGCTCGCCACCTTTACAGTATTTTCTTCGTTGATGCCGGCCCTCATGCGAATCTTCGCACTGGAGCCTGGCGACCGCTCGATCACTGCCGAAGGATTGGCAAGGGGGTCCGCTTCGCGGCGAAGCATCTCAGGGAGACACCCGGAAATTCGCACGATTGCCTTCCCGGTCGGCGTTCGCTCGGCCGAACAAGATACGGATCGCCGCCCCTGACAGACGATGCGCGTGGAAAGGACTGTGTTGCAGGCGGTTACAGCGAGGAACCTGCGTCCACGGTGATCAGTGGAGTGGATCCGGGTTTCAGGTGAGGGCGACCGCGGCTGTGGTAATCGGTCAATCCGGTTGGCGTTGCGCGCAAAAACCGCAGGTGTCAGCCGAGTTCTTCGAGCGCAGCCTGTACGCGTTCGGCATGCCCCCTGACCCGCACGTTGCGCATTTCGGCCGCAACGGTGCCGTCCGGCGCTATCACAAAAGTGCTCCGGACGATTCCCCAGTACTTCCGTCCGAACATGCTCTTCTCCTGCCATACCCCATACAGCTCGGCCACGGCATGTTCGGAGTCGGACAGCAGTGTGAACGGCAGGGAGAAGCGCTGACGGAACTTTGCATGCGATTCCACGGAGTCGGTGCTCACGCCAAGTATGGTGGCGTCCAGTTGCTCGAATGCGGGAAAGGCATCGCGAAAACCGCAAGCCTGCGCCGTACATCCCGGGGTGTTGTCCTTCGGGTAGAAGTACAGCACGACAGGCGCGCCGCGAAGGTCGCTCAGCTCAACGAGCTTCCCGTTGTGATCCGGCAGGGTGAAATCAGGGGCCGGTTTACCGATCATCCAAGCGATTCTCCACCCATGAGTACGGCCATGATCGCCTTCTGAATGTGAAGCCGATTCTCGGCCTCATCCCAAACGCGGCTCTGCGGCCCGTCAATGACGTCTGCAGTCACCTCCTCTCCTCGGTGAGCCGGCAGACAGTGGAGGAAGATGGCGTCTGACGAAGCACGCGCCATCAGATCGCGGTTCACCTGAAAACCGGCAAACGCGGCGGCCCTCTGTTCCTGCTCCTCCTCCTGTCCCATGGAAGCCCAGACGTCGGTATTCACTACGTGAGCACCGTCCGCGGCTTCAGCTGGATCGCGCACCAGGCGCACGTTTGCAGTTGTGGTAGCGCGCGCAAGCATGGCGGGATCGGGATCGTAGCCTTCAGGACAGGCGAGTACGAGCTCGAAGCCCAGGCGGTACGCGGCATTGATCCACGAGTTGGCCATGTTGTTGCCATCGCCGATCCAGGCCACTTTCCTGCCCTGCACGGATCGAAGGTGCTGCCTGATGGTGAGAATATCGGCCAGGATCTGGCACGGGTGGAGAAGGTCCGTAAGCCCGTTGATCACGGGAACGTCCGCCACACGAGCTAGCTCCTCCACTTCTTCGTGGTCGAAGGTTCGGATCATGATGCCGTCCACATAACGCGAGAGAACGCGTGCAGTATCTGCAACCGGCTCGCCCCTGCCCAGCTGTATGTCGCGCGGTGAGAGGAAGAGCGCATGCCCCCCAAGCTGCCACGCGCCAACTTCGAAGGACACGCGAGTGCGCGTGGACGCCTTCATGAAGATCATCGCAAGCGACTTCCCCTTCAGCGGCATATGCTCATAACGCCCATCCCGCATGGCTTCAGCCAGGAGGAAGAGTGACTCCAGTTCGTCACGAGAGAAGTCTTGTATGGCGAGAAAATCCCGATGCACAGCCGATAGGTTGGAAGGTGAAAAACATCAGTACTATCTACTGAATACTCCATACTCACTACTGCCCTCAAAGTATATACTTGCGCAGATCCTCATCCTCCGCAATCACCTTCAACCGCTCCCTCACAACCTCGCCATCTATCCGGATCGAATCCGACCCGCTGTCGGGCAGGTTGAACAGGTCTTCTTCGAGCAACGTGGTCATCACGGTATGCAACCGCCGCGCTCCGATGTTCTCCATACGGTCATTCACGGATGCTGCGATACTCGCAATCGCCTCGATCCCGTCCGCAGTGAACTCGAGCGTTGCACCGTCTGCCTCTACCAGCGCCGCATACTGCTTCGTGAGCGCATTCTCCGGCTCCGTCATTATCCGCACGAAATCCTGCTCGGTGAGCGCCTGAAGCTCCACGCGAATCGGGAACCGTCCCTGCAACTCCGGAATCAGGTCACTCGGCTTCGAGACGTGGAATGCACCTGCTGCGATGAAGAGAACGTGATCGGTTTTTACCAGGCCGTACTTCGTTTGCACGTTGCTGCCTTCCACGATCGGCAGGAGGTCTCGCTGTACACCCTCACGAGACACGTCCGGCCCTGACGAGCGCGGGCCACGTTCGCCAGCCACCTTGTCTATCTCGTCCAGGAAGATGATGCCTAGCGACTGCACCCGCTCCAGCGCGTCCTGGGTCACGTCATCCAGCTCGATCAGCTTCTCGAACTCCTCATCGATCAGGATTCGCCTGGCTTCACTGACCTTCACCGTGCGCTTCTTCGTCCTGGTGGGGAGCATGTCCTTCAGCGCGTCGGAGAAGTTCTCCATCCCCTCTGGCGCTCCCTGCGGCACGAGCATGTCGAACATTGCAGGTGCTGGCTGGTTCACTTCGACTTCAACTTCGCGATCGTCCAGCTGGCCATCCTTGAGCAGCTGGCGAAGCTTGTCCCGGGTACGGTTGTAGCGATCCAGCGTGTCGTCCCGCTCCTGACTCACGCTTCCGCTCGCGGACACTACAAATACGCCCTCCGGATCCGGAGCCATGCTCTCTTCAGCCGCCTCACGCGCAGCAGTGGCATTCGCCTCCATCATGTGCTCGGCCACCTTCACCTCGGTGGACTTGGGGAGCAGGAGGTCGAGAATTCGCTCGTCCACTCGCTCGTTGGCGAGGTCTTCGACGTCTGCCTCACGCTCACTGCGAACCATGGCGATCGCATTCTCCACCAGGTCGCGCACCATGGACTCGACGTCCCGCCCCACGTAGCCCACTTCGGTGAACTTGGATGCCTCCACCTTCACGAACGGCGCACCCGCCAGCTTGGCGAGACGCCGGGCAATCTCCGTTTTCCCCACGCCCGTGGGGCCGATGAGGATGATGTTGTTGGGCGCAATCTCATCGCGCAGGTTCTCGGGTGCACGCTGCCTTCGCCAGCGGTTTCGCAGCGCGATGGCCACGGCCTTCTTGGCATCGGCCTGGCCAACGATGTAGCGGTCGAGCTCAACGACTATCTGGCGCGGCGTAAGCTCTGCGAGCCTCGCGAGTGACTTGTCAGCCATTAACTGCCGGGACCTGGGTTGTGACGTTCGTTGTCAGGAAGATGAGTGCCGGTAGGCCTGCAGCGACGGTGCCAGCGTGTGCTGCGGCCCAGCGTGCCCGAAGCTCCATTCGAGAACCCTGTTCAGAGCTCCAGGATGGTGACGTTGGTATTCGTGTACACGCAGATCTCGCCGGCGATGGTCAGTCCGCGCCGCACGATGTCCACTGGTGGCAGGTCAGTGGCGTCGCGCAGCGCCCTCGCAGCCGCCAGCGCGTACGATCCGCCCGAGCCGATTGCGAGAATACCGTCGTCCGGCTCGATCACGTCGCCAGTGCCCGAAATGATGAAGCCGCTCTCGCGGTCCGTAACGGCGAGCAGCGCTTCGAGCCTCCGGAGCACCCGGTCACTGCGCCAGTCCTTGGCGAGCTCGACAGCGGCGCGGGGCAGGTTGCCCGGATAGCGCTCCAGCTTCTCCTCGAACTTTTCGAACAGTGTGAACGCGTCCGCGGCCGCGCCCGCAAAACCGGCCAGTACCTTGCCGCCCTTGAGAAGGCGCACCTTCTGCGCATTGGACTTCATCACGGTGTCGCCAACGGTCACCTGTCCGTCGCCGCCGAGTGCAACGCGGCCATCCTGGCGGACGGCGAGGATGGTGGTGGAGCGGATTCGTGGGAGAGTATGGGACATGCCGGAAAGATAGCGCGGCGCAGGCGGGCAGTGGACGGCGCCACGCGCACTACGCCCTCGGGTGTGCCTTCCTGTAGACCTGTTTCAGCCGGTCCACGCTCGTGTGCGTATAGATCTGCGTCGTTGATACCGACGCGTGGCCCAGCAGTTCCTGCACCGCGCGCAGGTCCGCGCCGGCATCCAGAAGGTGCGTTGCGAAAGAGTGGCGCAGCGAGTGCGTCGTGAGGCCCTCGCTCTCGCCCACCGCGCGCAACCGCTCCGTCACGATGCGCTGCACCGTGCGTGCAGACAGGCGCTTGCCGCGCGCGCTCAGGAAGAACGCGGCCTTGTCTGCCTTCGGTCCAATCGCCCGCGCGAGCTCGTCGCGCCTGGACTCATAGTTCCGGAGCGCCAGAGAGGCATGATCACCGATCGGCACGATGCGCTCCTTCCGTCCCTTGCCCAGCACCTTTACCTGCTGGGACACGAGATCCAGCTGATGGCGATCCAGCCGCTGGAGTTCGGATAACCGAAGGCCCGCGGTGTAGAACAGTTCGAGAATGGCCAGGTCTCGCACGTCCTGAAACCCACCCTCCCAGGCGCGCGCCTGGGCGGAGTCGAACACGCGCTCGAGCTGGGTGCGATCCAGGTGCGAGGGTAGCGTACGCTCCAGCCTGGGCGACCCC
Organism: Gemmatimonadales bacterium; assembly: GCA_035306065.1. GTDB lineage: Bacteria > Gemmatimonadota > Gemmatimonadetes > Gemmatimonadales > Gemmatimonadaceae > JBBQHX01. Next base: position 588 of record DATGOL010000060.1, on the reverse strand, counting down.
ACCGAGCGTGCCGGATTGGCCTCCACCCGCTCCTCACGGTGCAGCCAGCTGTAGAATGCACGAACGGCAGACAGCGCCCTGGCTATGGATCGCCTGGCGAGTTTGCGCCGCGTGAGGTGAGCGAGGAATCCGCGAATCGCCAGGCGGTCCACGCCGCCCCAGCTCCACTCCGCACCGCCGTAGTAGTTCGAGAGGAACTCCGAGAACTCGCGCAGGTCCCGGCCGTACGCTGCCACGGTGTTGGGTGAGAGCTGCCGCTCCTTTGTCAGGTGCTGCAGGTACTCCTGGAGCTCGGCAGGAAGTTCCGAATCAGCGCCGGCGTTACTCACCGTGCTGGCTCCACGCGCCGCTCCTTGCCGCACAGGCTCCATGCGGCGAGAGCAATTGCCGGGTACGCAGTCATGCGGCTCACTGAACTGCCGTGGTCCGCAGGTGCTCGTCCCTCCAGGCCTCGATGCTCCGGAGCGCGCGCTCCGCTATCGCCTCACGCTTGAGCCGCTTGTCGCGCGGCGCGTCAGGCAGCGGGTCTACCAGGCCGAAGTTCGCGTTCATCGGCTGGAAATGGCGCGGGTCTGCCTCACGCAGGTA
>DATGOL010000059.1:0-15180 GCA_035306065.1 Gemmatimonadales bacterium | reverse complement strand
CTGCTGTGCCGAAGTCGCAACCAGAGTTTGGTGAAGCGCTCGGCGAACCGCTGTTCTCCCCTTTCGCGGCGCTCGTAGACGATTGTGTGCCGCTCTTGGCGGTGGTGGGAGTAAGGATCCGCCGACCGGTGCTCTGCTGGGCGTTGGCGGTCGAGCCGATCACGGAGATTGCCAGCAGGCTCGCAAATGGAATTGAAAATCGGATGCAGCGGGGGCCTTTCGGGGACATTGCGTATCTCGGGGCAACGGGATGTTTGTGCTTACACCACGGTCGGACACGGCGCATCTCCGCGCCAGCCGTAATCCTTGACTCCTCGGAAGCATGGTGCGTCACGAGCAGCGTATGAAGACGGGGAGCGTGAGAGGCTCCTGTCCACCCGGATTGCCTGCACGACAACCGCGTGCTCAGGCCTTGGCTGCTCCCTCGCGGTTGTACATCAGCGAGGCGCACCTCGCCTGCATGATAGGCGAGGTGCGCTTCGGGAGGTGTGTGTGGAAGCGGCGCTCAGATAAGGCGCGGGCTGGGGGAGAGCGGCCGGCACCGCCGCTTCACCATCAGGTCAGACATTGAATCTGAACAGCATCACGTCCCCGTCGTTCACGATGTACTCCTTGCCCTCGCTCCGCACCACACCCTTCTCGCGAGAGCCCTTCCAGCCGCCGTTCGCCACGAAGTCCTCGTAGCTCGCGGTTTCTGCGCGGATGAAGCCGCGCTCGAAGTCCGTATGAATGACGCCTGCCGCCTGCGGAGCGGTGTTGCCACGATGGATGGTCCAGGCACGAACTTCCTGCTCACCAGCCGTGAAGTACGTATGAAGACCGAGCAGGTGATAGCCCGCGCGAATGAGCCTGTCGAGTCCGGCGCTCTCGAGCCCGAGCGACGAGAGAAACTCTTCGCGCTCGTCAGGTGCCAGCTCCGCAAGTTCGGCCTCGATCTTCGCAGAGAAGGGAACGATCTCCGCCTCCTCGCCGCCCGCGGCAACAGCTGCACGCAAAGCCTTCAGGTATTCGCCCTCTTCGCCTGACAGTTCTTCGTCGGTGACATTGGCAGCATACAGAATCGGCTTGACAGTGAGCAGCATCAGCGGTGCAAGCTTCTCCAGATCCTCGGGAGTGAAGCCACCGCCCCACAGTCCGTGTCCGTCAGACAACCTTGCGAATGCGCGTTCAAGGCTCGGCAGCTCCGCGAGCGCCTCCTTGTCCTGCGACTTCGCCGCACGACGCACGCGGTCCAGCCGCTTCTCCACCGTCGCGAGATCGGCCAGCGCAAGCTCGAACTCGATCACCTCGCGATCCCTCGCCGGGTCCACGCTTCCCATAACGTGCGTCACGTCGGGGTCATCGAAGCATCGAACGACGTGCACGATAGCGTCCGTCTCGCGAATGTTTGCCAGGAACTTGTTTCCAAGTCCCTCACCCTGCGCGGCACCCTTCACGAGGCCTGCGATGTCCACGAACTGCACCACGGCCGGAAGCGTGCGCTTGGGCAGCACGACTTCGGCCAGTCGGTCCAGGCGATCGTCAGGCACCTCGACCATGCCGACGTTAGGCTCCACCGTACAGAACGGATAATTCTGCGCCTCGGCCTTCGCCGCAGTCAGCGCATTGAACAGGGTGGACTTGCCAACGTTCGGCAGGCCAACAATTCCAAGTTTGAGCATTACCGGCAGCTATTCAGCTTTTGATTTGTAGGTAGTCAGCAACATCAACGATCCCTCGCCGCGCCTTTGAATCGCCCCTGCCTCAATGCGACAGCAGCCGAAATTCACAGTCGGCGAACCCGTAAAGATAATGCTTCGAAGGGCAGGGAAACGGTGCCGGCTGCCGCTGACGATTGCTGTAACGTGAGGCCCGAACCCGATACACAGCAAGCCAGGAAAACCGGAATGCACGACTACAAGCGGCTGAAAGTGTGGCAGCGCGCTCAGGCTCTGGCCCAGACCGTCTATCGCGAATCAAGGACCTTCACACACTCGGATTCACAGGTGCTCCGCCGCCAACTCTGCCGCGCAGCCCTGGGCATCCCAAGCTCCATAGCGGAAGGTGCCGGCCGCTCGAGCCGGCGAGAATTCGCACGCTTTCTCGACATAGCCGCCGCATCGGCAAACGAAGTGGAGAGCCAGCTCATTCTGGCGAGAGACCTCGAGTGCCTGAAAAGGTCCGTAGCAAACCAACTGATACAGGAAACAACCGAAGTGCGCAGAATGCTGGCAGCCCTGATTCGCCACGCACGCAATGAAAAGGAGGAGGAGCCCGCGAGCCCCTCCCCCCCAAACGATTCTGACTACTGACTACTGAGTACTGAGTACTGCCCCTATGCAATAAACCACGGAGCCAGCACCAGGCTCACAACACTCATCAGCTTGATGAGAATGTTCATCGCCGGTCCGCTCGTGTCCTTGAACGGATCGCCTACAGTATCACCAACTACGGCGGCCTTGTGTGCCTCCGATCCCTTACCGCCGTAAAGCCCGCCCTCGATCATCTTCTTGGCGTTGTCCCATGCACCACCCGCGTTAGCCATGAACAGCGCCATCATCACGCCTGTCACAGTTGCGCCGGCAAGCAGGCCGCCCAGCGCCTGGATACCCACAAACTTGCCCACGAGAACCGGTACGAGTACCGCCACAACACCCGGAATGATCATCTCCTTGAGCGCTGCACGAGTGGAGATGTCCACGCAACGCGCGGAGTCCGGTACTCCGGTGCCCTCGAGCAGGCCCGGGATCTCACGGAACTGACGACGTACCTCCTCAACCATTCCCTGCGCAGCGCGACCAACTGCCGTCATGGTCTGCGCACCCACGAAGAACGGCATCACACCGCCGATGAAGAGGCCAACCACCACCATCGGATCCACGAGGTTCAAGCCGATCTCGTTAAGCCCCACTGCAGAGGTGTAGGCGGAGAACAGCGCCAGCGCCGTAAGGGCCGCCGAACCGATCGCGAAGCCCTTGCCGATCGCTGCAGTCGTGTTGCCGAGTGCGTCCAGTCCGTCCGTGATCTTGCGGACCTCCGGGCCCAGATGGCTCATTTCCGCGATACCGCCTGCGTTATCTGCAATCGGACCGTAGGCGTCCACGGACATCGTGACTCCCACCGTTGCCAGCATGCCTACCGCGGCGATGGCAACTCCATACAGGCCTGCAAACTCGTAGGACGTGAGCGTGGCACCCACGATGAGCAGCACCGGAACGATGCAGCTCTCCATTCCAACGGCGAGGCCTGCAATGATGTTCGTGGCCGGTCCCGTCTTGGAAGCCTCGGCGATACGCGCAACCGGCCCTGCGGCCGTGTAGTACTCGGTAACCAGGCCAATCAGAGTACCCGCCACTGAACCGGCAAGCACGGCCCAGAAAGGTCCGAGATCCGAATAGACCCTCCCGCTTTCCGGATCGACCATGCCAAGCGGCATCTGCTTCGTGACCAGCCATGCAAGCACGAGGAAGAGCAGTGCTGCTACGAACGTCACCATTCGAAGTGCATTCGCCGGGCTGCCCTTGGCGAACATGCGCATGAGGAAGATTCCAACCAGGCTTGCAACAAGCCCAACCATCGCGTATGCCACCGGCAGCGTCATCGCGCGAACGACATTCTCCGATGCGATGAGCGGCGATGTTGCGGCGAGGGCAATGGTTGCGATCATCGAGCCGACGTAGCTCTCGAAGATGTCCGCCCCAAGTCCGGCAACGTCGCCCACGTTGTCGCCCACGTTGTCGGCAATCGTGGCGGGGTTGCGCGGGTCATCCTCGGGGATGCCGGCTTCAACCTTTCCAACCAGGTCAGCACCAACGTCCGCGGCCTTCGTGTAGATACCGCCGCCCACACGAGCAAAGAGCGCAATGGAGCTGGCACCCATGGCGAAGCCCGAGATCGTCTCGGCGAAGAAGCGAACGCCTTCGCCCGTCGTCAGGGAGTCCGACAGCCAGGTAAAGATCACGCCGATTCCAACCAGGCCGAGCGCGGCGACGGCGAGCCCCATCACGGCGCCGCCATTGAAGGCAACCATGAGGGCGGCACCCTGGCCACGTCCACGGGCGGCTTCAGCGGTTCGAACGTTCGCCTTGGTGGCCGAAGTCATTCCTGCGTAACCGGCTGCAACCGAGCAGATGCCACCGATCACGAATGCAACACCGGTTTGCCAGTTGATGGCCACGCTGAGCAGCACAGCGACAGCCGCGAGGAAGGGCAAAAGCACCGTGTACTCGCGGCGCAGGAAGGCCATTGCGCCCACGTGTATCTGGTCGGCCAAGCCTCTCATGGTTTCCGAGCCTGCATCCTGCGAGGCCACGGTGCGGTAGATGAGGAAGGCGAAGATCACGCCGACGAGCCCCACCCAAAGTGCTGAGGATGCGAGCGCGTCGCCGAACAATCCCGAAACGGTGTCGGTCATGATCAGTTCGGATTCTGGTTGTGGAGGTTCATAGCGGCCCCGATTCCGCTGCGCAGCCAAAGCTCCGCGGCGTCTGTGAAACGGGGCATGAGGGACAAGACTGCATCTCGCTCGTGAGGCTCGAAGGGCGCCAGCACGAACGGCGCAAGATCGGCTGGAACGGGATCGTCTCCAGCCGGGTGAATTCCAATGCGCAGCCGGGGATAATCCCGGGTGCGAAGTGATGCTTCCAGACTTTTCAGCCCGTTGTGGCCTCCCGCACTGCCACGTGACCGCAGGCGGTAGCGTCCAACGGGGAGTGCCACGTCGTCCACGACCACCAGCAGGTCGGTGACAGGACTCCAGAACGGGTGCCTTGCGTACGGCTCGAGCGCCCGTCCACTCAGGTTCATGAAAGTGAGCGGCTTCAGTAAACGAACCCTGTGCACACCCACCTGTCCATCCGAGAAAGCGGCATTTTCGCCACGCCGCCACTCACCAAACTGCCACACTTCGGCAAAATGGTCCAAAACCCACCAGCCAACATTGTGGCGGGTGTGCTCATACTCGTGCCCCGGGTTGCCGAGGCCCACCAGCAGCTTCAAGGCTGCGACGTTCCGCTGCGAACAGGTGCGGGCGGAGTGTTACTCGTCCTCGTCCTTCGGCTTGCGAATGAGCTCCGGCTCGCCCTCGGTGCTCTCCGGCTCCGCAGCCTCGGTTTCCGTGGACACGCGCGGTGGCAGAACGCTGGCAATCACGGTGGCCGGATCGTCCAGTACGGTCATTCCGGCCGGAAGCTTCAGGTCGCTGATGTGAATCGACTTCGCAATCACGAGCGGCGTGACGTCCACCTCGATGTGATCCGGCATGACGGACGGATCCACTTCCACGGAGATTTCGTGGAGCTTCTCCTCGAGCACCCCTCCATCATTGCGTACGCCCTCGGGCGTGCCATGGAAGCGCAGCGGTACCTTGGTGATCACCTTCTCGCCGGCTACCAGCTCCTCGAAGTCCACGTGAAGCACGAGCTTCTTCGTCGGGTGCTGCTGGACCTCGCGAATGAGCGTGCGTACAGAGCGGCCGCCCTCCATCTCGAGCTCCACTACGGTGCTTCCGGTGGAGATGCGCGAGAGCAGCCGTTCCAGCTGGCGCGTGGGGATGGAAAGTGACTCGGTTTCACGACTGTGGCCGTAAATGACGGCAGGCGTCTGGCCATCACGGCGCATCGCGCGTGAGTTGCCCTTGCCCGCGGTGTCGCGTCGTGTGGCGGTAAGAGTTGCATTTGACATGGATATTCTCCTTGGCTTCTATCGAGCGGACGCGGCGTCCGCAGTGTTCAGGATTCGAACAGCGAACTAACCGACTGGTCGCTATTGGTGTATCGGATAGCCTTCGCAAGCAGCTCACCGACTGACAGCACGGTGAGAGCAGGGAAACGCCGCTCCTCGGGAACTGCGATCGTATCGGTGACCGCAACTTCCTTGATGGGCGCATTCGTCAGCCGCTCCACGGCAGGGCCGGAGAGCAGCGGGTGGGTGGCGCATACATAAATGTCCCGTGCGCCCAACTGCTTAAGTGCACGCGCCGCTTCCGACACGGTACCCGCCGTGTCAATCATGTCGTCAGGTATGAGGCAGTCACGCCCGTCCACCTCACCAACAACGTTCAGTACCTCGGCCACGTTTGCGGCAGGACGCCGCTTGTCGATGATGGCAAGCGTGCCGTTGAGGCGCTTGGCGTAGCCGCGGGCCATCTTCGCGGACCCAACGTCAGGCGCCACCACCACAACGTCCTTCAGGTTCTTCTTCCGGTAGTGCGAGACGAACACCGGTGCTGCGTACAGGTGATCGACGGGAACGTCGAAGAAGCCCTGGAGCTGGTGCTGGTGGAAATCCAGGCCGAGGACGCGGTCTGCGCCGGCGGTCTGGATCAGGTTTGCGAGGAGCTTGGCGCCGATTGCCACACGCGGCTGGTCCTTGCGATCCTGGCGCGCATAACCGTAGTAGGGAAGAACACACGTAATGCGCGATGCAGACGCGCGCCTTACGGCGTCTATCATCAGCAGCATTTCGAGAATGTTCTCGGCCGGCGGATTGGTTGGCTGAACGATGAAGACATCCGCGCCGCGAATGTTCTCGTCGATACGCACGAAGATCTCGCCATCGGCAAAGCGGGTCAGGTTCACCTTGCAAAGGTCGGTGCCCAGATGCTTCGCGATTTCCCTGGAGAGATCCTGGTTGGCCGTTCCCGAGAGCAGCTTCAGCCCCCGCAAGGACGCGGTGGGTCGGTCCATATTTCGCGAAGTCCCGCCAGAAAGATGATTGATTAGGGACGCGCGGAAGGCGCGTTCCGGGATCTAAGTTGCTGTTCCCTCCCACGGCTCTGCATCCGCAGAACGGTGGCACCGCACATTGCCCCCGGTGGATTCGAACCACCATTCTCGGATCCAAAGACCGATGTCCTGCCATTGGACGAGGGGGCAGCGACAGCCTTGCAAACTACTCGATAATCTCCACTTCCTCAACACGTACGGCCGTGGTTGTCACTAGCTCACGCGGTTGCCCTGCGGCTGCCGGCGGCGCTGCCGGCGCCCAGTCCCGCACACCGGTCGCAGGCTGCTCCAGCGGAATCGCGAACAGCGTACTCCCGGTGCCTGTCATGCGGGCCAGCACCGGTGCCCCGGTCGAAGACAACGCTTCCAGCCCCTCGGCCAGCTCCGGATGGCGCGCCAGGACGGTGGGCTCCAGGTCGTTGACCGAAATGGCGGTAATGGAACGCCAGTGGCGGAAGGAGTCGGGCGAAAAAACCTGCGCGCGCGTTCCACCCCACGCTGTCGAGCGCTGACCCGCGCCTGAGCGCTGAACCGCGTCGAAATCCCCTATCTCTGTGTGCCGATCGCTCGCCAGCCAGCCGAAGGCCTCCGCCGTGGACACCCCGAACGGGTACATCCAGAGCATGATCGGGCGCTCCTCCAGTGGTTCCAGCGGGAGAATGCGCTCGCCTCGCCCCCAAGCAAGCGCCAGCGGCGACTCCGTGGCGAGGAAGGGCACGTCCGCGCCAAGCGAACCGCCGATGTTCAGCAGTGCGCGTTCCGGCAACGGGGTGTCGTTGAGTCGGTTCAGGATTCGGAGCACGGCGCCGGCGTCTGCGCTGCCACCACCCAGGCCCCCTCCCGGAGGTATCCGCTTCTCGAGTGAGACGCGCCAGCCGCGCGGCCACCCGACCAGCTGCGAATAGGCAGCTGCAGCACGCCATGCGAGGTTCTTTTCGGTTGGCCCGGTGTCGGCTCCGCTCACGTCGAGCGTTCGTTCGCCGTCCGTGATCTCCACGGAGACGTCGTCGCCTAACGCGAGACGCTGGAATACCGTTTCCAGCTGGTGATAGCCGCTGTCCTCTCTCGCAAGTACCCGCAGGGCCAGGTTCACCTTGGCCTGCGCCTTCACCCGGGCGTGCCTTCCGTGCGCGGTGCCGGAAGCGGATGTCGTCATGCGGAGCTGGCAGGCTTCGCCGACGCCGCTGCTCCCGCCGATCCATCGCGAAGGTCACCCATGTGCATTCCCAGCCTGGCAAAGTAGACGAAACCGATCACCGTAATGGGAATGAACGTGAGCAGGTGATAGCCCAGCGCCCAGCTTACAGCGAGCGATGCATCCACACCGTACAGGGCGAGCGCACCAACTCCCGCCGCTTCGAACAGCCCGAAGAATCCGGGCGCGGCAGGCAGCGCAACACTGATCGTAATCAGCCCCTGAACCAGGAATGCAGCAGTGAACGGCACATCGATGCCAACCGCGCGAAAGGCGATCCAGTACGACAACGAATGCACCAGCCAGTGCGCAGCCGTCCAGCCCAGGACAGCCGCAAACCTTCCCGGATGACGCAGCACCGCCAGACCGTCGGTGAATGCACGAAGAGCACGCGTGCCGCGTTCCTCGAGTTTCGGGGACAGGCGGCTCGCCGCAAAGCGGAACATGCGCTCCCAGCGCTCCGGCGCGACCACCACCGCGTACAGAAGCGCGAGACCTGTGGCCGCTCCCACTGCTCCAAACGCCGCAATCTCGGTAATGCTGCGCCCGAGAATTCGGGAGTCCTGGCCGAATGACGGATCCCACATGGCGATGAACAACATTGCCAGGATGATCAGCGCATCGAACACACGGTCTACCGCCACCGATGCAAATGCAGCAGAGAAAGAGACGCGAGGCTCTTCGCGCGAGAGCGCATATGCCCGGGCAAACTCACCTGCACGGGCCGGCACCACGTTCGTGACGAACATCCCGATCGCAACGGCGCGCCAGAGTGGTCCCATGCGGATATTCGGCGCCAGCGGCTCCAGGATCGTCTGCCATCTGCGCGCACGCAGCGGGAAGATCATGGTGCCGGATATCACGGCCAGCAGGAACAGCAGGGGATTGCTCGCGCGCAGAACCGCCCACACCTCCGTGAGATGAACGTCGCGCAGGGTGTAAGCCAGCAATGCAATGCCGAGCGCAATTCCAAGCGCCCCACGCCATCCAATCTTCATTTGGGGTTGCCGGCTAGCCGCGTGTGGCGAGTTCGAGCAGGTCGAAGATCTCTTCGAGCGTCTCGCGTGAGGCGGGTTCGCCCGACTGCAGCAGCGTCTGGCGAAGTTCACGCGCGCGCTGAAGTGCACCAGCGCGGTCGTACAGCAGCGATTCCACAGACACTATCTGATCTTCAATTTCGGCCGGCGGTCCCAGCGGTTCATCTTCCAGCTTCTGCAGCCCGATCAGGCCATCAGCGAGGAAGGCATGGAGGTCGGCGCCGGTGGGCGTCACCGTGCGTCGTGACGCAGCCCTGGTGCCGTCGTGCGGCGTGTGCATAAGGGTCCTGATGTCCACCGGATCCGGCTCGGTTGCTGCAGTCGGCTCCGTCGTGCCCCGAGCAGTCGCCTCCGCCGCGCCTGACGCGCCACCGGCCACGGTTGCGTCCGCCGCGCCACCGGCCTCCGCCGCGCCCGCATCGAGCTGCGCCTCATTCTCCCGCGTGATCACCGGCAGCTTCTCTTCCGCATGCGCGTCAGGCGCACCTTCACCCGCAACGATCGCCGTGAGCGAACGCGGCGTGAAGCTGCGAGGTGTCGCACGTCCGCCCACCTCGTTGAACCCATGCCCGATCATCGCGGCCAGCCTGTGCCCGCGTGCAAGGTCCGTCAGACGGTCGCAGAGCTCCTCGACACTCCCCGCCTCCGCAAGCAGACGGGCAGCAAGTGCGTCGATTGCATCAAGCGTCAGGCGGTCGGCAGCTGCGGCAGCTTCTGCTCCCGTCGCGATGAGCCTGGCGAGTTCATTCTCGCCATAGCTGAGTGCCACGTCCCGGAGCGAAAGCAGTGCTGCCTCGATCCGGGAACCGACCGCATCGCCACTCTGTCCACCTTCACGAGCCGAAGCAATGATCCTGCGAAGATTCTCGGCCTGGCCCGCCGACTCCATGCGGAATCGCGAGAGCGGCGTGGTTGCCGGTTGCTCCGCCGCTTCCACTACATGCGGACCTTCGTCTTCGTGAAAAAGCTGCCGAATCGGAACCACGCGGTCGTCTGACCTCTCGCCCATCCGCCCGAGACCATCCACTACAGCCTGCCACTCAGCGTCGCTCGTTATGTTGCGGCCAGCGCGAATGTCATCCGACGCAACCCGCAGCATACGCGCCGCATTGGACAGGGTTGCGTGCGTCGAGCCAGCCAGCGGTACGTTCACACCGCGAAGCCCCGTATCCAGAGCATCGAGCAGGGCGCCCAGCTCGGCATGGTCCGACACGGCCGCCACTCCGCGCAGCGCTGCCACACGACGGCGCGCATCGTTCAGCAGGCCCTCGTCGTTGCTCCGGCCGAGCAGCGCCGTAAGCGCCGCTGCCAGTTCACCGGTTCCTCCCACCAGGTGCAGCACACCACCGCTGGCCGCCAGCGCGCCCGTTGGCGTACTCGCACGGTGCGAAGATGCAACGCCGGGCGGCCTGCCTCCGCCAGCCACACCGGCCGGCACCAGCGCAGACAGGCTGGCCGCTCGCGAACGCGCGCGCGTGTCGTCCGCGTCGCTCCATTCCCGGGCATGTCCAATCAGCTGCCGCAGGTCAGCCGTAGTCGCTGACAATTCTGCCACGAGTTCCGGGTTCCAGGCAACGGTGCCCTCTGCCGCGCCGCGCGCCACGCCTTCCACCACCCCGGCGAGTTCCGACATGGAGTCCAGCCGCGCCATCGTCGCCGCTCCGCGCAATGCGCGCGCAACCCGCAGCAGCGCGTCGGAGTCAGGCGCTTCCGTCCCGGCCGAGCCGAGTAGCGAATCGAGTCGCTCCACGTACTCGCCCGCTTCCAGTACGAAGAAATGCCGGACGCCGGACGCGTTCATCTGGTAGAGAAGGTGAGAGTCGCGCTCAAGGTAGGAATCGAGTTGATAACAATCAACCGCGCGCGCCCCGCGCGCTATCCATTGCGCTGCGCATTTCGCGAACGGCTTCGGCAAGACCGACGAAAACGGACCTGCCGACTATTGAATGACCAATGTTAAGCTCCTCCACTTCACGGATAGCCGCCACGTTCGCAACATTTGGCACTGTAAGGCCATGCCCTGCGTGAACCGCCAGGCCAATCTCACGTCCCAGCGCTGCAGCGTGCGAAAGTGCCTCGAGTGCCTCTGGATCGTCAGGGTGGTGAGCGTATCGCCCGGTGTGAAGCTCAACGGCGTGCGCCCCGAGCGCTCGACTGGCCTCCACGGAATCGACGTCCGGATCAATGAAAAGGCTTGTACGAATGCCTGCGTCAACCAGCCGCTGCACCGTATCATGAAGTCGGTTCCGGCTTCCAACAACGCGCAGGCCGCCCTCCGTCGTGATCTCCTCACGACGCTCGGGAACCAGCGTCACCTGGGCCGGCCGCACCCGCAGGGCAATGGAAAGCATTTCGTCGGTGTCGGCCATTTCCAGATTCAGCAGAGTTCGCACCTCTGCAGCAAGACGATCCACATCCCGGTCCTGGATGTGCCGCCTGTCTTCTCGAAGATGAGCCGTGATTCCGTCCGCGCCCGCATCTTCACACAGCAGTGCGGCGGCCACAGGGTCCGGCGAATCGCCACGGCGAGCCTGTCTAATCGTCGCGACGTGGTCAATGTTGATGTAGAGTCGCAGGTAGCCAGCCGTTGGTGAGGCTGGTGTACGTTGGGTTGCTGTCATCGATCTCGCAGGATTAGTTTCGCCAACTGCCCGAACCGGAGATATCCGTCGTGAAGCTTGCTACCCGTATGGCCGCCGTTGCGGCACTCCTCGTATTCGCTGCCTGTGGTGGTGGCCAGCCGGACACGGCTCCACGGCCCGGTGGTTCCGGGGCTGCCGGTGCCTCCAGCTCACGCAGCGCGGTGGACACTTTCCTTTCCACGATCAAGGCTGGCGACCTGCAGGCACTCGCTCTCATCTGGGGAACCGCCGAGGGGCCTGCGCGCGACGCCGGCTTCGGACGCGAGGAGCTGGAGCAGCGTGAGCTCATCATGGTGTGGTGCATGAACCATGACGCCGCCACTGTGCACGGCGAGTTGCCGCACGGTGAGCGCGGCCGGGCATACAGGGTAGACCTGACGCGCGGTCAGCGTACACGAACCACAACGATGTACACCGTCCCGGGGCCGGGCGGACGCTGGTACGTGGAGAACGTGGACCTCGATCCCGCTCTGCGCGACTTCTGCCGCGAGCGCTAGCGCACGTCAGGTTCATGTCGCTCTGGCGGAGAAGCAGGGCGGCATGAGGGATCGGCATCTCCAGCCGAAGGCCGGGCGAAGCGGCTGACGGCTGGAGCGGTAATGCGCCCGCATGCACTGTCATTGCGGGCGCGTTCATTTTTCGCTGAGCTCAACGAGTACACCTGCGGTGGACGACGGGTGCAGGAAGGCAATGCGCTTTCCTTCCGCACCCATGCGCGGCACTTCGTCGATCAGGCGAATTCCCCGAGCCCGGCAACGGCCCATGGTGGCCTCCAGATCATCCACCGCAAAGCAGATGTGGTGGATCCCCGGCCCCCTGCGCTCCACGAAACGGCCGATCGGAGACTCCGCACTCTCGGCCTCCAGCAACTCTACCAGCGACTCGCCCGCTTCCAGCCCGGCTATGCGAGCGCCGTCGGCGTCATCCAGCTGCACCTCGGGCAATCCCAGAACGTCGCGGTAGAACGGGAGGATCTCCTCGAGGTCCCTGACCGCAATTCCCACGTGAGCGATACGCGTACCTGTGGATGGGCCTTTATTTTCGCTGCTGGATACCGATTTTGACATCAGTGACTCGAAGTGTCCGGGTTTACGAAGCGTTAGCTTTATTCAAAGCTAAGACAGCCGCAGGCTCGCCTGTAGCGCGGCGGCCTGAACAAGGCGTCTGCCTGCCTTTACGGACGTAAACAGCGCTCGAATAGCGCACGGCAACTACAGATCGGAGATCAGAAGACATGGCCAAGCCGACAGAAGTTACTGATGGGAACTTTGAGTCTGAGGTGGAGAAGAGCAGCGGGCTTGCAGTGGTCGATTTCTGGGCCACCTGGTGCGGGCCGTGCCGCATGATTGCGCCCATGCTCGACGAACTCGCGAGTGAGTACGACGGCCGCGCAAAGGTGCTGAAGCTGGACGTTGACTCCAACGTACAAACCGCCAGCCGATTCCAGGTTCGCTCCATTCCAACCATCCTCTTCTTCAAGGACGGGAAGCTGGTGGACCAGGTTATCGGTGCGGTTCCGAAGCCCACCCTGGCCGCGAAGTTCGAGCAGCACGCAGCCTGAGAAGTACCTCGTATTACGCATTAGCCGCGGGCCGGAAGCGTTTGTATAACAGTCGCTTCCGGCTTGTGCTTAATGCAGGATGCAAGCGTTTGACGCTTCGAATCCCCAGCGTCGAGCACTCCTCCCAACCTGCCTCGCGCCTCACCCATGGCCGACCCGACCGCTAGCACCGGCGGCCAGCTGCTGGTTGTCAGCACCCCCATCGGCAACCTCGGTGACATCACCCTTCGCGCCCTCGACTCTCTGCGCGCGGCGGATCTGATACTCGCCGAGGATACGAGGACCACGAGAAAGCTCCTCGAGCGGTACGAGCTTGGTACCCCCATGCTCGCCTGCCATGAGCACAACGAGGCGGCGATAACCCCGCGCATTCTCGAAAGGCTCGCGAACGGAGAGGCCATCGCGCTGGTATCGGACGCCGGCACCCCGCTCCTGTCCGACCCTGGTCGTCGCCTGGTGTCTTCTGTAATAGATGCAGGACACCAGGTGATTCCTGTTCCGGGTGCAAGCGCGCTGCTGCCCGCTCTCGTTGCGAGCGGACTTGACCCCGGCCGCTTCACATTCCTGGGCTTCCTTGCGCGAAAGGGTGTGCACCGAGCGGAAGAATTCGAGCTGATCGCCACCTCTCCGGTAACCACGGTGCTCTACGAAGCTCCGCGCCGACTGGCGGAAACATTGGCGGAACTCGCGGCTGCTGCCGGCGCGGATCGAAAGGCCGCCGTTGCGCGAGAGCTCACCAAGCTCCACGAGGAGATCCGGCGCGGAACGCTTGAAGAGCTTGCGGCGTACTACAGCGAGCACCCGCCCCGTGGCGAGATCGTAATAGTCGTAGCCCCCGGTGAGGCCCCGGCCGTCAGCCAGGACACTCTCCGAGAAGAGGCTCGGGGCATGCTCTCCGCAGGCATGTCTCCGCGAGAAGTTCAACGAGCACTGATATCTCAGCACGGCGCATCCCGAAACGTTGCGTATCGGCTGGCTCATCAGCCCACGGACACAGACCCCGCCAACTCCGGCTCCAGTAAATGAGGAAGAGCAGCAGCCATCGCCTCGACATGGTCCGGCAGCAATCGAGGATCAGACACGCCCGAATGGCAGTGGCTGGTGCGTCGGTGGCGTTGCTGGCCGTGCTGCTGTTCGCTGCCTCTGCGGCCGCGGTGTCTGCTACCGCCGTATCCAATGGCGATGCTGCAGCGCGCGAACCTGCCAGCCACGCTGCCGCTGCGGGGACAAACGACGCCGTCTTCAACCGGGGCCGCGTGACCATCGCCCGCCTCCAGTACGATGGCGGCGGAGACTGGTACGCAAATCCGTCATCGCTTCCCAACCTCATTGAAGCAGTGCGCGAGCGCACCACGCTCGACGTTGCCGATGAGGAGCTGCGCATCCGCCTCACGGACGATCGCCTGTGGGACGTTGGTTTCCTGCACCTGACGGGGCACGGGAATGTGCGATTCTCGGACGCAGAGGTGGAGCGACTTCGCGAGTGGCTGTTGCGCGGCGGTTTTCTGCACGCCGATGACAACTACGGACTGGACGAGAGCTTCAGGCGTGAGATGGCGCGCGTCTTTCCGGACAGGCCGCTGGTGGACGTACCTGCCAGCCACCCGGTATACAGCGTGGTGTATCGCTTCGAGAACGGCATTCCGAAAATTCACGAGCACGATGGACTTGCCGCGAGAGGCTTCGGTGTGTTCGTTGGCGACAGGCTTGCCGTCTTCTACTCCCATGAGAGCGACCTCGGCAACGGCTGGGAAGACATCGGCACGTACGAAGACCCGCCCGCCCTGCACGAGCAGGCACTGCGCATGGGTGTAAACCTTGTCGTGTACGCGGTGTCCAGCCGCGTGGGCGCCTGACGAGCGCAGCATGACGGTTCAGGAGCGTATTCATCGCGAGCGAGCCCGGCTCACGCGGCTCTCCACACTTGCCGTTGTGGCGTTCGCGCTTGCGGTGGCCGGAGTGCTGCTGGCGGTTGGTGCGCTTGTGCTTGGCGGCGCGCGCTGGATCGAGCTTCCGGCAACGCTGCCGTTCGTTGTCTGGG
>DATGOL010000058.1:0-2540 GCA_035306065.1 Gemmatimonadales bacterium | reverse complement strand
TGCGCAGTTCAGCAACCACCGGACGCAGCATGGCGCCCATTGCCTCGGACTCCGAAATCACCAGGACATCCGGACTGGGGCTGAGCTCTTCTCTGTCGAATCTTGTGGCCTCGACCAATTCATCGTCTGCGCGACGCTCCTGATCCCTGTCCGGCAGGCCGAGCGGAATGCCCCGTACGTCAATTTCCTTGAGGTAGCGAGTAATTTCCATCGCGCGTCGGCGTGATGTGCTGATCACGACGACGTTGTTCGCATTCTCGCGCTCGGCGCACTCTCGGGCGAACACGGCGGCTTCCTCTACGTCTCCGAGCTCTGCGGCGAAGAGGGTGCGTTGCGTCTCCCCGAAGCGCCATGGGTGCAGCTCGGGCACTGCGGGGTTGGCCGCGAGGGCCGCTGCGCGCGCGAATGCTTTTTCGTGGATCTCCCTGACCGCGCTCCCCGTCATGATGGAGTCGGGGCTGAGCATTCCGGCGTGTTCGGGAATGGCAGACTCGATGAGGGGGCGGTAGCCGATGGTCAGCCTCCGCATTCCTGCTGCAATCGCGCGCACCGGAGCGGTGAGCGTGAGCATGATGCGCTGGCGCTGCAGAGTGCTGGCGGAGTCGAAAAGGAGAAGCAGGGCTGGCTGGGTTTCGGGAGAGAATGCAGGAAGCGTTACAGCTTGAAGGCAGAAAGGTGGGCCCGTCGTTTCACCGCTGATGCCACTTCCGTGCGAGCTTGTGCCGTTCGGGTGTTGCTAGCGAAGCGGGGAGTCCCGAAGGCGGCCCGCCGTGTGCACTACCCTTTTCGGACGAGTTCGCTCCAATAGCCACTGAGGCGGAGGCGCCGGTTGTCCGAAGTTGCGCAATTACAAGCACTTTCGTTGTAGGGTCGGCTGCGCGAAGTTCACCTTGATGTAAAGCTCGCCAGGAACGGCAACGCTCGCTACGTCGAAATCATACAACACCAACGATGCGCCACGTCAGCAGCTGCAGGGGCAAGAGGACAGTCGTGAGTCGAGATATGTGCGGCCCGTCACGTGATGGACGAGCGAGTAGCGAATGAGATTCGCTCTGTGCCTGGGACCGTGTGAGGAGGAGTCCGCGCTGCTTGTGCGGCGCATGCTGGCGGCTTTGCCGGGTGCTGCTTCGGGAAGTGCGCGGGTTTACAGCTTCGCCAGTGGTGCGCTTGGCGTACTGGCCAGAGATGGACGCGATTCGGAGCTTTCGCACCGGGTGTTGGCAGGTGACTCTCGGGTTACGATTGCTGCCTGCGACCCCATCTGCGTGGCGGAACCTGTACGCACAGTGCTCGAGCGGGCGCATCGTTCAGACAACGCGGCGAACGAGTTCACATCGCTGGACGGATCCTTCGTAGCGGTGCAGGTGGATGCACGGAGCGGGCGCCATGTAGTAGTGACGGATTTCATCGGAATGGCGCCTGCCTTCCAGGCACGTCGCGAGGGCGCGCTGCTGATCAGCACTACGCCGAGTGCATTGCTCGTGGACACCGCTGTTTCAGAAGATCCTGATCCCGCGGGATGGGGTGCACTGCTTGGCTTTGGGAACGCCATTGGCAACACGACCAAGCTAGCAGCGGTCCGCAGGCTGCCGTCCGCGGCGGTGCTGGAATTTGACTCTGCGGGGGCATTGCTCGGCGAGCGAAGATATTGGAGCTGGCCTCACGAGTCCGGAGATCGTCGCTTCGGCGCCGGGGATGTGGTGGAGTTACTGGGCGGAAGCGTTGCCGCCTATCGTCGCGAGTACACCGCCGACACCGTACTGCTGAGCGGAGGGTTCGACTCGCGCATCATTGCCGGGCTGTTACAGAGACGGGGTGATACACCGCGCGGCCTGATCCAGCGCCACCCGGATGAGAACGCTAACGCGGATGGGCGTTTCGGCGTGCTTGCTGCGCGCAGCATGGGACTGCCCTACGAGGTGCACGATGTAAGTCGCGACTTTTTCTCCAGTCATGACTATCTGGCGTATCTGCACGAAGCAGATGTGGATGTTCAATCTTTTTACCTGTTCATCGCCACAACGGCGCGGTTGCTCAACCCCTCGCGTGGAGCCGTGTGGCTGGATACCGTGGTCGGAAGCCTCGTCAAGCGGAATGCCGTTGCCGACTCCCCGGAAGACTATGCGCGGCGGATTATGCAGTCTGACCAGCTCGAGGCGAGGCTGAGCAGTCTGCAACTGTTCACTCGTGAATGGCGTGCCGCGATGCATGCCGGTGCTCGGGAATCGCTGGCAGCGGAGATGGCAGGTATCCCGGCCACCCGGCAGGGCTCGCGTGAGCTGCGCAACCGCACGCGCGTTCGTACGCGAATAGGTGCGCACTTTCACCGGGTTCATTCGGGAAGGGTGCCTGTCGCGACACCCGGGTTGGATCGCAATTCCTGGAGCCTGTCGATGGGAGTATCCCTGGAGGCGGCGACGGCGCGTGAATTACTCCACCAGTTGCTGCGTGCCTACATGCCAGCTGCCGCGCGAGTGCCGTTCGCATCTGGCACCAGGCTTTCAAGGGTGCTGCCTGTTGCGGCACCGCAGCTGCTTCTT
>DATGOL010000057.1:0-3749 GCA_035306065.1 Gemmatimonadales bacterium | reverse complement strand
AGTTCTCCGCGGCCTCCGCGCCTCCGCGTGAGACCGTCGTTTCCAACTTTCATTGCGTAGTGGCCGGCGCTGGTGAAGACTGACGAGATGGGGCAGTTACTGGTTTGTAGTGGAGCGTAAGCGGCATTCTCATAGCACTCTTGGGCGCCTCCACACCCTTCTCCGGCGTTGCATCTCCCTAAAATGGCGCTGCTGTTCCAGCGTTGGCGCGCCCCGGATAAGGGCACGTGTTCGCTCTCGTGATGCACTCCGAATATCGCTTACGTTCTGCTGAGTTCATTTCAGCCCGGCAGGAGCAGCCGCGTCAGGGAGCCGGGCACGCAGCAGCTCGGCAAGATCGTCCTGCTCCTGCACCAGCGCAGCCACACGGGAACGGTGTCGCCTGATGAGCATGAAGCGTCGTGTATCCCGCCAGGCAGCTGCCCAGCCTTCACCGCTCCAGAGTGCAAGGAGCGAAAGCATGGGCACGAGAAGCGCGGTGACCAGAGCGGCCTTCCACCCCAGCAGCAGGCCTGCTGCCGTACTCCACAGGGCAGTCCATGCGATGAACAGCATCGTGCCCACTATGGCCTTTACCGTGGAGGCCATGTCCTCGCCGTCAGTCCTGCGGCTCGCAACGATTGCCCCCGTCAGGCGGTAGGGTACCCACGCTACCACCGCTCCGATGGCGGTAACCATACCGAACAGTGCCAGTGGCACGCGCCTCAGTGCCCAGCGAATGGCGGTCCTGAAGTCGGTCGGCACGCCGAGGTCTGCCGGCGTGAGGCGCAGCACTTTCAGCCGCCTGCCGTGCTGCCTGACGGCGCGTTCGAGACTGACGTGTTCGTCGGGATCTGCCTCCCGGTGTCGCATCCAGCCGCCCGCAATCTCCCGCAGGCGCATCACGCGCTGTTGCGCGTCCGCACGTGGACGCTCGCGCCCGGCGCGGAGAATGGCGTCCACGAGCTCGATCTGCGGCTGATCCGACCATTCCTCGTAGCTGATGATCAGCGACGATATGGACGTGGCAATACGTGCCGTGAGTTCATGCACGGCTTCCGAATCGTGCTCGCCGCGATGAGAAATATCGTGCCATGCAACGGGATCACCGCGCACCAGGAATACCTCGGAGCGAAATATTCCGCGCTCGCGCTGCACGATTCCCACGGGAACGATAGTGAGCTCCACTCCGGCACTTGCCGCACCGAGCGCAATGCGGGCCGCACCAGTGCGCAGCGGCGCCAGGCGCGGCTCCGCATGACTTATTCCTTCCGGGAAGATCCCTATCGCATCACCGGCGCCCAATCGCTCGTGCACCGCGCGGAACATGTTCTCGGTCGCGCCCGTCGGCACGTTGCCATCCACGCGCCGATGCACGGGAATCGACCCGGAGCCTCGCACCAGTGGTCCCACAATCGGGTCGCTGAACAAAGGCGCCTTTGCCAGGAATCGTACAGGGCGCTCAGCCGCAACCTGCAGCAGCGCCGGGTCCATCAGGCTGCTCTGGTGGTTCGCCACCAGCAGCACAGCACCCGTGGACGGGATGGGCGAGCCGCCCACCGAAACTCGATGGAATACCCTGGCTGCCGCCCGCTGCACGAGGACTATCAGGTGCATTAATGCCATGTCGAGAGAAGGTACAGCGCCAGGGCCGCACTTCGCCATTCCCCTGAAGGCTGCGGGCGACGGTGATGAGGGCACAAGCCGCTTTCAGTCAATGAGGGAAATGACAGGAGAGGTGTGGCGGCTGCGCAATGCACGGGGCAGTTCCCTGCGGGTAGGCTCGCCGCGCAATCCCTGGCAGATGCTTCCAGCGGCAGTGTCCTGAAGGCAAATTCGTTCCGTCAGGAAATATGGGATGGTATGTCGCGTACGCGTTCGCCACGTGACTCCGCAGTTCGAACACCCCACTCAGATGCGTTTCCGATGTCATCACCAACTTCCGACTGGCGCGACGTATTCTGCGGGCGTTCGGCTGAATTGCAGGCGCTCCGCTCAGCCTACGACGCGGTAGCTGTCACCGGCAATCCACAGGTGGTGGCAGTGCTTGGGGACCGCGGCATGGGGAAGACGCGCCTGGTCTCCGAGTTCTATGCGTTTCTTACCCGGGAGCGGGACCCCGAGCACTACTGGCCCGGCGTAGGCGTGTTTCGCGGCCGCAACCTGCTGGTTGGCCCCGACGTGGAGCGCGACCCCTCAGTGCGAGAGCACTTTGCGTCGTTCAACCTTGGCACCCGTCGAATGCCCTTCCTGTGGTGGGGCATACGGCTGGGAGACCCCGACGATCGAAACGCAGTGCCAACAGACCTCTCCACGCATCACCGGTTTCTCAACGTGCACCTCGAGCCGATCCGGCAGGCAGGCGCACTCGCGGCCAACAAGTCCGAGCTGGTTGAAGTGGGGCGGGATACAGTGCAGAGCGGAGCCATGAAGCTCGTGGAGGCAATCCCGTTTGCCGGACCGGCAATCGGCTTGCTCGTAGAGGGCGCGCTGACAGGGCGTCGTGTAGCACGACTCCGCGCGGAGCGACAGGCAATTCTCGAGCGACATCGCACAGAGCAGGTTGCAAGGCTTGCCCGGGCACAGGCAGATGACCTGATTGATGCAACCATCGAGGAGCTCGCACTGCATTTCGGAACGCCTCACGCGAAAGGCACCGTAAACCGCGTTCCGCTCGTGCTGTTCGTGGACGATGCACAGTTTGCGCGCACCGGTGGAGACGAGAGCGTACTGCGTCTGCTCACGGACCTATGGGCGCGAGCCCAGGCTGAAGGCTGGCCGGTACTGCTGATCGCAACGCACTGGGAGCGCGAGTGGTGGAATGTCGAGGCGGATAATGGCAACGCCACGTTTGCAGCGCACTTCCGTTCGTTCGTTAGCGCGGGGCAGGGCGGGCTGGCACTATCGCTGGGCCGAGAGCCGGCGCTGGCTACTCTGGTGCAGGCAGGGCTTGGAGACTTGAGCGACGCCGACGTGGAACTCCTCCTGGATCGTGCCGACGGCAACCCGCAACTGCTTTTGGAGATCGTTGAACGTGCACGCCGCTCGCCTGCCTGGCGAGAAGCGGGCGGTGGCCTGTCGGAAGCCGGCAGACGCCAGCTGGCTACCGCGCGCTTCGAGCTTCACGAGCTCATTCGACAGCGAATGGAGAGCGATGACACGCCCGATAGCGTGCGGAGGGCGATGGCGGTGTCGTCTGTTCAGGGAGTCGAGTTTTCCTGCGCGGTGGCCGAAAGGGCCGGAAGCCTGCTGCACGCGGAGCACGTGAGGCAGGGCCTGGAGGTCGCCGAGCGCCCGCATCGCTACGTGCAGGGCGTGGAGAGGGGAGTGGCGGGATTTCTGCAGCGCGCGTATCGGGATGCCGCGCTGTCGCTGGTGGACGGTCAGTTCGGCTCGAGCGACGACGTTGCCGCCGCGCTGTTGAAGGCAACGGACGAGCTGCTGGAAGATCATGCCCGCTGGAATGTGATGGACGCAGCCGAGCAGGATGCGGTGCTGTCTTTGAGAGTTTCGCTTGGTGAAAGTTCGCCAGACGAATCCGGCAGGAGAAAGGCCGCGAGTGCGATTGTTCAGTGCGTGCGGCGTGCGCTGGAATCAACGCCTTCCGACATGCCGCGCGCCGCCACCTGGGCGCAAAGGTTCCAGGCGGGCGTGGAAGACGGACGCTGGGACTCCTCGCTGTTGGACACAGAAGACCTGAGTACCGTGGAGAGTACGTTGCGCTACTGGCTGGGCGAGGGCGTAGCGCTGCGAATGTCGCAGGACCTTGC
>DATGOL010000056.1:0-8815 GCA_035306065.1 Gemmatimonadales bacterium | reverse complement strand
GCGTCCGGCATGAAGGGGATGATACCGGTTGGTCGCCCCTTCCTGGATTACGCGATCAGTGCAATTGCGGACGCCGGTTACCATGAGGTGTGCCTGGTGATCGGGCCGGAGCACGGGGCGGTACGCGAGTATTACGGAGGTGAAGTGAAGCCGCAGCGGGTGAGTATTCACTTTGCTGAACAGGCGGAACCGCTCGGCACGGCGGACGCCG
The DNA here is from genome assembly GCA_035306065.1 of Gemmatimonadales bacterium. Classification (GTDB taxonomy): domain Bacteria; phylum Gemmatimonadota; class Gemmatimonadetes; order Gemmatimonadales; family Gemmatimonadaceae; genus JBBQHX01. The sequence continues at coordinate 8,604 of DATGOL010000056.1, read as the reverse complement.
TACTTGCGGCGCAGGGGTTTGCCGCTGGCGAACCGTTCCTGGTGGTTAACTCGGACAACTACTACCCGCCTAACGTGCTGCGAATGCTTCGCGAAGCCGGCGGAATGTGCCTGCCCGGTTTCAACCCGGTGGCACTTGCAACCGAGGGTAATGTGCCGGCGGAGAGGATTGCGCAGTTTGCGCTGGTGGAGATGTCTGCCAGCGGCACGTTGCAGCGGATTGTCGAGAAGCCGAACGATGAAACGCTGGCAGCGTGGAAGGGGGAGCCGCTGGTGAGCATGAACTGCTGGATGTTCACCCACGAGATCTTTGAGGCATGCAGGAGCATCGAGCCGTCATCGCGCGGTGAGCTGGAACTGCCTCACGCGGTGCAGTACCTGGTGGATGCGGGTGTGGAGATTCGCGTACTGCCGGTGTCTGCAGCGGTGCTCGATCTATCCAGCAGGAGTGATATCGCGGCCGTGAAGGACCGGCTGAGTAAAGTGAGTGTTCAGCTGTGAACGGTGACTCGCGAACGGCGCGCCTTCACGAGTGCATGAACGCCCTTCGGCGAATGGGCGTGAGCGTGCGCCCGGATGCACTTGCGTTCTCGGTGCCCGGACGCATCGAGGTGTTGGGCAAGCACACCGATTACGCCGGGGGCAGCAGCATCCTCGCCGCATCCGAACAGTCCGTGGTGATCGTTGCCGTTCCGCGCAACGACAGCGAGCTGCACATTCACTCAGTGCAGTCCGGAGAGTCGCTGCAGATCAGCATTTCGCCATCGCTGGAAGCTGCAGCCGGGTGGGCGAACTACCCGGTAACCACGATAAGGCGCCTGGCGAGCAACTTTCCCGATGCGCGCACCGGAGCGGATATCGCGTTCCTGAGCAGCATACCCATTGCGGCAGGGATGAGCAGTTCCAGCGCGCTGGTAGTTGCACTATTCCTTGCGGTGAGTGCCGTGAACGGGCTGCACGACAGCGAAGCATGGCAGGCCGAGCTACACACACCCGAGCTTCTGGCTGGCTACCTGGCGGCAATGGAGAACGGCTTGAGCTTCGGCACCCTGCGCGGCGAAGCTGGCGTTGGCACCATGGGCGGAAGTGAAGACCACACCGCCATGCTGTGTGCACGGGAAGGGGAGCTGGTTCAGTATCGCTTTGTGCCGGTGCGATTTCAGGAATCAGTAGCGATGCCGCATGACCACTGTTTCGTGGTCGCGTCGAGCGGTGTTGCTGCAGAGAAGGCCGGTGCCGCACTGCAGCGCTACAATCGCGCGGCCGGGCTCATGCAGGCAGCTGCGGAGCTCTGGCGACAGGGAGCCGGGCGCGACGATCGCACGATCGGCGCCGCACTCGACGCGGATCCGTCTGCCGCAGACCGGATACTGAACGTGCTCTCAGCCAGCGCGCACGCCCGCTTCAGCCAGGACGACATTCTTTCGCGCGTGAGGCAGTTCATTGCGGAAGACAGGGAGATAATCCCGGTTGCGCTCAGTGCCCTGCGCGAAGGAAACCTGAAGCGTTTCGGCAGCACCGTTGATCGTTCGCAGCAGCTCGCGGAGGAGTTGCTCGGCAACCAGATTGCTGAAACAGAGTTTCTCGCGCGTGAGGCGCGCGAAGCCGGCGCGGTGGCTGCGTCTGCATTCGGCGCCGGCTTTGGCGGAAGTGTATGGGCCATGGTGCACACAGGCATGGCCGAATCGTTCCTGGAACGGTGGAAGTCAGTCTATCTGAGGCGCTTTCCGGAGCACGTGGCAAACGCCCGATTCATGCAAACCATGGCAGGAGAGCGCGCAGGCCGCCTGTCATTGGATAATCACTCGAACTCCCTCGTAACATGAGCAAGAGCCTGGACAGACGTGACTTCATGCGTGCAGCGGCAATTGCCGGCGCAGGCCTGGGCCTTGGTGCAGACAGGCTGGATGCACGCAGCGCGGAGCGCGCGCCCTTCGCGCTGCCAGGTAGCGCAATGGACGCGCTATTCAGGAGCGAACCGCTCGAGCGTGTGCGCATGGGCTTCGTAGGCGTTGGCCACCAGGGCACCAGCCACGTTCGCAACTTCCTGCGCATGGACAACGTGGACATCGTTGCCATCTGCGACATCATGCCCGGGCACGTGCAGCGTGCGCAGAAGATCGTAACCGACGGGGGAAAGCCGCAGCCGGTTGGCTACTCGCGAGGCATGCAGGACTTCCAGCGCATGATTGACACCGAGCAGCTGGACCTGGTGTTCACAGCAACGCCGTGGGAGTGGCATGCACCGGTAATGCTCTACGCAATGCGCAACGGCAGGCATGCTGCCACCGAGGTGCCCATGGGCGTGTCGCTGGAAGAACTGTGGGAGCTGGTGGAGACCGCGGAAAGCACCAGGCGGCACTGCGTCATGATGGAGAACTGCTGCTACGATCGCGCAGAGATGATGATCCTCAACATGTCGCGCCAGGGGCTGTTCGGAGACCTGATGCACGCCGAGTGTGGCTACCTGCACGACCTTCGCGAGCTGAAGCTCACGGACTTCTACGTGAATCGCTGGCGCGTGAAGCACTCGATAACGCGCAACGGCGACCTGTATCCCACCCACGGAATTGGCCCGGTTGCACAGTGGATGAACGTGAACCGCGGGAATCAGTTCGACTACCTGGTGTCCATGGCGAGCCCCGGGCGCGGCTTGAATCAGTGGGCCGCCGAACACATTGGTGTGGACAGCCGGGAAGCCAGGCAGCACTACTCACTCGGCGACGTGGTGAACACGCTCATTCGCACCAGGAGCGGTCAGTCCATACTCATCACGCACGACACCAACCTTCCGCGTCCGTACAGCCGCAAGATCCTGCTGCAGGGTACGGAAGGAATCGTGCGCAAGTATCCGCAGGCGAAAATCCACATTGAAGGGCGCAGTCGCCCGCACGCATGGGAAGACCTCGAGACCTACCGCGCCGAGTTCGAGCATCCGGTGTGGAAGGCGCTGGAAGAGCGTGCAAGTGGAGCGGGTCATGGAGGAATGGACTTCATCGAGGACTACCGTCTGATCCAGTGCCTGCACGAGGGTGCGCCGATGGACATGGACGTGTACGACGGCGCTGCGTGGACTGCCATCATCATGCTCAGCGAGCAGTCCATCGCGCAGCGCAGCAAGTCCATGGACTTCCCCGATTTCACCCGGGGTGCATGGATGCGTCGCCCCCCGTTAGGAATAGTTCAGGGATAAAGCTCCGGGCGACATCAGCCTGACTTCACACGACTATGGGCGAACCCCTGCAGATTGCCGTGGCCGCACCACCACCGCGTGAGTGCGGCCATCGTCCACGAGTGGAATCCGTCCGCTATCCAGCACCACCTCGTCCAGCACCACCTCCGCGCCGCGTGCAGCAACCTGCGCCGGCTGCAGAACGGTGATGGAGTACCGGCTGCCGCCGTAACTGTAGTCAATCGAGAAGTCCGCCCAGCCTTCAGGCACCCGCGGGTCGATAACCAGCGTGTCGTTCTCCAGGCGGAAGCCGAGTATCGACTCCAGCCCCACTCGATACAGCCAGCTGGCTGACCCGGTGTACCACGTCCAGCCGCCTCGCCCGAGCTGGCCCTCGGCCGTGTATACATCCGCCGCCACCACGTAAGGCTCAACCTTGTAGGTGGCCACCTCCTCCGGCGTGCGGGCGTGCGTAAGCGGGTTGATCATCTGGTACAGCTCGAATGCGCGGTTGCCATTGCCGCGCATTGCGTTGGCAAGCACTGCCCACAGCGCCGCGTGCGTATACTGCGCACCGTTCTCGCGCACGCCGGGAAGGTATCCCTTGATGTAGCCGGGGTCGTGAGGCATGTTGTCGAACGGCGGCGTGAGAAGCATGATGAGACGCGCTTCCTCATTAACCAGGTGCTCGTCCAGCGACGCCAGCGCACACGCCTGGCGCTCCGACATGCCGGCACCGGAAATCACGCTCCAGCTCTGTGCAATCGAGTCGATGCGGCATTCTTCGCTGTGCTTCGACCCGAGCGGGGTGCCGTCATCGAAGTACGCCCGACGGTACCAGTCGCCGTCCCAGCCGTTCCCCTCGACGGCCATTACGTAGGAATCCGCCTTCGCGCGGAATTCCCCTGCAACCTGCGCGTCACCCTTCGCATCCGCGTGACGCGCAAAGGATCGGAGCGTGGCCGTGAGGAACCATCCCAGCCATACACTTTCACCACGCCCCTCGATTCCCACTCGGCTCATGCCGTCGTTCCAATCCCCGATTCCGATGAGCGGCAATTCGTGAACTCCGCTGGTGCACGCCTTTCGGAGCGCACGTACACAGTGCTCGTAAACAGAAGCAAGTTCATCGCTCACTGAGGGCAGGTCGTACACTTCGTGCTCGTGAGGCTCCAGCTGGCGCATGGAAAGGAATGGCACTTCCTCATCGAGCACGCTTGCGTCGCCAGTTACACGTACATAGTGGTCCACCACGTACGGGAGCCACGCGAGATCATCCGAGAAGCGAGTGCGAACACCGCGGCCACTCTGCGGATGCCACCAGTGCTGAACGTCTCCCTCCGTGAATTGCCGTGCTGCCGCACGCAGAATGTGTTCGCGTGCCACGGCGGGTTCCGCGTAGACGAATGCCATGACGTCCTGCAGCTGATCGCGGAAGCCGTAGGCTCCGCTGCTCTGGTAGAGGGCAGAGCGCGCCCACATGCGGCATGAAAGTGCCTGGTACAGCGACCACCTGTTTATCATGGCGTTGAACAGCGGCTCGGGCGTGCGCACGCTGATCATATCCAGCCGCTCCTGCCAGGCACTGATGTTCGCGCTCACCTCGCGGGTGGCAGTGGCGGTAACCGCATACCGCGACGCCAGCTCGCGCGCGCCATCCACGCTCTCGGCCGCACCGAGCGCAACTACGATCTCCCGAGTCTCGCCCGGTGCGAGCTCAATTGCACATTGCAACGCCGCACAGGGATCCAGCGCTGCGCCTTCCTCCTCGGAGAGCTTCATGCTGTCGCGCGAGTACATGCGGAGGGCAGCCGGGTAGGCAATCGACCCGTTGCGTCCCAGGAAATCGCGACGGTCAGCCGTGAACGTTCGCACAGGTTCACTGAACGTGAGAAACGCCGCATAATCGGCGAACTGCGGATCGAAGGTATTGCGTGCCATGATGGCGCCCAGCTCCGCGTCGAACTTCGTTTGCACCTGGTGCTGGGTATGCTCGCGGTTCACGCCGAGTGTCCACTCCGCGTATGCAGTGAGTGTAAGGCGGCGGGTGGTGGCGCCTTCGTTCGTGAGTCGAAGCACGGACACCTTCACCGGATCGTCCTTGGGAACGCCCAGCTGCAGCACGGACCTGATGCCGTTGTGGATATGATGGAACGTCGTGCTCGCCGCCGAGTGAACCACGGTGTAATGGCGCGCGTTCAGTACCGGTGCAGGTGTGGGGCACCAGAGTTCGCCGGAGTCCTCATCACGCAGGTACAGCACGTCACCCGGCGGATCGCTGACGGGGTCGTTGTGCCATGGCGTTATGCGGTAGAAATAACTGTTGCCCGACCAGCATGACCCCGCTCCACGTTCGGAAACGATGAACCCGCCTTTCGGGTTGGCAATGACATTGATCCAGGGTGCGGGAGGTACGGAGTCGCCGCGCACGTGGATTTCGTAATCATCTCCCGGTGTAAGTCCGCCGTGGCCATTCCAGGAGATGAGCTCGTTGCCGCTGCTGGAAGCAGCAGCGCCATCGCGGCCGTTCGTTGACGCCAACGTGCCGTAACTGGCGTCCGTCGAACTTGCCGCGTCAGGCACGGACCCCGGCCTGCTGTCGTGAGACAGTCGTTCCGTCTCCGGCGCGGCGTCCGGAAGTGGCGTTGTCGGCGTACGCCGCAGTGACATTGGAGACGCTGGCGTGGCGCGACCCGGCGCACGCGGTATCGAGTCGTGATGCTCCTGTATGGCGCCGTTGAGGCTGTCGTTCCCGGGCACACGTATCACGCGACCGAGGGTACGACCGTCACAGTGAACATGCACACGAGCCGTGGCCCGGAGCATGAGCAGGTCCGTCTCCGTGAAGTCGGACGGCTTCCGAAGGAAGATGCCACCCGGCCGGTCTGCCAGCGACGACTCACTCGATGCGAAGAGCGCAGCCGCCAGTGCCTCCTGCAACTCGCGACGGTAAGACGACTCCTGGCTGTCCAGCACCACCAGGTCAACCAGCATGCCGCGCCGCCTCCAGTACTGGTGCGCAACGAGCAGCTGCCTGAAGGTGGGAAAGCCCTCCATGGTCTCGATCGTGGCAAGGAGAATCGGCCAGTCGCCCGAGATTCCTGATGCCCACAGATGGGGCTGTGAACCGCCGTTGCGCAGGAGATCTTCTTCCGGCGCTCTCAGCGAGCGATTCGCGAAAAAGAGATGACCGGCGATGTCCTGAAAGAGTGAGGCGTCCTTGGGCGTGAGGCCAAGTTCGCGGAGTTCCACCTGTGCGGTGGTCCACGCAAGGTCCAGCGCACGCTGTGCGGTGTGCGGATCGTGGTACCTGTCCGCGAGCTCGAACGCCTGCTCCCGGCTTGTTGCAACCAGGGTGGTATATACCACGGATGCAGATGCTCCCGGTTCGAGCGACACGCGGGTCCTGATGGAGAAGATGGGATCGAGCACGGCGCCGGTAGTGCCTGAAAGCGCTCCGGGATTATCGAGCGAAAGCGGGTTCTGCGTGCTGCGCCCGCGTCCGATGAAGCGCGCCCTGTCCGTTTCGCACGTGGTGCTTCCAACGCGCACTTCGCCAATGGACGGTTCGCTGGCCACGTGTACCGCCCAGAGCGGCTGTTCCGTTGACGACCGGGGGCGTCGTGTGGCGGTGATTGCCGTACACCAGTCGTGCCACTCGGTCTGTACGAACAGGTTGGCGAATGCAGGGTGTGCGCGGTCTGCATCCGGAGTGGACAGGGCCACCTCGGCGTAGCTCGTAAGCTCGATCTCGCGCGTGTCGCTGCCGTTATTGGTAACGGTAACGCGACGCACTTCCGTGGCATCGTTAGGAACCACGGCAATCTCGAGTCGCGTCTCGATGTCGCCGTCTGCCCTGAGGAAGGCAACGCGATCGGTGGCCATGGAGGCATAGTACCAGTCGGCACGGGCACCAACGGGCTGGTGAGTGGCAGACCACGTTCGGCCGCGCTGCACGTCGTGCACGTAGCAGAACTGCCCGGTGTTGTCGCATGTCCCATCTGCACGCCAGCGGGTGACATCCAGCTCCTTGTACCGACTGTAGCCACCGCCACCGCTGGTGACCATGATCGTGTACGGCAGGTGGCCGAGCAGAGCCACCTGTGGCTGCGGCGTATAGGGTGACAGCAGCTCCCGAATGGCGGGCTGGTCGAGCTCCGGATCGGGGAAGGCTTCATCGGGGAGCGCAACCTGAGGCTCCTGCAACTCCAGCCTGCGTGGAATGCGCTCGTGCAGCAGCAGTTCAACTGCGCGCACGAGTGGATCATCGTGAAAACGCTGCTGCCATATTTCGGACGTAAGCGCGTTGGTAATCGCCACGAGGCTCATTCCCACGTGGTGCGCCATGTAGTTCTGCACTACCGCAAAGCGCGACCCCGGAACCGGACGGGTATAGTCCAGCGAATCATGGAACCCGTAGTCGCCCAGCGCACCGATCGACTCCAGCCTGACCATATTGGCCATGGAACGCTGGGTATCCACCATGAGTGCGAGAGCTGATGAGTACGGCGACACCACATGGTCGTGGCCAAGGCCACGCTTGAGTGCCAGGTCCGGAACGCCGAATGCCCGGTACTGATAGGTGAAGTCCCTGTCGCGCAGGTTGTAGGCGCTCTCGCTCGTTCCCCACGGCGTTCCGTGCCTGTCGCCATGAGCAATCTGGCGTCTCACGGCACCGCCGTACGTCTGGTGGAGCAGCGTGAAGGGGAACGAACGCATAACGAGCAGCGGCATCAGGTACTCGAACATGCTGCCGCTCCACGACACCAGTGACATATCACCCGCTGCACGGCTCAGCGACCTGTTCAGGCGGAACCAGTGCTCCACCGGCACGTCGTTCCGTGCCACGGCCACGAAGCTCGCAAGGCGTGCCTCGGAAGCGAGCAGGTCGTAGTACGAAGGATCCAGGCGGTGCGTTACCAGCTGGTATCCGATGGAGAACAGCTTGCGCTGCGAATCGTAAAGGAAGCGGAAATCCATGTCCGCGATCAGCGAGTCGCACTCGGAGGCAATCGCCTGGAGACGCGCCACGAGTCTCGCGGCCGGCGTCTGTGTGGCTGCCAGCTGTCGAAGCGTGGGGTACAGGAGCGCCGTTTTGTCATCTTCGGACGTGTGTTCTTCACGCGGAGAAGCGCCGTCCACCGCAGCTGCCAGCGCGTCGAGCACGCCGATACACCAGTCGATCCAGTGTGTGTCCTCGGCAGGCGCCATCTGTTCGCTCAGCAGTTCACGCGCCTCGTGAAGCAGAGCGCCTGTGGTTTCGATTGCCTCGAGCGAACTGGCGTCGTCGCGAGCCTTCTGCAGCGCGGCGCGGGCGGAGCGAAGAAGTCGTACCGCCGGAGATTGAGGCTGGAAGGTGGTGGTTTTCAACTGCGATTCGGCAAGTGCGAGTCCGGCAAGCAGGGCATCGGCCGTGACTCGCGGACTGGCCAC
>DATGOL010000055.1:0-11691 GCA_035306065.1 Gemmatimonadales bacterium | reverse complement strand
AGCGTACTCTGATGGCATTCGAGGGTGCCTCGGCACCCGTCTCCGGCGTTGCGCCCCTTGAACTAAAGCTGCAATTCCAGCGTCGGCGCCCGGGGCTCGGCCCTGGTGGAGGCTCAGGTGGGGCGAAGCGGAGCTTCGTCTACAGGCGGAGCCGGTAAAAAAGCCTCACGCGGAGGCGCGGAGGCCGCGGAGAACTGCATGGCGATTGGAGTTTCATGCGCCAGGCTTCTCTCCGCTGCTTCCGCGCCTCCGCGTGAGACCGTCGTTTTCAACCGTCAGTGCGTAGTGGCCGGCGCCGGTGCAGAGTGACTGGATGGGAGGCAGTTACACTCGAGGGCGCCTTGAAATAGCGCTGCTATTCCAGCGTCGGCGCGCCGTGCAGTTCTCCGCGGCTTCCGCGCCTCCGCGTGAGACCGTCATAAGGACACGTATTCGCTCTCGTTATCCTCTCCGAGCATCGCCTACACTCCACTAGCTCCTCGTTGCGCCTGCGGCAGTGTCGGTGCCACACGACATGCGATCAGGGGACTGAGCGCAGGCGCATCTGCCGGCGCTCAGCGCTACACCGCAGGCGCACCAACCAGCTCGCGCACTCGCGGTATCACCTCGCGACCATACAGCTCAACGCTCCGCATCATTACCTGGTGCGGTATCGGCCCTGAACTGTACTTCAGGTCGAAACGCGACACACCCAGCGCACGAACGGTGTCCGCGATCCTGTGCGCCACGGTATCCGGCGCGCCAACGTAGAGCGAGCCCATCTCGATCTCGCGCTCGAACTCTGCACGCGTCGTAGGCCCCCACCCGCGTTCGGCACCAATGCGATCCCGCATCTCTCGATAGGCAGGCCACAACTCCTCCCTTGCCTGCGAGTCAGACTCCGCGATATGCCCGGGCGAGTGAACCCCAACCGGCAGTTGTGCTGCACCACGCTGCGCGAGTGCCTGGTGGTAAAGGTCCACGTACGGCCTGAACCGCCTCGGGCTGCCACCGATGATCGCGAGCATCATGCGCATTCCATGGCGCGCGGCACGGGCCACCGATTCCGGGCTCCCTCCAACACCAATCCACGTGACCAGATTGCCGCTTTCCGTTGGCGGGAAGATTCGCTTCCCTGTCAGGGGCGGACGCAGCTCGCCCTGCCAGGTTACAGGCGTTCTCTTTCGATCGGCTTCAAGTATCTCGGCAAACAGCGAGAGCTTCTCCTCGAACAGCTGTTCGTACTGGTCGAGCGAATAGCCGAAAAGCGGAAACGACTCGATGAACGAGCCGCGACCGAGAATGACCTCCGCGCGTCCGCCGGAGACTGCATCCAGTGTTGAGAACCGCTGGAACACGCGCACCGGATCGTCCGAGCTGAGTACCGTCACGGCGGATCCCAGCCGAATGCGCTCGGTTCGTGAGGCGATGGCGGCAAGCACCATGTCTGGCGAGGAAATGCTGAAGTCCTCGCGGTGATGTTCGCCGAGTCCGATGAAGTCAACGCCAACCTGGTCGGCGAGCACGGCCTGCTCCACAACGTCGCGAATCACCTGCGCGTGCGCCAGCGGCTGCCCGCTGCTCGAGCGAGTCACGTCGCCGAAGGTGTCGAGGCCGAGTTCCAGATGTGTGGTCATTCAGGGATTGGTGATCGGTGTTTGCAACAGTCGGTGAACGGGTGCAATGGTGCCGAGAGGGGCATCGTTCAGCTGTTCCGGTATGGCTGTGGACCTCGCGTGGAGCGGGTCCAGTTTACAACGGGCGGCTCTCGCCAGGCAAAGCGCAGCAGATGCCTTTCAACAACACCTTCCAGGCGGTGCAGCGTCTCGGGGTCCATTGCAACCAGGCTGAGTTCGAGCGAGTTCGGCAGCGCATCGAGGGTGCACACGCCGGCATCGGGGAATTCCACACGACCCCGGATGGCTTCGAAGCTATGCGGCTCGTAATCGGCCGGCACCTTGTGCGCGAAGTGCCTGCACAGCTGTGCGATGTAGCGCCCGGGCGTTGTAGTCGGCACGCTGGCGCTGGACTCGTGATTCAGCCTTGACGTCGAAAGGCCGGCAAGCGTATTCGTTATGTGCGCCAGGTGGTGCCTTCCATGCCAGGCATAGATTCCTGCCGCATATGCCAGCGAGGTCGGGCCCGAATCCGGGTGCGTGTACCGGCGCAACAGCTGTTCGGGTGTCAGTGAGCGCAGCAATGTAACCAGCTTCACGTGCAGGCTTGCCAGGAGATCGAGGCTGGCCTGAACGGGAGCCTCACGAGAGTCCGGCAGCTCGGCCCAGCGCTCCTCGTGGTATGTCTTTATCACGGGATCGTCCTCCGTGAGTGCCCACTTGAGCCGAAGGTAGCAGTTCATATGGCTGTCGGGCACGTGATGTACCACCTGGCGTATGGTCCACCCTCCCGGCCGGTACGGCGTATCGAGTACGTCATCGCTCAGCCCTTCAACCGTCTGCCGCATCTGCTCCGGAAGTTCCTCCAGCTGCTCGATCCATTCATTCAGCTGCCGCCCGGAAATCTCACCTTCATGCTCGAATTGTCCTATGGGATAACGAAGATCACTCATCTCGGCATTCAATTGAGTGTGTCGGTGTCCTGTGCAGGCTGGTTCAACTCGGGCTGAGTGTCCCTGTTATACCGGTAGTCAACCGGGCGCAGGCTGCCGGACGCGTCTGCCAGATTCGTCTCCATGCCGGGCACCACGTCCGTGTTGTGGGCCGACGCACAGCTCCAGCCGACCGGTGTACGGTGAACCACGAAGGAGAAGATATTCGTGCGGGCACCCGGGCTCGCAACTCCGCCTACCGGAGTCTGGCCGGTGAGGGACATACGCGCGTGCACCACCGCAATGGTGTCGGACATGTGCCTCACGCGCACCGAGCCGACACGAAGCGTGGAGTTGTTGAATATCCGCGCGAGCCCGTAGGCATGCGCCCGCCGTACTGCCTCACGATCATGCCACCAGATCCCGACTACGTTCACGAACTCTGCGTCTTCGTCGAAGAGAGCCGCTATGCCATTGGCATCACGCTCGTTCCATGCAGCCGCAAACGCGTGCGGAACTCCTGCCGGCTCCTGCGGAAGGGCATACTGCCGCTGTGTACGCATGCGAATCGAGGCTCGAAGACTGCTCAGCAATGCGATGCCTGCACCGTCAGCGCGAGCTCTTCCGGCACGACGATCGCGCATTGACTGAAGTTGTCACTTCCGGTCAATTGAAGAATAACCCGCCGCAGTACTGCTCTCGCCAATCCTCGGCTGCACCGATGTATCTCACTCGACGTGAAATCCTCATTCAGCTTGCGGCACTTGCCGCGCTGCCTGCTCTCCGACCGGCGCGCACCGCCGGCGACCCCTTGCTTGGCACGATAGCCGACTACCAGGCGGGACTGCGGCGCGGTGACTTCACGGCCGCAGAGATCACCGCCGAGGCGCTCAAACGGTGCAGGTCAGACGGACTTAGATGGCGTGCGATCGACGCTCTCTCGGACTCGGCGCTGGAAGAGGCGGCGGCGTGTGATGCGCGCCGCCGCACCGGACGTACGGCCGGCCCCATGGACGGCGTACCCATCTTCGCGAAGTCCATCTACGATGTTCGGAACCTGCCCACCACGGCTTCCAGTGCCGAGTGGGCCCGGCTGTTTCCGGAACCGGTGCGTCGCGATTGCGTGGAGGTTGCCCGTATGCGCGCCGGCGGCGCCGTAATACTCGGCAAGACATCGGCAGACGATTTCGCTTACCGCGGCAATGGAACGAGCAGTCACACCGGGCAGGCATTGAATCCGTATGACCCCGCCGGAACGCGCACGCCCGGGGGATCGAGCGCAGGCGCCGCGATCACGGTGGCTGCGGGCATGGCCTTCACGGCTTTCGGTACGGACGACGGCGGTTCGAACCGTATTCCCGCGCAGTTCACGGGTGTAGTGGGTATGAAGCCCACATTCGGGCTGGTGCCGCGCACAGGTGTGGTGCCCACGTGGCCGTACCTGGATACCCACGGCCCACTGTCACGAAATGTGGCCGATGCTGCGTTGATGCTGGCAGCGATTGCCGGTGCAGATTCGTCTGACCCGCTCGCACTGGAGGGCTCCTTCAACGGTGCACCGCTCGCCAGGATGTCGGACGAGGCGCTGGCGGGAGTGCGATTGGGGCTCGTGGAAGCTCACACACCACGAGCCGGCATGACACCGGAAGCTCTCGCGATATGGGATCGTGCGCTTGCAGACGTGAGCGCAGCCGGGGCAACGGTGGAACCGTTCGAGCCCAATGTCACGCGCGCGAACTTCCAGGCGGCGTTCCGCGAGGCGGCCGAGTTGAGAGGGGACGTGGAGCCAAACCCGCGCTCGCCGGCTCCGACGGCCAATGCGTTGTACCGTTATTTCGCGGGGCGTACCGACAATCCGCAGGAGGCGGTTCGCAGGGGATACCGAGCATATCGCGCGTTCTATGACGTGCTTCCGGCCACCTTCGAGGAGTGCCTGCCGCTCCTGGAGCGGCCGATGGAGAATGACCCGGCGGGTCAGTCATTCGCGCGGTCGCGGGCAGAGGTGGTGGCGGGGCTGGCCGAGGCTATGCGTGCAGCAGGCGTGACGGCACTGGTGTATCCGACAATGCCGTTCAGTGCGCCGCACGCGGAGGACTCGTGGCCTAACGTGCGGACGGCGCTCGGGTATGGTAACTGGCTGGGGTTGCCCGAGGTATCAGTACCGGCCGGCTACGAGCCCGGTGGGCTCCCTGCGCTGAACCTGTCCATAGTCGGGCTGCCGGGGGAGGATGCCCGTGTGCTTGCCCTTGCGTACGCATACGAGCAGCAGTCCATGAGGTTCCGGCCGCCTGGTGTGTGAGGCGGCTGGAGCTCTTCCGGCGTGGCCACCTCACTCTGGAAGACGCGCTGTCTCACTGCCAGTAAACAGGGCGCCGGCACCCAGGAACTAGTCCCGCCCGATCCTCACCCCGTCACCGGCACCCTCCAATCCCGTATCATCCCCGAGGGACACCTCACGCTCCGCGGGACCGGGCGCACCACGACGCGGAAGCACTCCCGCCAGTGCGTCTCCGCGCTCCATTCCACGGAAACTCGCGCCCGACAGGTAGGCCGACCTGCCCAGCAGCTGCGAAGAGACGGACAGCGTCAGCAGCATGAAGGCGATGGTCAGCAACGGTGTTATCGGGCTGGACACGTTGAGCAGCAATATGCCGACCATAACGAGGCTGGAGCCGATCCCCCCCGCCTTGGTGGCGGAGTGCATTCGCTGGAACACATCGGGAAGCCGGGCCACACCCAGGCCGGCGATCGCAATGAATGCCACACCCGCACACAGCATGAACACTGCAATGGACACTCTGATCATCTGTCGCTGTCCTTGCGCTCGAGGAATGTTGCGAATGCCGCCGTCGCCACGAAGTTGATCAGGGCCAGGCCGAGCGCGATATCGAGGAAGGCGGAGTAACCGGTTACCACGGTCGTGAGGCCGGCAATCGACACGCCAACGGCAGTGAGCATGTCGAGCGCGACAAACCTGTCGGCATAACCAGGCCCCCTGATCATGCGGTAGGCCGCGAGCGCCAGCGGAATCACCAGGACAACGATGAGGCCGGCCGCAAAGGTCGGGATGTCAAGCGTCATGATGCATCCGGCTCACGCCCCTCGATTCTGATGATCCTCGACTCGTAAAGCGCCTTCATCTCGGCTGCACGAGCACTGGTATCGGGGGCATGGATGAAGTGCACATACAGGGTGCGCAGATCATCGGACACATGCAGACTGGTGGACCCGGGCGTGAGTGACACCAGGTACGCGAACAGCGCCACACCCCACTCCGTGCGTGCGTCTACAGGCACGGCCACGATGGCCGGCTGCTGCTTCTGATCCGGAGAGAGCACTATGCGCGCAACCACAACGGAGGCTGCAACGATGTCATAGAGGAATGAACCGAGCAGGGAGAACGCGGCTGCAACCCGGCTGCCGATGCTCATGGCAGGCTCTCCGCCACCGCGGCCGGCACCAGCTGCACGGCCGCCTCACGCGAGTAGCTCAGCAGCGCATCAGGCACTAGACCTATCGCCAGCGAACTCACTGCCAGGATCGCCACGGACCACACCATCGTGGCTGGTATGGGCTTCGCCGCATGCCCCTTCCTGACCGGGGTCTTCCAGAACGCCTGCGTCCACAGCTTGCTCATTGAATACAGCGTGAGGAAACTCACCACGATCGCAATCACCGCGAGCACTGCACCGGTTGTACTTCCATGCCGGAATGCCGCATCGATCACGAGGAACTTCGACCAGAAGCCCGAGAGCGGCGGGATACCGGAAATGGAGAACGCCAGCAGCGCAAAGACCCCTGCAAAGAGCGGCCTGTCACTCATCAGGCCTCCCGCACGTCGCATGTCATAGCCTCGGTTCGCACGCGCAATAGCGCCGGCACCCAGGAAGAGCCCTGCCTGCACGAGCATGGTATGAACCATGTAGAACACCGCGGCCGCAATTCCCAGCATGGATAGAAGCGCCAGCGCAAGCACGAGGTAGGCAACCTGGCACATGACGTGGAAGGCGAGCAATCTGCGCACGTCCGTCTGCGCGATTGCCGCGAACACCGCCACTACCATCGTTCCGGCCGCCAGTATCGCAAGTGCCGGCGCCATCCCGTTAACGGGCGACATTGTTCCAGCAACGCCGAACACCAGCACGAACACCCGAAGGCACGCATAAAACGCCACCTTCGTCAGAAGCCCTGCAAGTGCCGCCGCCACCGAGATCGGCGCCGTGTGATAAGACGCAGGCAGCCAGAAGAACAGCGGGAACAGCCCTGCCTTGAGCACAAACCCCGACAATAACAGGAACGCCGAGGCACTCAGCGCAATACTCGGCGGCCTTCCCGACATCACCTGCGAGAGGTGCGCCATGTCGAGCGTGCCCGCCTCGCCGTACAGCAGGCCGATTCCGATGAGCATGAAGGTGGCGCCCATCATGCTCATACTCGTGTAGCGGAACGCGCCGTCCAGCTGCGCACGTCGGCGATCAAGCGTAATCAGCCCGACAGCGCAAACGAGCATGAGCTCGAACCACACGTACAGGTTGAAGATATCGCCGGTGAGAAAGGCACCGTTAACCGCTGCCAGCATCGCAAGGAACAGTGCGTCAAACCCCGCCTTGCGACGTCGCCGCCTGATGTCCGCACGGGCAAACAACGCAACCGCCACCGCGATCACCGATGCAGTGACACAGAGCAGCGCACCGAGCCTGTCTGCAACAAAGCTGATCCCGAAGGGCGAACCCCAGCCGCCAAGGGTGACGACGGCAACGCCTCCCGATGCAACGGTCACCAGCAGCAAAACGGAGGCAACGAGCTGCGCCACGACAGCCACTTCCATGATCCCGCGCTGAAGCGGCTGCCTCCGCCTGGCGAGTACCGTGAGGGCAGCGCCACCCAGCGGAATGAGCACCGGCGCCACCGCCAGAATCCCGGCAGGTACAGTGATCATGTGGTCTTCTCCGGCAAAATCGGATCACCCAGTGATTCCGCCGAACGGACCTCACTCGTGACGACGCTCTCGTGCGAACCATGCACTCGCAGTGCAAGCGCCATGAGAATCACCGTGAGTGCAAAACCGATGACGATCGCCGTGAGTATCAACGCCTGCGGAACCGGATCTGCCGAGTTCACCAGCTGCTCCGAGCCCTCCGGGATGATCGGTGGCAACTGCGATCTGAATCGCCCGGTTTGGAAGATCATGACATTCACTGACGTCGTGAGCAGCGACAGGCCGAGCAGCATGCGCACCATGTTACGGGAAAGCAGCATGAAGACTCCGCAGCCGAACAGTCCGGCACCGAGCAGTGCATAGACCACCGTCATCGTGCAGCCTCACGCTGAAACCCGAACAGGTACGAGAGCACGGCACCGAGCACCACCAGGTACACTCCCATGTCAAAGAGGGTGGCAGTGCCCTGCTTGATCGTAAAGCCAAGTACAGACGTCTCGAACCACACGTGCGTGAGGTATGTGCCGTGCACCAGCATGCCGGGCAGGCCGCTCGCGATCGACAACGTCAACCCGCCCCCTACGAGCAGCGCCGGGTGAATACGCAGCCTGCGTCGCGTTTGCTCGATCCCATGCGAGAGCGACACCACGGCGAATGCGAGAGCCGCCGTAAGTCCGCCAACGAATCCACCGCCGATTGCATTGTGGCCACGGAACAGCGTGATCACCGACAGAACCAGCAGCGGCCAGAAGAACAACGGACTCGTGAAGCGGAAAATGAATGCCGAACGACCCGAGGCGATCGGCGTCTGCCCCTCCGCGCGTGACTGCGGCCCCAGAAGTGACCAGACAAGTACCGACGATGCCGCAATCACCGTGATTTCGCCCAGCGTGTCCAAACCCCGGAAATCCACCAGGATCACGTTCACCACGTTTCGGCCGAAAGCTTCGATGTAGCTGCGCTCGCCGTAGAATGCGGAGACTTCCGTGACCGGGGTTGAAGAACCCATGTCCATGAGCGCAACGAAAAGCACGGCAGACATCGCTGCCGCCAATGCCATGTCTCGCTTCCTCTCACCCGCCGAGCGCGTTATGTGTCCGGCGAGCGGCAGAGTGAGCAGCGCAACGGTGAGCAGCACCACAGTCAACGACTCGACCGAGAACTGTGTGAGCGCGAGATCCGGCGCGCCGTTCACCATGAACATCAGCGCCGTTATCAGTCCGGCCAGCCCGACCGCCAGCATGGCTCCGATGAGACCGCGCGCGCGCGCTGCGGCGAGCCCGCCCGCAAGCCCAACGAGTGCCATCAGGGCCGGCCCCAGGCGCACCACACCCATTTCCTCGGCAGTGGGAATGCGCGGCAACACTCCACTCGCGATCATCCCCCAGCCCGCAAGTGCTACCGCAGCTGCCATTACCGTCCACAGGTAGCCTCGCAGGTCACCATGCTGAACGGTGCGAGCCACCTTCAAGGACAGGTCGTCTATCCTCCGGAGAAGCGCCTCGTAGGCGCTTTCGGCATCATAGCTGTCGAGCCACAGCTGTACGCGCAGACGCCGATGGATCGGACGCCAGAACACGAAGATCAGCGCGCCTATGCCCAGCACCACTCCGCTGAGCAGGAGCACAGGGCTCAGCCCGTGAGGCATGGCGGCTGTAACGTCTACGGTGGTGCCGTACACGGCGGCAACCGCCGGCCCGAACACACTCGCGTTCATCCAGCCAGGATCGAGGCTGATCACGAGGCCGAGCGTCGCAAGAATGATCGGCCCCACAATCAGCCCCAGACGCTCACCATGCCTTACTTCGATCTCCCTGTCGCGACCGAGAAAGAAGGGACGCAGCGTAACCACACCGGCAACACCAACGATCACGGCATTCACAAGCACTGCCACCGCCATCGGTATCGCGTCCGTCGTACTCTGTATCTGCGCCTCGAAGAGGAACTCCTTGGAAATGAATCCGAGGAACGGTGGCAGCCCCGCCATTGAAAGGCTGGCAAGTGCCGCCGCTACCGCAGTAACCGGCAGGTACCGCCCCAGGCCTCCCATCAGTCGCAGTTTGCTTAGCCCGGTGGCGTGCTGCACGCTGCCTGCAACGAAAAACAGAGTGGCCTTGTACAGCGCGTGAGCCACGATGAATCCCATCATCGCCACGGTGGCCATGGGTCCGTCCAGCGCCACCAGCATAACGAGAATGCCGAGTGACGCCACCGTGGAGTACGCCAGCACCGACTTGAAGTTCTCTGCGCGCAGCGCCTGGAACGCCCCAACCAGCATCGTGACCAGCGCTACCGCGAGCAGCACCTCGCGTCCGCGGGGCAGGTATCCGAAAAACGGCTCGAAGCGCGCCAGCAGGTAGATACCGAGCTTCACCATCGTAGCCGAATGCAGATACGCCGATGCCGGCGTGGGCGCCTGCATCGCGTTCGGCAGCCAGAAGTGCAGTGGGAACTGCGCAGACTTCGCGAATGCTCCGATCATCAGGCCGCCGGCTATTGCCGGTGCCCAGGCACTCGCGGCCAGTTCCGGTGCGCGGGCCGAAACCTCCGTGAGCGAGAACGTGCCCAACGTGGCACCCGTGAGGATGATCGCCGCAAGCAGCGCCAGCCCTCCACCCACCGTAACGCGAAGCGACATGAGCGCCGACCGCCTTGCGTGCGCGCTCGCGGCGTCGAAACCGATCAGCAGGAACGAGAGGATGCTCGTCGCTTCCCAGAACAGGTAGAGGACAATGAGGTTGTCCGCGAGAACGGCGCCGAGCATCGCCGTCATGAAGAGCAGGATGAGCGTGATGAATCGCGCTCTTTCCCTGTCGGTTGCGTCGGAGAAGTACGCCCCCGAGTAGATCACTACCAGCGTTCCGATACCCGTGATCAGGAGGCAGAACAGGAAGGAGAATCCGTCCAGCCGGAACGAGAAGTCAATGCCTATCGACGGCACCCATGCGAGCGAATCGGTGGCAACGATGCCAGCGCTGCTCGCAGGAGCATAGCCCAGGAATGCCACGAACAGCGCTGCCGGAAGCAGCGCCATGCCCCAGCCGGCCCAGCGTCCCAGTCGGCGGGCAACGGGGTACGCGAGGCTGCTGCCAGCGATGGAAAGCGCGAGCAAGCTGGAGATCATTGCTCCTTCAGCATGTCGAACGGGAGCCCGGCCGCAGGTACACGGGCCAGGAGTGGAAGCGCGCCCGGCTACGCAGCGAACCGCGCGGACGGAGGGCACAGGAGTCCCCGTGCGCCGGTGAAAGGCGAGGGCGGCCCGACGGCAAATCTAGCAGTGCGGCACACCCGCGCAGGCCGCAGACCATGCTCGCGGGAAGATCCTACCGGGTGTGCTCGCGCACGAGACGATGGGCACCGTGGTCCATTCGTCCATCATCCGCCAGGACGCGGTGGCACTCGAGCACGACCCACCAGCTTGCGTCAGGCGATGGCGACGCCCGCACGCTCCAGGTCAGCCCGAACCCTGCTGTCGGCTCCCGGATCAACCGGCCGGGCCAGGTCGTACAGCACCGTTGCCTCGAAGCCTTCGCTCACCGCGTCCTCCGCGGTCCACTTCACGCAGAAGTCGCGAGCCAGGCCGCAGACGAACACCTCACGTACCTCGCGTTCGCGCAGGTAGCCCGCCAGCCCGGTGGCCGGTCGCTCACCGGCGGCGTTCCAGTTATTGCGGAAGCCGCTGTACGAGTCGGTGTCCAGCTCCGTTCCCTTCCGGATGATGGCGCTCACCATGTTCCACGGCAGCGCCGGGTGAAGCTCCGCACCCGCTGTTCCCTGAACACAGTGATCCGGCCACAGGATCTGGTCATGTCCGTGCAGGCTGATGACATCCAGCGGGGAGTGTCCGGAGTGGCTGCTGGCGAATGAAGCGTGACCCGCCGGGTGCCAGTCCTGCGTGGCTACGTAAAGGCCGAACAGGTCGCGCTCCATGAGTTCACGTACCGGCTGCAGTATCCGGTCACCGTCTGCCACGGCCAGGCTGCCGCCAGGCAGGAAGTCGAACTGTATGTCCACCAGGATCAGCGCCGCCTTGTCGCGACGTACCTCGGGCATTTCGATCACGCATCATCTCCATTCGTGTTCGCCTCGGAATATGGTCGTTCGGCGACGCCGGCGCAGATGGGGGGTGCCGGCGCCACTCCGGCACCCCCCATCTGCGCTCAGAGCGACGAGGTGCCCGCTCCCGCCTCCACCCCCGAGTAGCTCGGCGTGGACCGGAGGATCG
>DATGOL010000054.1:0-9729 GCA_035306065.1 Gemmatimonadales bacterium | reverse complement strand
CCGATTCCCGCCACTGGAGTTCAGCGCAAACGGGCGAGGTCAGCTGGATGTGGAACTGGCTCTGACGTACCCCACCTCCGGCACCTACCACGTTGCCGTCTTCCGTGGCAACGGTACGGACGCCTCGGACACGATCGCCTGCGCCAATCTCCGCAGCTGATCGGCACTCGGTCGAATGCAGTCCGAACGATCTTGAAATGAGAATGGGCCGGAACGTCAATCAGACGTTCCGGCCCATTCTCATTTCAAGCCAAGCCAGTCAGTTCGCGGGGCGACCAGCCCTGCATCGCCCCGGAACAGCAACCAATTACCGGATCGGTGTGGCCAGCCGCGGCGTACCGCCGAGGAAAGTGGCCGTGTATGCCGGACGGCCGATCTTCGTGGCCGGCAGGCCAACACCACCGAACGTGTAGATCGGCAGGCCGAGCGTCTCGAGCTCCTTGGCCGGCAGGGGCAGGCTGCGCCACGTGCCATCCTGGATGTCGTCAAAACGACGCGCGTCCAGCCACTCGGTTGAACCCGTGTTCATGAGTTCGATGTAGCGCTCATACAGCAGGTAGTCGAGCAGCTGCGCCGCTCCATCACCAGCCGTTGCAGGAGCCAACCCACCGCGATCAACACGCGTGAGGTTGATCAGGTCTGCGGCGATACCAAGATCTCCACCCGTGCGAATGAGCGCTTCCGCAATCAGCAGGTTGTTCTCTGCCGGCAGAACGAACGGAATCGGATTGCCGTTACGCACATCCGTGTTCACGTTGAAGGAGATGTTCTCCCAGCGCGCATGGTAGTGCGTGGACATCATGTAGATGCCGCGGAGCGGGTCGCCGATAACGGCGCCGTAGCTCTGAGGTACCCCGCCTACCGTCGCCGGAATGAACTTGATGTCGGTTCCGTAGCGCGCATCGTCCGAAATGCCCAACTGGCGATCCGGCGAATTCGGATCCGCATGGTCGGTGAACGTTGCCGGAATGTTCGGCGCCATCATGTTGATGATGCGATGGTCAACACGCAGCCAGCTGAGCAGGTTGCCGTACAGGTTGGTGTACGACGCCCAGTTGGGACCATACTCCAGCATGATGCCCGGACCGGCACCAGTGATGTCGGTGACACCGTTCGTTGCGTAGTTGAGCACGCGGTTCCAGTCCACAGCGGCAGTCTCTGCACCACTGCGCGCATCGTAGGCCAGCGTACGCGCCGCCATCGTGTTGGCAACCTTGTTCAGGTACGCAGGCGTCAGGCTGCCGGAGCTTTCATGCAGGCCCATGACCAGATCGGGCTGCACGACGTTCCATGTGGCCGTGCTCGTCTCTGCGATGATGTCGTCCCAGAGACTCATCGCATAGTCACGCACGACACCGTGCGGGTGCAGCGCGATGTCGAACGTGCCCGGCGATTCGGACAGCGTCTTTACCGTGTCTTCATTTACGATGAAGGCCTGGTCAAAGATGAGTGCAAGCTGGGAATAGACGCTCGCCTGAGTAAGGCGCGAGATCCACTCCACACTCTTCGCCTGATCCTCCGTGGGCTGCTCGATGCCGAGATGGATCGTGGCATACAGAGCGTCGTTTGCAGCTCCGACCGCGGAGTACATGCCGTCCCACTGCTCCTCTGTCACGGCACGATCACCGCCAGCGGAGTTGTTGTCATACGGAATGCGCGGCTCCGTGTTGTTGAAGCGCATACCGAAGTTGCCGAAGTTGGCAGTGAGCACGTCTGCAGTGACGGCCATTGCCATGGTTCCTTCCATGTAGGTATGCGTCCACCAGTAGGAGCTCCATGACCCAAGGGCGAGTGACTCAACGTCACCTGCCGTAGCAAGGACCTTGTCCACTCCCGGGTTGTTGGGGTTAGTGACCTCGAGGTCGCCGCAGGCGGTGCTGGTAACCAGCACCGCAGCGGCGCCGAGGACGCCCCTAAGCGTCTTCGATCGAATCATTCTCTTTATGGCTCCGTTTCAGGTCAGAAGGTGAGTTCGATCTGGCCCGAAATCTGGCGGAAGTTCGGGTAACGGAAACCGTCGATGCGGAAGTTGAAGTCACCGCCCGCAGCAACGTCCGGGTCAAATCCTGAATAGTCGGTCCAGGTGTACAGGTTACGACCGATGAGGGCGATCTTCGCGCCGCGCAGGTAGTTACCTGCACCGATGCGGGAGAGCAGCGACTCGTTGATCGTGTAGCTCACCGACAGTTCGCGCAGCTTCACGAAGCTGCCGTCTTCAATGAAGGCGTCAGCCGCGTTAAGCGCGTTGTACAGGCCCGAGGCATAGAAACCGAGCGCGATGCGATCAGCTGCCGGACGATCGCCCTGGCCCTGCGTACCATGACGGTGATCCTGGTACATCCACTGCTTGCTGAAGTTGTAGATGTCTCCACCCTGCACGCCGTCGAACAGCGCGTACACCGTGAAGCCGCTGAACATCAGCGTGTTGGCGATACCGAAGCCGAAGTCGGGGTTAACGTCACCGATGCGGAACTGATCGTTACCGGTTGCGTCAACGTACTTGATCGGCATCTCGCCAGGCGTACCACGGAGGGCCGACTCAACAACGTATCCGTCGGGGTTCACCACGTAGTCGCCCACGTTGCCCGTGAAGGTCGGGTTGTCCAGCAGGTCCTGCGGGTTGCGTACGAACTTGTTGCCGTACACGATGCCGAGGGGCTCACCCGCAGCGTAGTAGAACACATCCTGACCCTGCGCGGTTGTTGCGTTCACACGGAACGGAGCGCGGTTCATGCGATCGATCTGCTGGCGAGTGCGATCCGCCGACAACGTCAGGTTGTACGTGAAGTTCGGACGGTCAACGACGAGTGCGCTGAGCTCGAACTCCCAGGTGTTTGCGCTGATGTCCGCCGCATTCTGCCACTGGCCGCTGAATCCGTTCGCCTTGGCGAGCGAGAGCGGCACGTTGAGGAATGCACCGTCCGTCTTGCGATCCGCGTACACGAGCGAGCCGCTGAAGCGGTTCAGGAACGCGAAGTCAACACCGAACTCGTTCTCGGCAACTTCGGCCGGGCGAAGCAGGCTGTTTCCGAGATTTGCCTTGTTCGGGCCGGAACCCGAAAGCGAGTAGGTCTCGTACTGCCAGGAGAACCCGGGGCGAAGTCCTGCCGTTCCACGCGCAGCGCGAAGCTTCAGGAGGTCGAATCCCGGAATCTGGAAGTCTTCCGAGAGGATGTAAGCAGCCGAAACGCGGTAGTAGTCCGCCCAGCGCTCATCCGCACCGAAGAGGGATGAACCGTCGCGGCGATACAGGGCGCTGAGGATGTACCGATCACGGAAGTCGAAGTCCTGCGATACGAGAATGTCTCGCGTGCGGGAAGTGGACATCGATGAACCGGCGTTCCGCTGGTCGGTCGGTGCTGCACCGATGTTCGGAATATCTCCAACGTAGAAGTTGCTGGAGTTGCCGCTCAGCGAGTTGTTGTCTTCGGCCTCGTACAGGTACGTGAGGCGCGTGGTTGAGTTCAGCTCACCGAACGTGCGCGTGGCGATGGCACTTGCCTGCGCATTGTAGGCAACGTTGTTGGATGTGCCGATCGAGTACGAGCCGCCACCCGGAGCGCCTGACGTGGTGGACAGGTAGCCACGGAAGTTGTACGTGTGGTTGCGCGAGTTCAGGCGATCGGTTCCGTACGTACCTTCGAAACGGAGCCAGTCCAGCGGACGCCAGCGGCCGGTTGCCGAAGCGATGATGCGTTCACGACGCAGATTGTAGTCCGAGTTCGCGAGAGAATACAGCGGGTTGGCACGAGCACTCGGCGAATCGATTACCGGGTAGTAGTCAATGTCTACCGACGGATCGGGGCGCTTGAGGTCGATGTCTGGCGGAGCCTGCAGGAACTCGAACCATCCCGCCGTGGAGCCTGGCGAGTAGTCGTTGGTGTTGAGTCCGTAGGAGGCGCTGATGGAGACGTCGAGGTTGTCCGCAAGGCCCTGGTCAACGTTGATGCGCGCATTACGACGAAGCTGACCGCTCTTGAAGGGAAGGATTCCCTGGTTGCGGTCAATCGTGAACGACGTACCGACGTTCGTGTTGCCACGACGCAGCATTACCTGTGCGTTGGTGGAGTAGAACTGACCGTTCTGCATCCACTCTTCCATCTGGTTGCGCCAGGCATTGGGACCAGTGGTGGGATACGGATTGTCCGCGATTCCATCCGGATCGGTGTCCCCGTGCAGCACTTCACCACCAGGACCAACGTTGTAGTGGTGATACTTGTTGACCGGCACGAACCGCTGCAGGCCGGACTGTCCGTACTCCGAACGAACGAGGAACGTGGTTGAGCCATCTGCCACGTTCTGGCCGCGCTTGGTGGTGATGTTGATAACACCGTTGGCGGCGTTCGAGCCGTAGAACGAAGCTGCGGCCGGGCCCTTGAGAACCTCGAGCGACTCGATGGAGTTGGCGTCAATGTCAGCCAGCGAAGACTGGGTGATTACGCCATCCACGATGATCAGCGGCTGGCTGCCGCCGACGCTCAGGTTGGTGGAGCCGCGAAGACGCACAACCGGCTCCGATCCGGGGTTACCGGTTCCGATACCGATTCGAGCGCCTGCAACCTTGCCCTGCAGCGCCTGAACCGGTGAACCGGACGGCACCTGGGAGATCTGCTCTTCGGAAACGCGCGACACCGAGAACGACAGCTTGCGCTGCGACGTGGCGTCTGCAACACCCGTAACGATCAGTTCCTCGAGACGGAACGGGTCAGCTTCGAGTGCGAAGTCCTGGGTCTGTGAACCCGTGGACAGCGTGATCTGTCGCTGGATTGGCTTGAAGCCAATGAAGCGAGCGGTCAGCGTCACCTGCTGGCCGTTTGCAGAGGCAGCCGGAACCGTGAACGTATATGTACCGGTTTCCGACGTCTGCGTGCCGACATTCATCGACAGGATTGCAACGGTGGCACCCCTGATGGGAGCACCCGCGTCATTAGTGACGCGACCCGTGATTGTGGCGCCCTGCGCCAGCGCCGACCCGGCCGTAAAAACGACCAGAGCGAACGTCACCAGCAGCGCGAGCACGCCTCGCGGACGTGCGATTCGATTCATCTGAACCTCTTCGGTGAGTACTACAACGTGGTACGACTCGCGAACATAGGGTCGGCTTGTTGCCGGTGGCACAATCCTCCTTGAAGTGTGTAGGAGCTTGAGAGGCCGCCTCGCCCAGGGCGAAAGGCAACCACGGAGCGCTTCCAGTTGTCGAATCACTGGGAGCAGAAGGGAGTCATGGGCAACAGTCGGGAAGGGCCACGGCGCAAGCGGCGGTGGACAGCCTGTTGAAACAAGTCTCCGAAGGCGGGCGTAAGAAGTTCCAGGAAAGCTGTAACGCTCTCGGATGGCGCCGGAAGACGCCGGAAAATTCGCTCGTATCAGTACCGGTTCCGCAACGAACGCCTCGTTGCCGGAGCTCGGTAGTATTCGGCATGTGTTGCCATTATGTGACGAACCCGGCCACTGCGCAACCCTTTGAGATCGTCACGGACAATTCCGAATCTAGCTGTCAAGTCTGCGAGCGCGTAGCCCGCCCGCACGCACTACCCTGACACAGGGGAGGCCCCTCCTTCGCTCGCCGAGGGCAGAATCTCGAATTCGAAGGGCAGATGCACCACCTGCCGCACCCGCGCAGCGCCAATCATCGCCGAGCTGAACCTCGCCGAGAGTACGGCCTCCCGAACCGAAGCCGCAAACAGCGGGTGGGACGACGACACTATGTGAATCGTCGCCGGCTCCACGTTCCCAACGATGTTCACCACGAACTCCACCAGAACCTGCCCCGTTATCCCCGCCTGGAAAAGCGAATCGGGGTAAACCGGCAGTCTGGTGCCGCGCTCCAGCTCCGCCTTCACATCCACCTGATCGGCCGTGTACACGTTCCCGCTGGCAAGCAGCTCTGCCACGTCCACCGGCTCCAGCTCCGTCGCAACAGGGCGCTGCACGGCCGCGCGCGCCCGTGGCTCCACCCTCCTGGCAGGACGAGACCAGAGCGCCACCACGCCACATCCAGCCTCGGTCTGACCGCTTACGAACTGGGCTGGAATACCGGCCATTCCGTGGTACACCTCCACACCCTCCAGACTGCTCACCTCCACCATCCCGAGGTCGAACTCACCCGCATGTGCCGGATAGCCATCCACGAACACGAGCGGCGGACATGAGGCATTCCGAATGCGCACGCGTGTCATCATCGTGTTGCCCAGTGTCGTGATCCGCACTCCGCGCATGCGCCGAAGGACATCGATCAGCGACGCGGAAGAGAGCGACTCGATCTGGGACCGGTCAATGTAGGAGCCACCTCCGGACGTTCGACGAGCTTCGAATCCGGCAAGTCGGGAGTCGAATACCTCGCGAGGCGTAGTTCGAACCACCACCGTCTCGAGTGAGATCGATGTGGGCCGCAGGCTCACCCTTACCTCCTGCACGGGGGCGGCTTCGATCTCCACGGTCCCTTGCCACGGGCGGAATCCCAGCCTTCGAACGGCCAGGCGCGCCGGACCGACGGGAACACGATTCAGCATGAACCGTCCCCGGCTGTCCGAATATGCAGCGTGTGACCCGCCTACCGATACGCTTGCGCCCGCAATGGGCCTCCCAAGCGTATCCATCACAGTTCCCCGGACCACAACGGGCGGATCTTCAGCCTGCGCCTGCAATGACACGGGAACCATAAGCAGGGCGCCAAGAAGAAACGCGGTCCGCAGCGCGAGCCTCAGGAGCTGCGGGCGAGCATGATGCTGGCGACGATTCGACTGCTGGATCATGGGTCCCTCCTTGCTTCGGACCCGGCCGCATGGACGGGCACTACGCGGCATCGCGCATCGTAACGCGTTATTACCGCCATTATTGCGCCCGAAACGCTGATGCGCAACGCATAATCGAACGTCGTGCAGCCTGATCGCGCTACGATGGCGGGCTTCAGCCGCTCATCCCGGGCAGTCCGGTAATGCCGGCAACCCTGTCTGGAGCGGGACCCATAACTCACTGTTCCGGAGAAATGGTCCGGAGCCACTCCACCAGCCCCGGGAAGTCCCGCCGGACCCGCAACACGTGAAGCGCCTCGCTGCGAGCGAGGTTCATGTCACCTGACAGGGCGTACGCGAGCGAGAGCTGGAAGTGCAACGCGGCGTCATCCGGCCATGTTTCCACCGCATCCCGCAGCGCGTTCACCGTTCCGGCGGTGTCGCCACGCGCCAGCAACAGCTGCGCACGCAGTATCTCGGCAGCGGGCGTTGGCTGAATTCGCTGCGCGTCTGCGAGAGCCTTTTCTGCCGCGTTCAGCTGGCCCGAACGCAACAGGGCTTCGGCATAACGACGCCTTGGCTCCTCGAACATTGGAGGCGCCTCACGAACGATGCCCGCATACTCTGCTGCTGCGGCTGCAGGGCTGCCCGACTGCATGAAGGCATCGGCGAGCATTCCCTTTGCCGACAGCCAGTTCACACCGCCGCGTGAGGCAAGGAACGCCAGTGAATCCACCATGTCCACCGGCTCGTAGGTTCCACGGTAATCGCGGGCGTCAGCCACCGGAACGAACGGCCATCTGGAGGTGACGGTGCGTATCGTATGCGCAGTGAGGAGCGAATCGAAGCGCGTTATGCCCATCTCCTGAACGTAGGCGTCCAGGCTGCGCCTGCGCTCCCACTGCGCGTCTGCGAGCAGGCCGGAGTTCCGGATTGCACTCGCGAACTCGTCTGCGAGAATCGCCTGCCCCCTGACATCCGGATGTACGTGCTCCGTGAACAGATTGCTTCCCGGTATGCCGCCGGAGGCTTCCTGCACGAAGCGCTCACGCACCGGCACGTAAACGGCACCCTGCCGGGCTGCAACGTCCATCACCACCGTGTCGAAAACGGAAGGCGCACGGAATCTCACGACATCCATGTCTCGTGCCCTGACGAACAGCTCTCGCAGGGCGGCAGAGTCACCTGCGACGGCTGCATGCTGCAGGCGCTGCATGGCACTTTCGTACACCTCGCGCGCAGCACCGGGAAGGTCGTTTGCCGGAGACGCCAGCGGTGGCTGATCGCGAATGTTGCTCGTGAGGCTCCCGACCAGCACGGGCACGCCTGCTTCGCGAAACCGGCTCAGGGTGGCCGCCAGGTTACTCCTGAACTGCCTGACGCCCGCGACATAGGTATCATCACCAAGCTCGATCGGCTCCTGGTCGGCAATGGTTTCCATATACGTCGCAACAGCAGCGCTTCCCTCCCCCGGCGACCCCTCTACGGGCGACTGCTCCGTGACGCCGCCAGGAGCAGTGCCACGCAACCGCGACACGATACCTTGTACCAGCTGGCCCAATCGCGACCGCTGAAGCGCGAGCGTGGCACGAACCAGTGCCGAACCCGCCCCTCCGCCCGCCGTGGAAGCCACGCCGAGGGCGCCGTAGTATTCGTTATGCCCGGCATACACCAGCACCATGTCGGGCTCCAGCTTCAGCACCTCTCCGGCAATGTCCCGAAGCGTCCAGGAGTTGGTCGCGGGAATTCCCAGGTTGATTACCTCGACCACTCGCCCCGGCTGCACATCCCGCAGCATGTCTGAAAGCACGCGCGGAAAGCTGGCCGTTGGCGGATGCGGAAATCCGTAGGTACTCGATTCGCCAAGCGCTATCACACGAAGTGCACCCTCCGGCTTGCGAAGCAGGAATGGCTCAACGCGCGCAGAGGGTGCGTTCGCAGTTCCGAACCAGCGTACCCCCACCTGTGGATTCGCTATCACGTAGCTGCCGTCGCCGAACGGCGCTTCAACCACGAGCGGGTTTCCACCGCTCCGATCGAACACTCGAAGTCCCACCTCCAGCAGGGCCAGCAGAAGCAGCGGCAGGGCCAGCGTTATGGCGAGAAATGCAGCGCGCTTTCGTGCGGTCAGTTCCGGTGCTGCAGCAGTGGAAGTGTCATCCGCGGCATCGTCACGCGACACATCCGTTGACGTGTCATTATTGGCCGTATCACGAAGCCTCTCATCGTGCGGCAGGGTATTCTTCGCATGGTGCGAGCCGTCAGCCGACTTCCTGTTGCCCTTGCCTCCACCGCGCACCGACCCGGGCTTCCGCCGCTTTCCGCTCAAAACAACGTGTAGATGAATGGTGCGATTGCCGAACCCTGCACGGCAGCGAACATGGCACCGAGCAGCACGAACAGCAGGATGATGGGCAACAGCCAGAGCTTCTTGCGCTCACGCATGAATGCCCACAGCTCTCGTACGAGGGTTACTGAACTCATTGAAGATGCTCGAGGGTCCAGTTGAATCGTGATAAAAGGCCACACACCGCTGCCGGCAGGCGCACAAGGATCAGAACTGTCGCTCCAGGGCACGTCGTTCGGCATCCGGCGCCCGGGCAGTACGACTCACCCAGTACGTGTCGGCCGCTGCATCACGGGCGAGCGGACTCCGCGCCACAAAACGCCTGATGAGACCGGCCGGAGTAATTACCACAAGGTAAACAAGGGTAAAGAATACTGGCCGCGTCACGTACGACAGCGCCACCCCGAGCGCCATCCATACCCGCTCAACTGGCCCGAGCCTCGTGGGAAACAGCAAACCGGACGCTGCGCTTGCCGCAGCGATCGCCCAGCAGATACGAGCCGCGAGGCTGTGCCCGCGCCAGGCCAGCAGCGCTCCCACCACCGCGAAGCCCGCCGCGAGCGTGAGGCCGAACTTCCGGCCCGCAGCCCGTGTCAGCCGCCGATCGCCGGGCTCTCGCCCTGGGCTTCCCGGCGTCAGCCGCGAGTC
>DATGOL010000053.1:0-15564 GCA_035306065.1 Gemmatimonadales bacterium | reverse complement strand
CCCTCCACGCCCCAGTTGCGACTCACGTTGTGGTTGTGACCGTCGCGATTATCCTCGCCGTTGTCCCAGTTGTGCTTCTGCTCGTAGCTGGTGAGGTCGCGCAGGGTGTAGCCGTCATGCGAGGTAACGAAGTTGACGCTCGCGTACATGGCGCGATCGCTCCAGCTGTAAATGTCGCTGGACCCCGCCAGACGCGACGCAAGTTCCGGCACCATTCCCGGCTCACCACGCCAGAAACCGCGCACAGAGTCGCGGTACTTCCCGTTCCACTCGGCCCAGCGAATTGGAAAGT
Source organism: Gemmatimonadales bacterium (assembly GCA_035306065.1). Taxonomy (GTDB): domain Bacteria; phylum Gemmatimonadota; class Gemmatimonadetes; order Gemmatimonadales; family Gemmatimonadaceae; genus JBBQHX01. The sequence continues at coordinate 15,272 of DATGOL010000053.1, read as the reverse complement.
TTCCTAGCTGATAGCCACCCGGCCCGATATCCCAGGGCTCCGCGATCAGCTTCACCTCGTTGAGCACGGGGTCCTGGTGAATAGTGTCGAAGAAGGTGGAGAAGCGGTTTACCTCGTGCAGTTCACGTGCGAGCACGGGTGCAAGATCGAAGCGGAAGCCATCCACGTGCATCTCGGTAACCCAGTACCGGAGCGAATCCATAATGAGCTGTATGGTTCGCGAATGCATCATGTTCAGGCTGTTGCCCGTACCCGTATAGTCCACATAGTATCGCCGATTCTCCGGCGACAGCCTGTAGTACGCGTCGTTGTCGATACCCTTCAGGCTCAGCGTAGGCCCCAGGTGGTTTCCTTCTCCGGTATGGTTGTAGACGACATCGAGAATCACCTCGATGCCAACTTCATGCAGCTTCTTCACCATCGTCTTGAACTCGCCAACCTGGGTTGCAAGTCCGCTGGAGGAATAACGTACGTCTGGCGCGAAGAAGCCGATGGAGTTGTAGCCCCAGTAGTTCGTGAGGCCGCGTGTTGCCAGGTGATGCTCAACCGCAAAATGATGCACCGGCAGCAGCTCCACGGCAGTTACTCCGAGCGCCAGCAGGTGCTCCAGGATGGGCTCGGATGCCAGGCCAAGGTACGTGCCGCGAATGGCACTGGGCACCTCGGGATGCAGCATCGTCATGCCCTTCACGTGGGTCTCGTAAATCACCGTGCGGTTCCAGGGAGTGCGAGGCGGCTTGTCTCCTCCCCAGGTGAAGGCCGGGTCCACAACCACGCACCTGGGCATGTCCGGGGCGCTGTCTGATGTGGAGGGCGTCAGGTCCTCATTCCGGGCGGCAATATCATAGCCGAAGAGCGCATCGCTCCACTCGATGGTACCGCTGATGGCTCGTGCGTACGGATCCAGCAGGAGCTTGCGCGGGTTGAAGCGGCTTCCCTTTTCCGGCTCGTACTGGCCATGCACACGGTAGCCGTACAGCTGGCCTGGGCGCACGTCAGGCAGGTAACAGTGCCATATCTGGTCGTTGCGCTCCCGCAGCGGAATGACAACGGACTCCTGCGCGTCGTCAGGCGAGTGAAAGAGGCACAGATCAACGCCGGTGGCATTGTCGCTGAACAACGCGAAGTTCACTCCCGCGCCATCCCAGGTGGCGCCGAGCGGGTACGGCTGACCCGGCCAGATTCTCATTCCGTCGTCCTCTCCATGCACAGGGCATCCGCCCTGCGCGCATACGATCGATGATGCGTCGCGAACACATCGCCTTTGCAGATTCGGCAGGCCGACGGCGATGCCTCGAGCGTACTCCCCGGCACCTCGCGCATGGCCTTCACTTCACCGAAGTCAGCGTCCCAGCAAGCGGGCAATTCCACGAAGTGGAATCCACGTCCACTCGGGACGGTTGTTGAGTTCGTACGCCAGTTCGTAGAAAACCTTCTCTGCCTCGAACATGTCGAGCAGCCTGCTGCGTGCATGGTCATCGCGCGGCAGCAGCGTGCTGCCGGCAGGGGCAGCCTTCTCGTAACCCTCGATGAAGGCAGCACGCGCCGCGCGTTCCCAGCGTGAGAGCCGCAGCTCCACCACCGGGTTGACTCCAACGCCGCCCACAAGCCGCGCAGCGGTAGCTGCCGCATATGCAAACGAACGGAGCATTCCCGCAACGTCTCTCAGGGCCGAATGCTGACCACGCCGTTCCGCGAGCAACCGCGCGGGCTCGCCTTCAAAATCCATTATCCAGAATCGCCGATCACCGCCACGAAGCACCTGCCCCAGGTGGTAATCACCATGTATACGGATGCAGAGTCCTCCGTCTCCCTTCACTGTCGGCTCCACATCGTCCAGCCCTGATACGAGCTCCTTCCTCCGGCGGAGCACCGCGTCTGCCGCGGCTGCCGCAGGCCCTTCCAGCCTGCCTGCCTCACGAGCATCGGCAAGCAGGTCCAGCGTACTGAATACGGCAGTCCTCGCAGAGCGCACCCACGTTGCAACATCCTCCACATCCGCGTCCTGCGGCAGCATGGATATGTCATCCACTGCGGCGGCGGCGAGCGCCTCGTGCATCTCGCGAGTAACTCGCCCCAGTTCGAGTGCTTCCGCCCCGAACGGATTGGGCGGATCTCCTTCACCAGGCGCCGACATGTACTTGCGCGCATGCCCAACCGAACGATCCCAGCAATCTTCCGCGTTCGGCACCAGCGCCTGCAGCATGCTCACAACCTCACTGCCACCGTGTCCATCGTTCACGGACGCAACGCCCAGCAGTTGCGGAACGTGGTCGAAGTCCGCAACCCTCGTGAGGTAGCGGGTCATCTCCACTTCCGGGTGCGGACCTGCCTCGAGTTTTCGATAGAGCTTGAGCATTGCAACGTTGCCACAGCGGATGGAACTGTTGCTCTGCTCACCGGTGAGCGGCTCAGGCGTCGTATCGGCAAGCGCGGCACCGTTCACACCGGGTTCCAACGTGAATCGCCACGATGTTCCGCCTTCGCTCACTTCGGCGTCACTCGTGTAGGCGCCGAGCAGCGCTCGGGCGAAGTGCGCGCTGCCCGCAGCATCGCACAGCCACGCCGAGGCGCCATCGGCTTTCACTCGAGCCAGCGCATTCTGCGGCTGTTCTTCGGACTCCAGCACCATGAGTGGAAGCTGGTAGCGCTCAACGCGCCCGTCCCCCAGTTCTGCCGTAAGGCGGCAGAGGGCAAGGTTGGCAGACGCGCTCGGCAGCTTTACAGAGTCGAGAATTCGCGCGTGTTTGGCGTTGGCAGCCTTGGAGCCGAACCACCGGCGCGCCGCGAGCCAGGCAGCGAGATCCGCTTCCCCGATCGTTCGCAGCTGCTCCAAATTCAGCGCCGACCGTACGCCACTCGGAGCATACAGCACGGGCAGGCTGCCAGACGCGTTCTCCATCATCAGCCGCCAGCCCTCGGCTCATGAGCCGGCGGCGTAAGCCGGAACCAGAAGAACGTGTGCGGCCCGAGCGTGAGGAAGTACGGAAGCTGGCCGATGGGCGGAAACGCGTTGCCGCCGTAAAGCTCCACCGGAGTCCAGCCGTCGTACTGCGGCATTTCCAGCTCCACCGGCTGTGCCCAGCGCGACAGGTTGTTCACGCAGAGCACCAGCTCGTTCTCGAACTCGCGCAGGAACACGAACACACTGCGATTGTGAACTTCGATCGGAGTGAAGGTGCCGCGCCCGAACGCCTTGAGCTGACGACGCACCCTGATGATCCGGCGCATCCATACCAGGAGTGACGTGGATACCCGCTCCTGCGCCTCCACATTCACGTTCTGGAAGCCGAACGGCATGTCCGTTACAACCGGGCTGTACAGCTGCGCAGAATCTGCCTCCGAGAATCCGGCGTTCTTGCCGTCGTTCCATTGCATGGGCGTACGAACGCCGTTGCGATCACCCAGGTAGATGTTGTCACCCATGCCGATCTCATCGCCGTAGTACATCACAGGCGTTCCCGGCATGGAGAGCAGCAGCGCGTTCATCAGTTCAATCTGCCTGCGGCCGCCGTCGAGTAGCGGCGCAAGCCTCCTGCGTATGCCCACGTTGATGCGCATGCGCGGATCCTTCGCGTACTCATTGTACATGTAGTCCCGCTCTTCCTCCGTAACCATCTCGAGCGTGAGCTCATCGTGGTTGCGCAGGAAGATTGCCCACTGGCACCCGTCGGGAATTGGAGGCGTCTGCCTCAGGATGTCCGTGATGGGTGTGTAATCCTCCTTTCGCAGCGCCATGTACATGCGCGGCATCAGCGGAAAGTGGAAAGCCATGTGGCACTCGTCGGAGTCACCGAAGTACGGCAGCACGTCAGGCGGCCACTGGTTCGCCTCGGCCAGGAAGATCCTTCCCTCGAACTCGGCGTCCAGTGCCGCGCGCAGCTTCTTCAGCACGACGTGCGTTTCCGGAAGGTTCTCGCAGTTCGTGCCTTCACGCTCAATGAGATACGGTATGGCGTCCAGGCGAAGCCCGTCCACGCCCATCTCCAGCCAGAAGCGCATGATGTTCGTTACGGACTCGAGTACTTCGGGATTGTCGAAGTTGAGGTCCGGCTGATGGCTGAAGAACCTGTGCCAGTAGAACTGTTCGGCAACCGGATCCCATGTCCAGTTGGACGTCTCCGTGTCCGTAAAGATGATCCTGGTGCCCGAGTACTTGTGCGGATCGTCGCTCCACACGTAGAAATTACGCTCCGGTGAATCCTTCGGTGCGCGCCTGGCGCGCTGGAACCACGGGTGCTGGTCCGAGGTGTGATTGATCACGAGCTCGGTGACTACGCGCAGCCCTCGACGATGCGCCTCGTCGAGGAAGCGACGGAAGTCCTCCAGCGTACCGTACGTGGGATTGATGGCCTCATACAGCGCGATGTCGTAACCATCGTCGCGAAGCGGCGACGGGTAGAACGGCAGCAGCCAGATGCAATCCACCCCAAGCGATTCGATGTAGTCGAGCTTCTCCATCAGCCCGGCAAAGTCACCGTATCCGTCCCGGTTGCTGTCGCGGAACGACTTGAGGTGCACCTGATAGATAATTGCGTCCTTGTACCAGAGAGCGTCGTCGCTCACGCGCGCTTCCTCGGCGTGGTGGGAAATGGGAGCCTGCTTCACGCGAGCTCGCCGGTTATGGTCAGATCAGTACGCGGAACACGTGCCCCGGTTCCACAGCGGGGTCCAGCCTCACGAAGCTGCGCTCCCCACGCCAGGAGTACACTGTTCCCGTGAGAAGGTCTTCCACCTGGTATGGCTCATCTGCGCCAATACCAAGCTGGTACAGCGGAACGTGAACGGTGGATTCCTGCGGGGCGGCAGGATCCAGGTTTACCGCCACGAGCAGGTTGCCTTCGCCCTCGTTAGCACGCTTGGAAAACCAGAGAATTTGCGGGTTCTCCGAGTGATGAAACGTGAGATTGTCGGCTCGCTGCAGGGCAGGCTGTGCACGACGCATCTCGTTCAGACGCAGAATGTCGGCGTCGAGCACTGCGGGATCGTTGAAGTTCCGCGAACGCAGCTGGTACTTCTCCGAATCCATGTACTCCTCGCTTCCCTCACGCACGGGCACGTTCTCCGAAAGCTCGAATCCGCTGTAGATCCCGTACACGGGGCTGAGTGTTCCGGCAAGCAGAAGTCGCACACGGAACGCAGCCCGTCCACCGGATTGCAGGTACTCGTGCAGGATGTCCGGCGTGTTTGCAAAGAAGTTGCCGCGATAGTACTCCAGTACGTCCGGCGTACTGAACTCCCCCATGAACTGGTGGATTTCCGCCGACGTGTTCTTCCAGGTGAAGTACGTGTACGACTGGGTGAAACCCAGCTTTGCGAGTGTCAGAAGCTTGTTCGGCCGCGTGAAGGCTTCCGACAGGAACACTATATCTGGGTAACGTGCGTGCACTTCCGCAATTGCCCACTCCCAGAACTGGAAGGGCTTCGTGTGAGGGTTGTCCACACGAAACGTCGTCACGCCGCGTTCGATCCAGAAGAGCAGCAGGTTCAGACATGCCTGCCAGAGTGCCTCGCGATCGTCGCACCAGAAGTTGAGCGGGTATATGTCCTGATACTTCTTGGGCGGGTTCTCGGCGTACTGTATGGACCCGTCGGGCCTCACGACGAACCAGTCGGGGTGCTCCTTCACCCACGGATGGTCCGGAGCGCACTGCAGAGCAAAATCGAGGGCTACCTGCAGACCCAGCCCGTTCGCATGCTGCACGAACCGCTCGAAGTCCTCCAGGGAGCCAAGCTCCGGTGCAACCGCGTCGTGTCCACCAGCGTCACTTCCTATGGCCCACGGGCTTCCAACGTCTCCCGGCTCTGCAACCGTCGTATTGTTGCGACCCTTCCGAAACTCGTTGCCTATCGGGTGAATGGGCGGCAGGTACACGACGTCGAATCCGAGCTCCGCAATGCGGGGCAGCACTCGCTCCGCATCGCGGAACGTGCCGTGTTCACCCGGCTCAGCTGCAGTCGAGCGAGGAAAGAACTCGTACCACGCCGCAAATGCTGCGCGAGGTGCGTCTACACGCAGGGGAAGCGGTGCAGGCAGACTCGTGAGGTCCGGCGGACTCCAGTTGGCGCGCATGAGTTCCTCAACCTGTGACTCGAACGCCTTCGTCACACGCTCCTCCACGGACAGCGCGTCGTTCCGCACTGCATGCGCCGTACTCGTCAGGTGCCGGCGGCCCACTCCGAAACGCATGCGTCGCGCAGTGCGCTCCATCATCTCCGCGGCTTCCAGAAGTTCCAGCTGTATGTCCTGGCCCGCTTCCAGCTTTGCGCGCGCTCCACGACGCCAGGTACCGAACACATCGGTCCATGCGTCCACCGTGAAAGCCCAGTTGCCAACCGCATTCAGCGGGAATTCTGCGCTCCACCTGTCAGATGCATAGTCATAAAGCATCGGAACTGTCTGCCACTCGCGCGTACCCGCAGGCAGGTAGCGAACTCGTGCAGCAAGAATGTCATGGCCGTCGCGGAATATCGCGGCGCCCACAACACAGGTGTCGCCACTCACTCGCTTGGGTGCATAGCGGCCGGCATCCACTACAGGCGAGAGTTGCTCTATGACTATCGGTACCGCAGCCGGAAGCTTCGATGCAGCGCGGCCGGACTTTCGCCCTGATACACGCTCAGCACCGGATGTCCATGCGGTCATCCCGGATTCTCGATCATTATTCATGTCGGCCGGCAGGCGCACGGTGCATGCCCCCGGAGTCGCTGCTCACTTCTGCTCACGCCCTTCCCCCTGCGCATTTGGGATGACACGCCGGTTCATCGTGCCTGAACTCTATCGCATGCCACCTTAACGGACGAGCGCCACCGTTCCACATATACGGAACGGCGGCGCCACCTTCGTGCATTTCCGCGCGCAACCGCGCGCTGCTTCCCGATCAGTGCCGCGCTCGCATGCTGCGTCTGCGTTTGCGTCGCTGGTCCCGCAGCAGGGCAACGCCGCCGGCAATTGCCGCTACACCAATGGCCAGCAGCAACGGCAGGTGCGACGCCGTATCCGGCGCGAGCACGCCCTCCGCCTGCTGCTGCGTTACGCCCGGGGTCGCTCCGGCCGGTGCGAAAGGATTCCCACCCTGGTCCAGATTGGCCACAGGGCCGGGCGTAGCAGCCTCGGGAGACGGTAGCGCCCCCGGCGCCTCTACTGGCGTCACAGGCGCAGCCTCAGCGATTACCGGGCGGAAGGGCATCGTGGGCTGAAGCGCCGCTCCGAGAGGAATTCCGGCGGCCAGCGCCAGTCCTGCGGCGCCGAGCGCTGCCCATCCCCTGCGACCGGACGGGGAATCATCATCCCCGGGCGGCGGATCCACAGGCGGGTCGACCGGCGGCACGTACGGAGGCGGCGGCGTGCACGCCTTGCACCAGCTCGGCGCATTCGGCGCCAGTCCACCATCCGCGCCCTGCGCAAATACCGCCGCCGGCGACGTCGCAATAGCGGCTGCTGCCATCACTGCCAGCGTCATTCGCTCCATCGCACGCACGAACGTACCCCGCGCGGCAGACAGATTTCGGTTGACACCCGCTCCTGCAGGCCGAGAACTGTATTCGGCCTTTCGGAGCGTCCTTGCTCCAGGCGATCGTACCACCTTGCTCCTCCGTGTAACATCCATTCGCCGGAACTCGTGCCGGTCGGCGACACCCGGTGTGCGCTGTGGCGCGCACAGTTGCTGATAGCAGGGCGCGGGCCTCGTGAAACCGCACTTCCGTATCGTAAATCCACAGTCCGTTTCCACATCAGCCCGGCAGGGCTACTCAAATACCAAGTCCTTTGGTATCAAGCAGTTGCAGTGCGAAAGGAATTCCGGATGAACGAAATCGACGCCTCGTCTGTAGATTTTCGACATGCTCAGCCGTTCCAAATAATGGCGAACCCGTCGCATTTGCGCCACGGTGAGTATCCGCATCCGTTGGAAACTTGCCACACCTGTTCGATCAGCAGCGAGCCGACCAGACTGCGCCATGGCGCGCAGCCCTTTCCCGCATATCCTTCAGGCGCGTGATACAGGTAAACGCTCTATCCAAGTTTTACGGTGACCTCGCCGCCGTCCGCGACCTCACCTTCTCGGTTGCGCCCGGGGAGGTACTTGGCCTTGTGGGCCCGAACGGCGCCGGGAAGACAACTACGCTCCGCTGCCTCGCCGGAATCATTCATCCTACAGATGGCAGGGTGCTGGTAGCAGGGGTTCCGATGGACACGGAGCCCGTTGCGGCCAAGCGGCGGCTCTCGTTCATTCCGGACGAACCTCACCTGTTCGAGTACCTGAGCGTTACGGAACACCTGAAGTTCGTGGCGCGACTTTACGGTGTGCCGAACGCCACGCCCAGGGCGGAGGCGCTGATCGAAGAGCTGGAGCTTTCCTCCAAGCGAGATGCCCTTCCCGGCGAACTCTCCCGCGGCATGCGCCAGAAACTTGCAATCGCCTGCGGCCTGCTTCACGACCCCGCGGTCGTGATACTGGATGAGCCACTCACCGGGCTGGACCCTGCCGGTATCCGTCGCATGAAGAGAACCATCCGCGCGCACGCCACGTCAGGCTCGGCAGCCATCCTGAGTTCCCACCTGCTGCACCTGGTGGAGGAAGTGTGTGATCGCGTGCTGGTACTTCGGGCGGGCGAACTCGTAGCACTGGGCACCATCAGTGAGATCGTGGCCGAGCGTCCGGAGCTGCACGGGAAGTCGCTCGAGGAAGTGTTTCTTGCGCTCACCAGTTCGAGTGAAGAGGCCATCCCCGCGGAACCGTCAGGTGCTGCTCCATCGCTCATCGCTCCGCATGACACACCTGGCGCGGGCGCGTGAGCGACACCGCTGACAATCCGGCGGGGCTCGAACGCCAGCCTTACGAGCCAGCGGACGCGGCCACCAGCCGCGGCCACGTTGCCGGCGCTGTTGCCTACCTCACCATCCGCAGCGCGCACAACCGCTTCGTGAGGCAGGTGAGGAGACTCAAGTCTCCACGGGCACTCGCCGCACTCGCTCTCGCCGGCCTCTGGGCCTTCTCCCTGTTCGCAAGCCCCGGCCCCGGCGAGAGCGGACGTCCGGCAGACTTCCTGGCCACCGAAACCATGTTCCGCCTGGTGGTACTCGGCACCTTCGCAGGCGCCGCATTCTACTGGCTGGTGGGAAGCGAGCGACGTGCGCTTGCGTTCACCCCGGCCGAGGTGGACTTCCTGTTCCCGGCACCACTCACGCGCCGGCAACTCGTTCTGTACAAGCTGCTGCGTGCGCAGGCCACGATCTTCCTGAACGTGGTAATCTGGACCCTGCTGTTGCGACGCGGCGACGCCACCGGTGTTGACCTGGTGTTCAGGCCGCTCTCGCTCTGGCTGTTGCTCGCAACGCTGCACCTCCATCGCCTTGGCGCCACCCTCGTCCGGCTGGGCGCAGTGGGACACGGGCGAGTGGGCCTGCGACGTATGGCCATACCGCTCACACTCTTCGGGATTGCCGCCGGCGCCGTTGCAGGAGTGCTGGTGTTCACATGGCCGGAGGGCGGCATTTCCTCGCTCTCTGGGCTGTCGGCGTGGATTCGTGAGGCAACCGATGCCCCCATGGCTCGCGTTGCACTCTGGCCTGCTGCCGTTGCTGTAGCGCCGGTGTACGCGGAGACCGCCATGGAATGGGTTCGCAGCATGCTGCCGGCGCTGCTCCTGCTCGGTGCACACCTGCTCTGGGTAGTGCGTGCGGATGCCGCATTCGAGGAAGCCGCCGTTGGAGCAGCCGCCTGGCGAGCATCCAGGGTGCGCGACCGCATGAACGCAGCACCGGACCCGGGATCGCTCGCCAGGCGCATATCCGCGCGCCTGCCGCTGGCGCCGAACGGCGCACCCGCGGTCGCACTGCTCTGGAAGAACATGCTCGCTGCCGCACGAACCGAACGACTCGCAGTTCCGGTAGTCGCCTTTCCGCTCATTGCGCTGGGGTTCGCGCTTTTCGGCAACGCCATGCCGTCCAACATTCGCGACATCGCAGCGCTCGGCCTTGCCACCTGGCTGATCGTCACCATTGCCGCTGGCCCCAACTGGGTTCGCAATGACCTCAGGCGCGACCTCACGCGGCTGGAACTTCTAAAGTCCTGGCCCGTGGAAGGGTCCTCGATCGTGAGCACTTCGGCCCTGTCGTCTGCACTGGCACTTTCCATACTGCAGCTGCTGGCAGCGCTCGCTGCATTCAGCGCGGCGGCGCCTACGCTTTTCGAAGAATTCGGCTATTCGTCGGTGTTTGCGATGGTGGTTACGGCGGTGATTGGCCTGCCGGTGCTGAACCTGCTTGCATCGCTCGTGCACAACGGAGCGTCGCTTCTGTTTCCTGCGTGGGTTCACCTCGGACCCGAGCGCCCGGGCGGGCTGGAGGCGATGGGTCAGCTGTATCTCACCCTGTTTGCCACGCTTGCGCTTCTACTCGTTCTCCTGCTGCTGCCCGGCGCGGCCGCGGTTGCCGTTGCATACTTCACCAGCGACGCACTCGGCCCCTGGCGCTGGCCGCTGGCAGTGGCCGCTGCAATTCCCTTTGCGCTGGCTGAGGCATTAATGCTTTCGCAGTGGCTGGGTGAGGTGCTCGAGCGAACGGAACCCGGTGCGGCCGGGTCGGCGTGAGGCACGACGGGCCGGCGGACTTCCTGCTGCGTCCTGACCGCAAGCTCGTGATCGGGCATCGCGGGGCGAGTAGTGAGGCACCGGAGAACACCCTTCCCTCATTCCAGCTGGCGGTGGAGCTTGGAGCCGATGCGCTGGAGCTTGACGTCAGGCTGACTGCCGACGGCCAGGTTGTGGTGCTGCACGACCCGACTCTCGAACGTACGACTGGCGCGTCGGGTGCTGTGGCTGCCATGACTGTCTCGCAGCTTCGGAACACGGATGCGGGCTACCACTTCACTCCGGATGGCGGCCGAACATTCCCGTACCGTGATCGCGGCGTCTACGTGCCGACGCTGGCTGAAGTGCTCGAGATGATCCCGGATATTCCGCTTCTGGTAGAGGTAAAGACGCCGGCGGCGACGCAGGCGCTCGAACGCGTCGTCATGCGACATGGCGCCGCGGATCGCGTTGTTCCCGCTTCCGCACACCATTCGGCCCTCACCGCCTTCCGCCAGCGTCCGTTCAGGTGCGGCGCGAGTGGCCGCGACATCGCGCGGCTCTACTTCGGCTCCCTGCTGCGAGCGCCGCTACCCGCGAGTGCATACGGCCTGCTGGCCGTTCCCGATCGCTGGCACGGGCTCGATGTGCCAACAAGTACCTTCATCCGCGCCGCCTCACGACTAGGCGCCTCGGTTCACGTATGGACCGTAGACAACCCCGATCTCGCCCGCAGACTCTGGCAGCGCGGCGCAGCAGGTATCGTCACGAATGACGTCAGGCGGATCCTCGAACTGCGAGCCGAAATGGAAGAGCGCGGCGAGCTGTAGCTCTCACCATCCTCAGCCCGTAACCCCTAACCCGTAACCCGTAACCCCTCACCCCTAACCAATCTGTGCGCCCTCACGTGCTCCACGTCCAGATCGTCCGTCCACTGGCCCAGCACGAAGTCCTCGCCAATCTGGTACACCTTCAAACCTTGAGGCAGCACCACCCCGCCCAGCATTCGACCGTTAGGGTCGAACACGTTCCAGCGGTTCTCAGTCTCGTCGTCCCTCTGGAACTCCTGAACCCAGATGTTGCCGAGCGCATCGAGAATCAGTGAGCCGTATGCGGGGATCGCGTCTGGGTATGTCATTTCATCCAGCCTTCTCTGCGTCGCGGCTCGCTCATCACGATCGGTGGCTCGCTCGAGTTGCTGCTCCCTGTAGCGGCTGATCACGTCAGGCGTGAGTGCCAGGTCGCCGCCGTTCCACCGAATGAGCATGCGCGGCGCTCCCGATATCGGGCGTACTTCCACCTCGTAGGCGTTTTGCGTTCCCGCAACAAAGGCGCTGTCACCTGCCTGCAGCTCCAGTCGGCGCATGAATCCACCGCGCATGATTCCTATGGAATTGTCGCCAATGATGACCATGCTCTCCATACCTGGGTAGACGCCGAGCGAATCTACGGCCGCACCTGACGAATCGCCGGGAACGGACCGGCTCAGCACGGATGGAAACCGATGGAGCCCTGTGCGAATATTCGTTGGGTCTAGCTGGACAATTCCCTGCAGCAGAAAGGTGCCGTCTGCGAAGCGCGCAACCACATTCTGCGCACCTTCGCTGGTGAGGGACTGAACTGTGCGACTGTCTACAAAGGTTCCGCTGGGGTCGAACAGTGATATGCGGCGCAACTGTGAGTCGTATGCGAGCAGTGAATCATTGCCCGCTACGTCAATCCAGCTGATGCCCTGGAACTCACCGGGTCCCGCGCCCTGCCGGCCCACACTCCTGATGTGAACTCCGCTCTCATCGTAGTAGCGTAGCTCGCTGGTGCCACCGTTCGCGATCACGATGCGGCCATCCGAGAGGCGTACGGCATCGGCAGCCCTGAACAGCTGGTACTCCGCAGGACCATCAAGCATCCCGATGTCAACGAGCGGATCCCCGCCGGACGTAAACCCTTCTCCTTCACCCCACGCAGGTGCTGCATTCTCGACAATCGTTATGCCGGCGCTGTCGCGAACGACAGCGGTCGAGGAGGCGTCGCTTGTGCCTCCGCATGCGCTGAGTGTCAGTGCAGGCAGGGCGACAAGGCAGCCAATGAGCCTCACTTCCCGCCCTTTGTTGTTACAACTATCACTCCGTTTACAGCTCGGCTTCCGTACAACCTGACGCCAGCATCACCCTTGATCACTTCCACAGACTTGATGCGATCCGGCGATAGTGACTGCAGGCCGTCTGGATCCGTGTAAACGATTCCGTCCACGATGATCAGCGGGCCGCTTCGTGATGCCGGCGAACCGGTACTGATGCTAACGCCTTCGCCTGAAACCGAGGCCTTCGAGCCCTCGATGATCGTGAGGCTTTCGCCGGAGACCGTAGCCGTTGAACCCTCGATGATGCGAATCTGATTTCCGGTTACCGATCCCCTGCTGATAGAGATGCTATCGCCGCGAATCACGGTGGCACTGGATGCCGATGATGCAGCGGGTACCGGTCTGCCCTCACTGCGAGTCACGGACAAGGCCGCGGGAGCGGCAGGCCGGGCAATGCCGGTTGGCGCTACTGTCGCGGAGGGCGCCACAGCCACGCCATGAGGAGCAGGCATATGTTTGTACTCAGCTTCCTTCAGGCGAATCGCCACCACGCCTCCTGCCGCCTCAGCACCGTAAACGCTCGTGGCGGCCGCACCCTTCAGCACTTCCACCGACTCGATCTTGTCCGGCGCAATGGAGAGTCGGGAGATCTCGTCCACGCCCTTCACTATCACGCCGTCCACTACGTAAAGGGCCACAACCGGCTTCTCGGTGTCGAGTTCGCCGCGCCGCTGAAGCGCGGAAATGGAGTCACGCACTTCCACCCCGCGCAGCGCGACCAGGCGCAAGGTGTCCCGTTCCGGCACGGTCAGGCCCTGTGCCCGCATAACGACGACAGACGAATCCGGCTCCACCCTGCGCAGCTCGGCAACCATCGCTGAAACCGGCACTTCCTGTTCCGGCAGGGGGGCGGTTGCGCGTGGCGCCTCACAAGCGGAAATGACAAGTACTCCCGCGGCGCTTGCCGCCAGGAGTGCGGCGAGCGGACTGCGCGAACGATTCTCGGTCATGGCGGCGATCCTCCGTTCCAGGGTTGAGGGGCGCGGTGCGAGTGCTACCGCTGCAGTCAGCTGTTCGTGCGCAGGTGCCGGTCGCTGAGCGACTCGCAGCAACAGCTCCGCGTACCTGCGCGTGTCGCGGTGCTTGCGAAGAACCCGCGCGTCACAATCCAGTTCCACGGCAAGCCTGAGGCGGTTGCGCTGCCAGTGTAGCGCGGGATGCCATGGTACGAGCGCGACGGCGATGTCGGCGAGCAGAAGAAGAAGCGGGTCTCGTGCGAGCAGGTGTTCGCGCTCATGCGCCAGCATGAGCCTGACGACGGCAGACGACGAGTCCAGCGCCCATTCGGGAATCACGATGGCCGGCCTGAGCACCCCAGCAACGGCCGGCCCCACACCTGACGAGAGCCTTGCGCGATAGCCGGTAATGTCAACCAGTGGCCAGCTCCTGCTCTGCCTGCGAAGCCGCCAGTGCGCCGACCCGAGCCTCACGAGCGCCACCAGCACCGCCACGCACCACAGCGCCAGCACGAGGGAATCAACCTCCAGCACCCAGGCAGGCAGAACAAGATCAGGGATCAGCGTGGAGGCAGCCAGGTCCTCAGCAACGAACTCGCCAGGCAGTATCGCGACATGCGCACTCTCTGCCAGGCTGGCGCCGGCCCCCTGAATCGGCCCCAGGCTCATGGCAGCGAAGGAGAGCAGCGGCAGCGCGATCGTGAACAGGAGAGCTGCGGTCCACACATGACGCGAAGGAACACGCAACCAGCGCGCGGCACGCTCACCGAACAACGCCGCCAGCGTACCGATTGACCCAACGAGCAGCAGGTTGATGGCGAAGGCTACGGTCACGGCTCGCTCTCCTCCTCCTCGCTAATCCGGATTCGCTCGTCCAGCAGCGCACGCAAACGGGCAAGTTCGGAGTCCGGCAGCGCCCGCTGCTCCACGAGCTGCGTGAGCAGCAGTTCCGGCTGACCCAGGAACACGGTGGACATGAGACGCCGGATGGCACTGGCACCCGCCGTCTCACGCGCGACCAGCGCGTGGTAGCGGTACGCCTTGCCCTCCTCCTCGTGGCCGGCGTAGCCCTTGTCCTCAAGCGTGCGGAGCACGGTGAGCACAGTGGTATACGCCAGGCTCGCCGACAGCTCGGCTCGAACCTCGGCCACGGTGGATGGTCCGCGCTGCCAGAGCACGCTCATTACGTCGAGCTCGCGGTCGGTGAATGCGACGTTCAAGGTAGCTCCTACTAGAGTTATAGTTAACATGGCATCCGGTGCGTCAATTGTCAACTAGTTTTTTAGTTGCAGACCTCGGTTCCGACATCTGCCGGGGCGTCCTGCACGTTCCCGGCTCCCGCATCCTGCCTCCTGGGCTTGCATTCTGCGCACCGGATACGGTGCGCATCCGCCGCCACGGGCGCGCACCCTGCTACTGCTGCCCGGTGGACGCGCAACTCCGCCGTCCACTGCAAGGCTCGAGTGAGGTGTGCGTATGCGTCGATCACAACTGGCCGCCGTTGCGGTCATGCTGGCTTGTCTGCCGCTGTCTGCACAGGCGCAGGCCGGCACAGGGCTCCGGATCGGCATTGCGGCCGGTGCCAACCTTCCGAATGAGGACTT
>DATGOL010000052.1:0-10854 GCA_035306065.1 Gemmatimonadales bacterium | reverse complement strand
GCGTTGCCCTGAGGCCCCTGTGGACCCTGCGCCCCTTCAGGTCCGACCGGTCCGGCCGGGCCAGTGGATCCGTCGCTACCAGAGCAGGCGGTAATCAGCAGCGCGCACGCGGCGAATCGGGCAATCCTGTGAACTGAGCGTCTCATTCTGCCATCCATTCGTTATGGCCGCAGTCAGCTGGCGGCGGTTGTGAGGGAAGCGGCGCCATTCAGTTGATGCCCGGCACCTGAAGCGGTGCATGAGCGGTATGGTTGGCGACTGGTAGGCACGTTGCATGGACGGCTGGGCACGACCGGCGTCACGCTTTGGGAAGCCAGCCCTCAGTCCCTTCTTCCCCCCACCGCTCCGAGCGCCAGCCCAAGCCCGATCCACGTCAGCTCGCGGATTCGCCCCAGCATGCTCGCGGCCACTCCCAGCTCCGGCGGCATTCCAAGCAGGCCGAAGATCGCGTACAGGCCACCCTCGCGCGCGCCGAGGCCGAACGGGAGGAAGAACGCGATGTTCACGGCGAAGGACGCGAAGCTCGCTATCAGGAAGGCGACTCCGTAGGTGACCGGTACGCCTATCGCGTTCGCGATGAGCAGCAGCTCCAGCACCGACAGGCAGCGACCGGTGTACTCCAGGGCCAGCGCTCCCGCATAGCGTCGTGGGCTGTCGCTGTAGAACGTGGTGAGCTGCATGTCCACCTCACGAGCCGCGTCGTGCTTTCCGGCGAGCCAGCTCTTCCAGCGACGCGGAATGGGAAGGCGCTCCAGCAAGTGCAGCAGCGCTAGCGCGCCGCCCCTCCTGTGCGGCACCAGGGACATGTAGCCCACCGCTACCAGCACCAGGGCAACTAGGATCAGCGGCACCATGCCTATCGCGGTGCGCGGAAGATGGATGAATGCCAGTACGACACCCGTGAAGAAGAACAGCAGGTGTCCCTGCATGTGCAGCAGGCGTTCGCCCAGCACCGATGCGGTGGCTCCGCGCTTTCCCAGCCAGGGAGACGCGGCCGCAATCTTGAACGGTTCGCCGCCCACGCTCACCATGGGCGTGAGGTAGTTGAGCGCGAACGTCCAGGCGGTGATCGCGTACGCCCGCGTTGCGGGCAGCAGCGGTGGCCGCACGTGCATGGTGAGGCGCCAGGCCTCCGAGTTGAAGAGGTACACGACGCCGTAGACCAGGACGGCAGGAAGCACCACCCAGCCGGACTGGCGAATCTGCTCCAGGAGCGTGGCGGGGCCGGCCTGCCACACGAGTAGGCCGAATGCAGCAACGCCAACGGCCAGGAGCGCGAGCTGTGCGCGCCGGCTCATGCCGCTGAAAGTCTCCGCCTGACGGTGAACGGTGCGCCTGGCGAACCGCTCACGTGAGGAACTCGTGCAGCAGGGAGTGGAAGTGATGAACGCCGTTCTCCCGGGCCGCCGAGTAACGGCCGCGGTCGTACACCCGTGAGCGCAGGTTGCGCTGAACGGCCTCGCAAATGGTGATGTCCTCTTCCTGGATCTCGTCACTGAACGCCACCAGCTTCGTCCATTCGGCGTCCGTTCCCGGATCCGACGGCGGCTCGCTGGCGTACCAGTCGAACACCACGCGCGTGCGGTCGTGCGACAGCGGGAGCACCACGTTCGTCTGCATCTGGCCCAGGTACACGTTCAGCATAACGTTCGGAAAGAGCCACACGTAAACGGCTTCCGGCGTGTCCGTTTTCGTGGGATCGTACTTCCGGTCCGGATGACTCCCCGACAATGCGCGGAGCGGAGCATGCTGGATGGAGAAGTACCTGTGCGGCTCCACGCTGTAGCTGTCGTAGTCCAGCTCCTTGTGCAGCCCGGGGTGCACCACCGGCAGGTGGTAGCCTTCCAGGTAGTTGTCCACGTACACCTTCCAGTTGCAGGCAATGTCCCAGCTCTTCGTGGTCACGTAGCGCATGTTCTCGCAGCCGAACGATGCAACGCGCTGCGGAACGTCCTCGAGAACTTCAGCCAGCGGTGGAGCCTTTCCGTCCAGGTTGGCGAACACCAGCGGCCCCCACTGCGCCACCTGCACGGGAACAAGGTGCATGTCCTCGCGATGGAAGTTTTCCACGCCCTGCATCTCGGGTGCGTGAAGCAGGCTGCCGTCCAGGCCATAGGTCCAGCCGTGGTACCTGCACTGCATGGTCTTCCTCCGCCCGCAGCCCTGGGCCACGGGGCCGGCGCGGTGAAGACACACGTTGTGAAAGCCGCGCAGCGAGTTGCCGTCGTTCAGCACGACTATGGAGTCGTTGCCCACTTCCGCGGTGATGTAGTCACCGTGCTCGCCCAGCTGTTCGGTGCGTGCCACCAGCTGCCAGGTGTGGGCGAACACCCGTTCACGTTCGAGCTCCAGGTACACGGGGTCGTTGTACAGCCGTGCCGGAATCGTGGACGCCCGCTCGATGCGCGGGTCAAAGGGGAATACGAGAGACATGCGTCAATATTGCCGGTTCCGGTGCGCGGGTACAGGATAGACCTGACCCGGCGTCGCAGTGCAGCGGGGAGCGCGTGCGCGGGCCGGTTGATTCCAGTTGCAAGGGCGGCCGGTTGACGACGGAGAACTTCCGGCACGAGCCGCCTGAAATGCAGGTGGAGGCATCCCGCGGCGGCGGCTTCCTGCCGGTGGGCACAGCCTTCGGCGTGGCTGTGGCAGTGGGGTGTCGTGCTGCCCGGCTCGCTGGCCTTCCTTGCGGGTAAGGTTTCAGCGGCGCCGCGCGATGGGGCGATAGCGGTTGCGCTGGTGGTGCTGGCGTACCCGGTGTATTGCCTCACGCGTGGCCGTGCGCCAGGCTGATCCTTTGCAGTTCCTGCCGACGTCGCTACCCGAACACGTCAGGCGCGCACAGATAATGCGCGCGCCAGACGCCGGAATTCAGGTTGCGTAGGCTCCCCGCATCTTGCGGTCCATCTCGCGACCCAGGCGCACGATGATCTCCGGCAGCACATCCACGTCCGCTGCGGTGGTGTTGAAGTTGACGATGCACGCCCGGAGTGCGTAGCGGCCATCTATGACAGCGTTCGACACGAACGCCTCACCGGCGAGCTGCAGCCTGTCGAGTATGGTCTCGTTGAGCCGGTTAAGGTATTCCCCGTGCCTGGCAAGCTGCTCGCGCATATCCTCGGGAACGTACCTGAACGTGGTAATGGACAGCTTCTGCGTGAGTGGTTCCAGTTCCGGGTACTTTGTCACGTTGTCGGCCAGGCGCTGGCTGAGGGCGATGTCGTCGCCGATCATGCGTGCGTAGCCGCTCCGCCCTGCCTGACGCAGCGCCAGCCATACCTTGAGTGCCCTGAATCCGCGGGAGTTCTGCGGGCCGAGGTCCGTGTAGTTCAGCGCTTCCTGGCCGAAGTGGTAGTACGGCGGGTGGTAGGCAAACGCGTTGCGCAGCGCGTCGGGATCCCGCACCAGCGTGCAGCCGGCCTCGATAGGCGAGTACAGCCACTTGTGTGGGTCCACTGCGAGTGAATCCGCCAGGCCCACGCCTGCAAGTTCAGGCGGCGCTCCAGGCACCATGGAGGCGAACGCACCGTATGCGCCGTCAACGTGGAACCAGATACCATTGTCGCGGCAGAATGCTGACATCTCGAACAGCGGATCCACGGCGCCCGTGCTCACGGAACCACTCGTTCCCACCACCGCCATGGGGCGGTCTCCGGCAGCGACGTCACGCGCGACGGCAGTGCGAAGGGCGTTCATGTCCATGCGCTGGTTACCGTCAACGGGAATCCAGCGAATGGAGTCCGTTCCGATTCCTGCAATGTCGGCCGCCTTCTGGATCCAGGTATGCGTTTCGGCAGACGCATATGCGCGAAGGCGTGGCGCGTTCGGCGCATTGAGGCCTGCGGTTCGCACTTCCTGACCGGCCGCTGCGGCGCGTGCCGCGAGGAAGCCAACCATGTTCGCCATGTTGCCGCCGCTCACCATCAGGCCGCTGCCGTCAGGCGGGTAGCCAACCAGTTCGGCTATCCACCTCACTGTCTGCGCCTCGATCTCCGTTGCAATGGGAGAGAGGCGCCAGGCACCCACGTTCGCGTTCACGGATGCCGCGAGCAGTTCGGCGAGCATTCCGATCTGTGCCGGCGACGAGGTGATGTATCCGAAGAAGCGCGGGTGGCCGTTGAACAGCGAGTGGTCCATGAGCAGCCGGGCCGTGGACTGCAGCAGTTCGTTTGCATCGGCGCCCGTTTCGGGAACGTGCGCGTTTGCGTCTATCAGTGCGCGCAGGACTTCGGGCGACTCGCCACTCGTGATGCTGCGGGACGGGAGCTCGTGGAGGAACTGCGCGATGGTGTCCACCAGCCCGTGGCCGGCAGCGCGGAATTCCTCCGGGCTCATGTGGAGGGGTACTTCACGCGATGGGGACGGCGCGTTCAGCGAGGTTGGCTGGAGCGCACTCTTCCCTGATGTTGCGGAGGTTGACATGTCTGTGGCTCTGGTCGCGGGTAGCGTATCGCTAATGCGGTAGCGCGAGTAATCACACAATACTGCGCGATGGGGCGGGACCGGCGGACATGCGCCGTAATCGAGGCGGAGCTTTTAGGGGCGGCCGCGGTGATGGTGCGCGGCGCGCAGTGCTGAGAGGGTGCAGACAGGGCGTCAGCGGGGGAACAATTCTGTCCCGGCTCTGGCGCCCTGCAGGCGATTCAGTCCGCGTAGGGGTAGTTCGGGTCCGCCAGCTTCGCGGCAAGCGCTGCCGCTTCGGGACCTGCTACCTGTTCTGCAACATCGCGCAGTCCCTGGCTCAGATGCATGCCGTAGCGGAGCATGTTTGCCGCGCGTTGAGGGCGGCCGAGCAGGAATGCGATGATTGGCTTGTCAGCCTTTACAGCGTTGCAGCGCTTGCACGCCAGTACGAGATTGTCGCGCCGATCGTAGGCACTCTGGCCGCGACGCGGGGTCACGTGGTCCAGGGTGATGGTGTCCTCGTCGTCTCGGAGGCCACAGTAGGCGCAGATTGGCCCGTGTTGGGCGAGCAGCCACTTTCGTGTCTGCAGGTAAGCGCTTCGGTGAGTGGGGAGGGAGGTAAGCTGTGGTTTGGAGTCGGCGTAAGCACTTCGTTTTCTGCCGCCCCGTCCACGCCGTGGTCGTGGTGCTGCGCGCTGGTTCCGTCCTGCCTCCCCGGCAGATCGGGAACTGGTGGCGCTTGTTCCGGGTTTGGTCATATGGTAGGGGTAGTGGTACTCATCATTCCTGGGAAATGTAACATCAGGGGCAGGGGCGGGGCGTTGGGTGTCAGAGATTCAGCCTGGATTCAGCCGTTCCTGCCACGGCCCGTTCATCCTGCCCCTGCCTCTTGCTACCCCAGTTTCCCTACCGCGGTTTCCACCGCTTCGATCAGGCTTCGGCTTTCAACGAGGTGCCGTGCTGCCTTCATATCGCCCTGGAGGAGACGATCTTCGTCAAGCGGTGGTGACACCTTCCTGAGGGCGCGGAGGGCAGCGCCGGTACCATGCGCGGGCTTCAGTGGCGCCCTGAGATCCAGGCCCTGTGCCGCGCACAGCAGCTCGATGGACAGTATCCACTGCACGTTCTCCAGCGTGCGCCTCAGGTGACGTGCCGAGGTCATGCCCATGGATACGTGGTCTTCCTGGTTGGCGCTCGTGGGAATGCTGTCTGCGCTTGCGGGGTAGGCGAGCACCTTGTTCTCGTTGGCGAGGCTGGCGGCTGCGTACTGGGTGATCATCAGCCCCGAGTCCAGGCCGGCCTGCTTAACGAGAAATGCCGGAAGGCCCGACAGCGCCGGGTCCATCAGGTGCGCAACCCTGCGCTCGCTGATGTTGCCGAGCTCCGAGATCGCGAGTTTCGCGTAGTCGAGCACCAGGGCGACCGGCTGGCCGTGAAAGTTTCCCGCGCTGATAACCAGGTCGTCGTCCGGAAAGAGCAGGGGGTTGTCCGTCACGCTGTTCATCTCGCGCTCCAGCACCTCGCGCGCGTGACGCAGTGCGTCTCGTGAGGCACCGTGCACCTGTGGCATGCACCGCAGGCTGTACGCGTCCTGCACCTTGGGGCAGTCCGCGTGCGCCTCGTGAATCTCACTCCCCGCACCCACCCGCCGCAGGTTGCTCGCACACTCGGCCGCACCGGGGTGCGCGCGCACCCTCACCACCCGCTCGTCAAAGGCCGCAAGGGTGCCTTCCACTGCCTCAAGCGTCATTGCACCGGTAACGTCTGCAACCGTCGCAAGGTGCTGCGCGTCGTACACGGCAAGTGAACCCAGCGCGCACATGGCCTGGGTGCCGTTGATGAGGGCAAGGCCCTCCTTTGCGTGCAGCTCGACAGGCTCGAGCCCCGCCGCACCGAGCGCCTCACGAGAGGGCATTACGCGCCCCTCGTACTCCGCGTCTCCCTCACCGATGAGTGTGAGTGCCATGTGCGCAAGCGGCGCCAGGTCGCCACTTGCGCCAACCGAGCCCTGGCCCGGAATTACCGGGTGCACACCGGCATTGAGCATGTCAACGAGCAGCGATACCACAACTTCCCGCGCCCCGCTGTGGCCGTACGACAGGCTCTGCGCACGCAGCAGCAGCATGGCGCGCACAACCTCGGTCGCGAGCGGTTCACCAACGCCAACCGCGTGAGACAGAACGAGATTTCGCTGGAGTCGCCTCACGTCTGCAGCCGGCACCCTCACCTGCGCGAGCTTGCCGAAGCCGGTGGTGATTCCGTAGGCGTTGCGCTCCTCCGCCAGCAGCCGGTCCACGTAGTCACGCCCGCTGCGAATGCGGGCGCGAGCATCGTCGCTCAGGTGAACGCGCGCACGATGTCGCGCAACACGAGCGACATCTTCCAGCGTGAGGGGCCGGCCAGCTACAACCTGTGTGTCTTCTTGCATGACGTTGCGAAAGGAGCGAAGTGTTCGGTGGCGCGCCCGAACTCCCTGCGGATAGCGGGCGCAGCCCAATAAGGCTTGCATGCCGCACCAGTGGAACGCAAGCCGCACGGATCCTGTGCACGGCTCTTGCGCTGGCTGTGTGGTTGTTTCGTTGCCGGCGCGCTCGAGTGAACGTGTCGCCTTACCGGGAGAAGCGCGCTCAAATGACCAGCAATCGCCGCAGGTATCTCTGCCTCGCGGGCCTCGCAGTCTCTATGGCCTGCTCCAATGACGCCGCGTTTCAGGAGGCGGTGGACTCCGTTGCGGTGGCCAACCCGGAGTTGGCGGCCGTGTCCGGCGAGAACGCGCTTGGCGCGCTTCACAGGGCACTCACGCAGAGCATGGAGCGCGCGGAGATACTGCAGGAGCGTGCCTCGGATCAGCGATTGCGCGACCTGGCGTATTCCATTCGCGAAGAACGGGCAGCGTTGCTGATCAGGGTGAGTGACGAGGCGGGGCTGGTAGGAGTGGAGCTGGACCCGCCAGCTGACTCGCTGTCCACGCGCACTCCGGGTCGGGCGCTGCGTCAGGCACACCAGCGGGTACTGGAGCTTGCGCAGGGCGTGGATTCGGCTGCGTTCGACACCACCTACGTGGCGGCAGCATCCGAGGCGAGCCGGGATGCAGCCGATCTGCTGCTTTCGTTTGACGCGGCCGCGTTGTCGCCGGCAGTGCTGGAGCTGGTGCGTGCAGCGGCGGCTGCGCTCACGTGGGAAGCAGACGAGTTGAGCGGAGAGGCGCGTCCGAGCAGCGGCTGAGTAATGCTCGCATTGCGTACTGAGCCATCTTCCGAACGGCGCCGAGGCTTTTACTATTCGCGACCGCTGCAGGAGCAGTGGAGTTTTGGGGCGTAGCTGAGCTGGCAAAGCGTCCGGCTGTTAACCGGAAGATCGCAGGTTCGATTCCTGCCGCCCCAGCTGTAGTACATGGGTTCCGACACCCTCAGGCAGTGAGCCAACCCGGTATCGCAAGGCCCGGTTGAAGCCGCTCCCGTTCGGTCCTTCTCCGTTAGCGACCCTCCGCCGCGCGTGACCAACCCGCCGGCGGCGCCTGACCTCCGCGCTCGCGGCGCGCACCGCTGTCCCGGCGCCGCCTGAACCCCCGAGCGCGACCAACCTCACGACGCCGCCCCGCGGCCCCCGTCAGCATTTCCCCCACGCCCTGTAGTCCACCATCCAGGTGCGCTCCACCACGCAGGGTGCCATCTTCCACCACGACAGCCTACTCTCTCACCCGTTCCCGCAGTCCAGATGCCCGCTCCCATACTCGTTCCGCTGGACGGTTCCGATTTCGCCGAGCAGTCGCTGCCTGTCGCACGGAACCTCGCAGAACAGCTCAGCGCACCCATACACCTGGTTGCCGTCTACCAGCCGCTCGTAGCCCTGAACGCCGCTCCAACCATTCAGCTCTACGATCGCACTTACGACGTTGAACAATCCGAGAAACTCGCCGCGTCACTTCGCGTTCGCGCCGAGGCCCTCGCCAGGGAGGTTCCCACCGGTGTCACCCACTCGGTGGTGGATTCCGAGAAGGTCGTTGAGGCCCTGCTCGGTGAAGCCGCCAGGATTGGCGCCCAGATCCTCGTTTCAACCACCCACGGACGCGGCGGTTTTCAGCGCTTCTGGCTCGGCAGTGTTGCCGACGGGCTCGTACGCAGCGCACAGCTGCCCGTACTACTCGTTCGGCCGTCGCTTCCGGAGCAGGCACCACCCAGGCCGGAACTCGAGTCCGTTGACACCGAGACCCCGCGCGTCGCGCCCCTCCGCAGGCTCCTGCTGCCGCTGGACGGCTCACCGCTCTCGGAGCTTGCCATCGAGCCCGGACTCCGCCTCCTCCAGAAGGAGGGCGCGTCCGTTCGGCTGCTGCGCGTAGTGACGATTCCGCCAAGCCGCCTGAGCCCGCAGGAGACCTACTGGACGCCGATCGAAGAGCAGGCCTTCGACGATAGACGCGCCGAGGCAACGGCCTATCTCGAGGACATCGCCCGCAACATCCTGCCCTCTACAGTGGACGTAAGCATTTCCGCACCACTCCATGCATCCCCGGGAGCCGCAATCCTGGAGGAAGCAGGCGAATGGGACGCAGATGTCATAGCCATGAGCACCAATGCCCGCGAAGGCTTTACGCGCCTGGTTGTAGGAAGTGTGGCCGACAAGGTGTATCGTGGCGCGGAAGTTCCAACGCTCGTAGTACCGCCGGATCGCTGAATACGCGCCGGGAGCCCTTCCGCAGGGTGGACTCCCTTGGTATATCGCTTGCGTTCCCTTTCGTTGGCGCCGACGGCTGAGGCTGTCGGCGCGTCCGGTTCGAGGGGTGCACGTTCCAGGGCGTGCTGGCCGGGCGCACACAGGGCTTCCACACGCTGTTCGCCAGAATACTTCGTCGAGTCCCCAGGAGGACGCATGTCTTTGCGTTGTATGACCGCATCCACCGCTACGCCGGGGGCGCGGACGCGCGGCGTGCAAATACGCAGCCTTCACAACGCAGATCGGTTGCGTCACGGCCGTAAGGCAGGCGTTCCGCGGTTCTTCGCCGCGCTCGCGCTCACCGCAGCAGCGCTCAGCCTCGCGCCGGCACCCGCCGAAGCCCAGTACTTCGGCCGCAACAAGGTGCAGTACGAGCAGTTCGACTGGCAGATCTTCGACACGCCGCACTTCAACGTCTACCACTACCCCGCCGAATCTCTCGCCACGCTCGACATGGCCAGGTCTGCCGAGCGGTGGTACGAGCGCCTCTCTGGAATCATGCAGTTCACCTTCCAGAAGCGGCCGCTGATCTTCTACGCCAATCACCCGGATTTCCAGCAGACGAACGTCATCGAGGACATGCTCTCTGAAAGTACGGGAGGTGTCACCGAGTCGCTGCAGGAACGCGTGATCATGCCGCACACCTCGGCGTACGGCGAAACCAGCCACGTGCTCGGCCACGAGCTCGTACACGTTTTCCAGTACGGCCTGGCCGGCAGCATGGACGGCGGGTTCAGGAACCTCAACGGCATTCCTCTCTGGATGATCGAGGGAATGGCCGAGTACCTGTCGGTGGGACAGTCTGACGCGCACACCGCCATGTGGCTGCGCGACGCACTGCGCCGCGATGACCTGCCCACGCTCGACCAGCTCACGAATGACCCGCGCTACTTCCCGTACAGGTACGGCCAGGCGTTCTGGGCATACGTAGGTGGCCGCTTCGGCGACATGGCGGTTCCGCAGGTCTACCGGAACGCACTTGCCGTCGGGCCCGCACTCGCGCTTCGCCGCGTACTCGGCCGCCCGCTGGATACCCTGTCCATGGAGTGGCACGAGCAGATTCGCCGCGACTACGGCCCCATGCTGGAGGGACGCACCGCACCGGACTCGCTAGGCACCGTGGTCGTGGGACGCAGCAGCCGCACCGGTGAGCAGAACGTATCGCCCGTCGTGAGCCCCGACGGACGCCATATTGCATTCTTCAGCAGCCGCGAGTTGTTCGGCTTCTCGCTGTTCCTTGCCGACGCCGAAACCGGCCGCACGATCAGGCAGCTTACCTCCGTTACGTCCAACGAACACTTCGACGCACTGAGCTTTCTTCAGTCCAGTGCGGCATTCTCGCCTGACGGCAACAAGCTGGCGTTCGTTGTGTTCGCAGACGGTGACAACGAGCTGAACGTGATGGACGTGCGTTCGGGCGACATCGAGCGTCGCATCCAGGTGGAAGGCGTTGGTGCAATCAGTGACCCGGCATGGAGCCCGGACGGGCGCAGCCTCGCCTTCAGCGGCAACCAGGGCGGCGTCAGCGACCTGTACATCTTCGACTTCGAGAGCGGCCGCACGCGCGCCATAACCACCGGCCGCAACGCAGAGATGCAGCCCGCGTGGAGCCCGGACGGCAGCACCATTGCCTTCGTTACCGACCGCGGCGAACTCACGAACTTCGACCTCCTCACGTTCGGCAGCATGCGTGTGGCGCTGCTCGACGTAGCGAGCGGTAACGTTACGCTGCTGCCT
>DATGOL010000051.1:0-59067 GCA_035306065.1 Gemmatimonadales bacterium | reverse complement strand
GAGCCCCTGGTACTCGATCAGGTCGTCGCGCTCGAGTACCCGTCGCAATTCGGGCTTGCGGCCACTGGTGGTACCGCGAACGACCGCTACTTCGTCTGCCGCCGACAGATAGTCCACTACCACCTGAAACATGAATCGATCCAGCTGAGCCTCCGGCAGAGGGTACGTGCCTTCCAGTTCGATCGGGTTCTGTGTGGCGAACACGAAGAACGGCTCCTCCAGTTCGTACGTGCGTCCCTGCACGGTTACGTGCCGCTCCTGCATGGCCTCCAGCAAAGCGGACTGAGTTTTCGGAGGCGTGCGATTGATCTCGTCTGCAAGCACAACGTTCGCGAACAGCGGACCCGCAACGAACGTCAGGTGTCGCCCGCCTTCCTCATCCTCCTGGATTATGTCGGTTCCAGTGATGTCCGACGGCATGAGGTCCGGCGTAAACTGGATACGGTTGAATTTCAGGTTCAGGACTCTCGCGATCGTGCTTACCAGGAGCGTCTTGGCCAGTCCCGGAACACCGACAATCAGGCAGTGCCCACCGCCGAGCAGTGCGATGAGGGTCTGCTCCACAACGTCGTCCTGCCCCACGATAACCTTGCGCAGCTCGCTAACCACTGCGTCGCGGGAGCGTGCCAGCCGGTCGGCAAGTGCAGCATCATCGGCATTCGAAGTCACACCCGATTCGGGGGTTATCGGAGTTGAAGTTGAAGTCACAGGCTGGTAATCGAGAGAGTGGACGGCGTGGACACGGCGGACCGTAACGCGGGATCGTTAAGCATCGCTGCGGGTTCGAGCAGCATGGACATACGGCTAGTGAGTCAATGCGTAAATCACGTAATTGACGCCGAGCTTGTAGGCCTCGTTGGAAAGCTCGATCGGGAGGAATCCCTGGTCAGACCACTCCCAGTAGTCGCCAATGTCATTGTTGTAGTTGGCAATGAAGAGCAGCCTTCCTGCCGGGTCATTGTTCTCGAACATTCCCCAGAACTCCGAGGGCGTGCCGCGGTTGGGATCACGGAAGTCCAGTGATTCAATCCGGAAAAAGGAGTCGAACACCGGATGAGACGCGTCCAGCTGCACGAGTCTCTGGTCTGGAAACACCCGGCGCACCTGCTCTTCGAAGTTCATCCAGTGGCGACCACCTATGAAGTCGTCGAAGATGATGAAGCCGCCCTTGTAGACATATTCGCGAAGCGCTGCAACTTCTTCGTCGTTCGGCCACCAGAAGCCCGGCTCACAGAGATAGAGCACTGGATGGCGAAAGATCTCGGGGTCGGTGAGCGTGAGAACGTTGCTGCCCTGCAGGTGAACGTCCATGATGCTGATTTCCTGCAGGATTCGCGTGAAGTTCCGCTCGGCCCTGGGGTAATCATGGTTCCACTTGAGGTCTCCCCTGCCGCCGAAGAACCCGCGACCGCCGCCGCCGCCGCCGTCACCCACGTCGAACTTCACACGCGCGAACGTGAAGCGGCCGTCGTACGGAATTGTATCCAGAATTTCGGTTGCATCCCGCTGCCGAAATCGCTGGGCAGACAGACTCGCGGCCACCGTCACCACGGCCGCCGCAGCCATTACAAGATGTCGAGCTCTCATGGAGACCTCTCGGGTGTGCTGCCCGACGAACGAAGCTCGAGCAATAGATCCTGTGCATCTGCAAAATTCGGAGCAATTTCGAGAGCACGCAGCACCTCGCTGCGGGCCTCCCGAAACTGCCCTGCGTCACGAAGCGACAGCGCGAGTTCGTACCGCGCACCTGCCATATCCGTAGGCTTCAGTGCAACCAGCGCACGTCGTTCCCGGACCGCCAGATCATGCTTGCCTGCGGCACTTGCGGCAGCAGCCAGTCGGGAATGCACCTCTGTATCGTAAGGCAGGAGCCAGACTGTGCGGTCGAGCGGCGCGACGGCGCGACCCGAATCCCCTCGCCCTTCGTAAAGCGATGCAAGGAGAAGGTTGGATTCATGATCCGTTTCGGCCAGGGAGGTATGCTGCTCCAGCAGGCTGATTGCAGCAGTGGTATCGCCGATTGCGAGCTGTGCTGCAGCGGCCAGCGCTCGAGGCGCATTCACACCACCATAGTCAGGCAGGGCCTCGATAGCCTCTGAAAGCGGGACCAGTGCCTCACGCGCCCTGCCGGACTGCAACTCTCGCGCACCCCGGGCTGTCGCCTCCACGAACGCCTGAACGGAACGCTCCGGGTTCCCATTGAGCACAGCCGGAAAACGCTGCTTCATCCACGCGTCGAAGCCGGAATCCAGTTGCTCAGCGCTCAGCTGCAGTGCGCTATGCATAGCCTCATCCTGGCTGACCCCTCCGGCAAATGCCTTCACGAAGGCAGGAAGAGCCTGATCACCCCTGGTGTCGGCAATGTACTCGGCAACGAGCGACGCGAGGGTGTAAGCCTGGCCCAGACGCGCTGGAGTTCCGGGATTGGCGAATGCCTCTCCAAGCCGGGAGGGAGGTGGAAGACTGTCAGATGCATAGGCGAGCAGCATGGCCGGATCCGGCCTGGAGCCAAAGCCGGGCCTGGCACGTCGCTCCTCGTAAACCGAAATGCCCTCAGAAAGCCATCTGGGAACCTTGCCCTCGCTCAGGCCGAGGGTGAAAGTGTGCGCGAGCTCATGCCATGCTGTGGAGCCGTAGTTGAACTGCCCGCTCTCGCGTGCGGCAGGGGAATCCATTGCCAGAACGTCACCGAAGCTCACCCCGAGTGCGCCAAGCCCCGCCAGCCCGACAGTGCGAACGGAAAAATCTGCATGACGCCGATACAGCTCGAGCCTCACCGGGCCATCAGGAACGTAGTGGTAGCGGCTGGACAGGGAATCGAAGGCAGCAGACAGCAGGCCGAGCAGGTAGGGAGCCATGAGATCTGCTTCCTCGCTTTCAACCATGAGAACGAAGCGATCGTCGCTACGCTCCTCGAAGCGGTCGAAGCTATCCAGCAGGTCCAGCGTATTCTTGGTCCACGGGTCGTAGGGATCGCCGGCGAAAGCGGTTTCCAGGGCGGTTCTGGCGGAGTCCACCTTGCCAATTCGCAGCAGGTTCACGCCGGCAACCGCGTGTGCGCGCCACTGTCTGGGATCAACACGTGCACCCTCGAGCGCCAGCCTGGCCGCCTCGCCGTACCGCCTGACGCGGGCAGCATACTCGGCAAGTATGGCGTAGAACTCCCCGGCGGCAGCACCCGATTGCCGAGCGCGCGATTCCACCTCGCGTACGGCTTCGGCATCGCCGACCAGCAGGTGTGATGCAGCGAGCACCGCCAGGGCCTCCGAGTCCGATGCGTCCACAGCGAGTGCAGCCTCTGCCTCACGCTGTGCGCTCTCCGCGTTCTCCGCATCAATGAAGAGCAAACCGGCCTGCGCGCGGCCACGAACGGATTCCGGTGCCAGTTCGAGTACCAGCTCAACGAGGGAGTCGGCACCGGGCTGATTCTCGAACCGTCTGCGTCTTGCCTCCGCCAGTAAAGCCTGAGGGTGTCGCGGATTTTTCTCCAACGCAGCAGTCGCGGAAGTGCGTGCGTCCGGCGCGTTGTACTTGGAAAGGAACAGGTCTGCAAGCGCGGCCTGAACACCAGGATGATCCGGCTCGGACTCGAGTGCCCTGTCCAGTACCGCCAGAGCGTCACGAAAGCGCTGCGGGTCCAGTCGGCCTGCGCGTTCGTGTGCCGCGGCTACGACGATCAGTGCGTCCGGATCGAATGTTTCGCGGCCTGCAAGGATCGCGCGTTCGTCCAGGGCGTGCGCATCGTCCCAGCGACCCTGTCTCGCAAGCACGCTGGCGAGTGCCGCCAGTACGCGCGCGCTGTCAGGAGAGGCGGCTTCGAGAGCGGCTCGATAAGCCTGTTCGGCCAGCTGAACATTGCCGCGTGCTGCGGCAACATCGGCTACCAGGGCAGAATCTGCGGGCGCGCGACTGGCGTAGTCCGCAGCGACAGCCTCGGCGTCAGCGTGCCTGGCGAGTTCCAGGAGTACATGAGTGTGCGCCCGACGCTCCTGCCACGAAGGTTCATTGCGCGCGTTGCGTGTGAAGATCGCAACTGCACGATCGTAGTCTCCGGCTCGCCACAGATCCACTGCGTCAGTGCCCGTGCCGCCGCTTGCCTGCGCCGAGCAGTTGCTGACGAACATGACGAGTGCCAGAAGGGCAAACGGGAGCCAGAGACGCCTCACGATTCCTCTCCCGGTGGCTCGAGCGCGCGCCTTATCTCCGCAAGCCTGGTGATCAGCGCCTCCAGTTCGCGCTCGTAGTCAGTGCTGTCCATGGTTGCCCTCCGTGCGCGGAGGGCCTCTATCGCCTGCTCGACGCGCCCACGCTCGGCAGCCAGTGAGTCAGCAGCGGGAGAGTTGCCTCGCGCGGTAACAGTGGCGGCAGACAGAAAGCGTGACATTGCCAGTCGGCCGTCTGGCGCTGCCTGGCCTGGCTCCGTGCTTCCCTCGCCGTCACCGTTGTCGTCCAGCACCGCGTGCTCGGTCTGCAGCGTTCCGGCCGACTCGTACTCACGCTGTACTTCGCGAGTGGCGTGAATGAACGCTTCCAGAATGGAAACGCGACCGTCCTTGTCCGCATCGCCGGCCGCATTGGAGAACGCCTGGGCGAAGTGCTTGTGAAATACGCTTTCGTTGCGTTCGAAGGGTGTGCGGGTGGCAGCAACCACCACCCTTCCGGGTGCAGCCAGGGCTGGCACCCAGCCGCCGGCAGCGCTCGCCGCCACGACAATCGTGAGGCGCCTGCCAGTGAGGGCGACGATCTCGGTTGCGAAGGAGGTGGCGTCGATGTCCGGCCCGGTGAGGTTGAAGGCATTCCCTTCCCCGGCGCTGCCGTGTCCAATTAGCACGATAGACACGTTGTCGCCCTCGCGAGTGTCGGTCGCCAGGCGCCTGATGGCGGCGACGAGGGTTTCGCGTGTGGCGCGTCCGTCGGCGTCCGACATGCTGGCGGAACCACTGAGCACGGTTGCCTGGCCCGAGGGTAATGCGGCGGCAGCGCGGAGGGCGCGTGCGGATGCGGAGAACTGTTCGGCGAAGCGTGGTTCGCCTGCGGCGCCGGTGACGACCAGGAGGAAGGTGCGCGGTGCCTGTGCCTCGGCGCGGGGCCCCCCCCCCAACAACAACGCTGCCACTCCCGCAGCAACAGCGCACAACCGTCGCAGCGCACCCAGGCTCATTCCCACGCTCCCGGCAACTCCAGCAACACCACGCCTCATGCCAGTCCCCTCCACCGCCTGTACCCCCAATCCGCACTCAGCACCGCAAGCAACGCGAACAACATTGCCGGCGCATCCCACAGATCCTTTCGCTCACGGGTTGTCGCTCCCGCCGATGCGTACACGATCTCCCTCGGCAGTGCCTCCACCGATGTCATGTCGTACGCGCGACCGCTGGTGGCGCCCGCCACCCTTGCAAACGTCTCGCGGGCCGGGGCCACGTCGTAGAACTCGTCGCGTGATTCCTCCACGGCGAACGACAGGTTGTCGTACTCCTGCGTGCCGTCACTGGCCAGGGAGGACACCCGCACAGTCCAGAGACCACTCTCCTGCGGGCGGAACGAACTCGTGTAGCCGCCATCGCTATCCGCGATGAACGCCGTTTCCGAAACCACGCCGGCCGGGGAGGTTACCGTGGCGGTCACCAGCGCGTTCGCGACCGGCGCAAAGCGACCATCCGTTGCCATGGCATGCATCTCGATCTCTTCGCCCGGCTCGGTAGTCGCACGTGCAACCGTGCTCGTCAGGCGCCCGGGCGAGTCACCCGCCAGCCAGCGCAGCAACTGCCGCCAGAATGTCTCATGCGACTGATCCTCGAGCGACATGTCGGCGTGCATCTGCCAGATCCAGGAATCCTGCGAAAGCAGCACGGCCGTGCGTCCGGCGCCGAATCGCTGATACGCCAGCAGAGGCTCCGCCGCACCAGACGCTCCCGACAACAGCGCTACCGCACCGGCCTTCAACGCTCCCGTTCGGTTAACCACCGTTACGGCCGGCATCGAGCGCCAGCGTCCCTCGGCGGAGTCTGCAGATGCACCGAGCCGCACGGCTGCATGCTCCCTGCCGGCAGCCGTCATTCGCGGGAACACCGTGTCCAGCATTCCCGACGGAGATACCTCGGGCAGCACCAGCGGCGACAGCACCCCAACCGGCGTGTTGGCAAAGCCGCCCTCGCCAAGCGCACGGCGCCCGCCCAACAGCAACAGGCCACCGCCTCTGGCACCGACAAAATCCTCGATCATCCGCAGCTGTTCAAACGAGAATTCGCTCGCTTCCACGCTGCCCAGAATGATCGCGTCATAGTCGAAGAGGTCTTCGCGTGAGCTGGGAAAACCGGCGGCCAGTTCAACACTGTCCTGAACGCCCAGGCGCAGGTACTTGTCCTCCGCGGTCCGTTGGAGCAGCACCATCTGCAACTCACGGTCATCCGCAACTGCCTGACGTACGAACTTCGGCTCGGGCCTCGGTTCGCCCTCGAAGTACAGCACGCGACGCGGGGTCGCGTCCACTCTCACGACTGCCAGGCGCTGGTCGTTGCCGGAAACCTGATCACCGGTCACCTCCGACACCCGAAACCGGATTCGCCGCGATCCCTCCTCGTGCATCGGCACCGGGAGACCAACGCTCGCCCTGCCTGAGCGCGGCAACGTTACCTCTCGTGTGGCAACAACACGACCTTCGTCTTCAGCCAGAACGCGCACAGTAGTTCCGGCAAGACCGCGGTGCTCCAGCGTCACCCTGGCGTCTGCCGCCGAACCCCGCATGGCGCGCTCGGGAATCTCGATGGCCGCAACCGTAACGTCCCGGGTGGGCTCGCCGCCCGCCAACACCGTAAACACCGGCACATTTTGCGCGCGCAGTGAACGGAGCGAGCGCGCCAGGTCTCCCGCTGCGTCGTCGCCACCATCCCCGATCACCACCATGCCCGCAAGCGGCTGACCATCCAGCTCTGCGGCAACGCTCTCCAGGGCATTCGCCAGTGCAGTCCTCGGCTGGCTGAAGTCCAGGTCTGCCGAGCTGCGTACGCGGCGAACGTCGTTGCCGTATCCGTACAGCCGTAGCTGAAAGCGATTGCCGAGTGATGCGAGCAGGCCGCTGTCCGCCGCGAGCAGTGCGCGCACCGCATCTGCCCTGCTCACCCCGTGCTCATCGGGCACGAGCATACTACGCGACTCATCCACGAGCACCGCAAGCAGGTTGCCTCGCGAGGCAGACTCCGCCACCACTACCTGCGGCTGCATGAGGCAGAGAACCAGCAGCACGACCGCTGAGACACGCAGAACGCCAAGTATGGCGCGATCACGCGGCCGGCCGCGCACCTGTCGGGTGAGCAGGGCCGCTGCAGCGATCAGTGCCACCACCCCTACCAGCAACACGATCGCACGCGCTGCTCCAGCGGTGCCAAACGAGATCTCACCTCGTTCAAACACCACGGGCCGATACTTGAAGAGCAACTCGACGAGGGCGTCGAGGGAGCCATTCATCTGCAGCTATCCTCCCGGGCGGGGTTCAGTTGCAAGAATACGGCATGTACCGCATGAACGCTGCCTTCCGGCGCAGTCCGGCAGGGTGAGCGGTGGTGTCAGGCCTCCGATTTACTCCCTATCGCTGGCTGAGCGCACGCATCAGGCGCACGAATCTCTCGGGAGGCAATTCCTCCGGCCTTGCCTCATGAGGAATGCCTTCCAGCTCCAGCACTCGCTCAGCACCTTCCACATCGAGCCCGGCAACGGTCCGGAGTACTCTCCTCATCTGCTTGCGTCGCAGCGCAAACACCGAAAGTACAAGGTTGCGCAGTCTCTCCTCCTCGTCGGCCTCCACCAGTGGCACCGCGCGGGGTTCTACGAGCACGACGGCAGAATCCACCTTGGGAGGAGGAGCGAAGGCCCCAGCGGGCACCTTCATCACGATGCGTACACTTGCCAGTGCCTGGAGGTTCACGGAGAGGGCACCGTAGTCTCCACTGCCGGGGAGCGCCACCATTCGGCTGGCAACCTCCCGCTGCACGAGAAATACCGCTCGCTGCGGACGCGGATGCTTCAGCGCATGGAAGAGGATTGGCGTGGTGATGTAGTAGGGCACATTGCCCACCAGCACGAAGGGCCCGCCGGCCAGTGCGGCGAGGTTCGTTTCAAGAACGTCGCCTTCCACGATGGATACCGAGGGCTGGTGGGAGTACCGATCCCTCAGTAGCGCGGCCAGGTCCCGGTCCAGCTCGATTGCCACCAGTCGCCTGGCGCGCACGGCCAGCAAGTCCGTGATCGCTCCACGTCCGGGACCGATCTCAACCACACACTCGGCGTTTTCCGGAGCCAGCACGTCCACAATCCGCTCGCGAACGGTGCGGTCCATGAGGAAGTGCTGACCGAACCGCTTTCGTGCACGGTGTGGACGGGCGTCCGAGCCTGGGCTGTTTGGACCGAGCGGGCGGCTCGCCTGTTGATCCGGTAACGAGCCGTCTCTCTCGGAATCGCCGCTCAACTGCGCGCCACCACGAGGGTGAGATCATCGCGCCGCGGAGTGGTTCCCGCGTGCTGCTCAACGAGCCTGAACACCAGGTCCACGATCGTGCCCACCGGAGCTTCTCGTTCGGCCGCAACAAGCTCCAGCACGGCATCTTCGCCGAGCCTGTCGTCCGCCTTGTTGCGCGCGTCGCTCAGTCCGTCGGTAAACAGCAGGAGCAGGTCGCCTTCCGTCCAGGCCACCGTATTCGCCCGGGGTGGCGAATCCACCATGCCCAGGGGCGGGTCGGTGGCGCCAAGTCGCACGGCGGTGCCGCTGCGCGATACCAGAAAAGCGTGCGGGTGCCCTGCATTCGCGTACCGAAGCTCGCCCGCTCGCCTGTCAACCACGCAGTAGAACAGCGAGATGAACATCTCGGTGCTTGTGAGCTCCTCGTGCAGCGAATCAAGCAGCGCGGCGAGCACCTCGGCGGGGTCAGCGGTGTCGCGCGCATGAATGGCGGAGGCACTCATTGCCAGCGCCATTATCAGCGCCGCACGATATCCGTGACTGGACACGTCGCCCAGCATTATGCCAACGCGTCCCTCGCCGAGCCTGAACAGGTGGTAGAAGTCACCGCCCACGCTCTCCGCAGGCACCACTCGTGCGGCAACCTCCGCGACCGGCGAGAGCGCCCTGGGGTCCGGCAGCAGCCGCATCTGAAGGTCATGCGCCAGGCGCATCTCCTGCATGAGTCGCTGCTGGCTGAGTGACTCGCGCACCAGTCGCGAGTTCTGAATGGCGGTTCCGATCTGTGTGGCGATGGCCGCAATCAGCTTGAGGTCGCCTGCAGTGAATTGCTCACGCGATCTGCGGTCGCTCAGGTTCACCACTCCAAGCGTCACCGGCCCGTCAGGCGCGGTCCACTGGATCGGAACGGACAGCATCTGTCCGCGACGGTACGGCCTTTCCGCCGCACACGTGAGTTCTTCCTCTCCAACGATCAGCGGGTGTCGTGAACGAAACACCTGTGCGGATGCGCTATCGGGGTTGTCCACCGAAATGGGCGTAATCGTGGCCTCCAGTTCCGGGCGTGCAACCACCGCGTGCAGCGTGTCGGTAGCACGATCGTGAACCAGAATGGCTCCGCGCCTGGCACCTACGGTTTCGGCGATCTCCTTGAGAATCGTGCCTGCCGCTTCCTCGAGGGTAACGGTGCGGCCGAGTATCTCGGAGATGGTGTAGAGGAGGTTTATCTCCTCGTATCGTTCGGCAAGTTCGAGCGCTGCGTGCTCAACTTCCCGATTCGTTTGCAGAACGTGAGCAACGATGGGCGAGAGCAGGCCTATGACACTGCGTGCCTCCATCCTGCTGTCCCCGTTGGGGCGCACTGCAAGCCATCCGGCAACGGATGCCGGAAGTGCGGCCACGAAGACGTTCTCGTGAGGCGCAGCGAGTGCAATGGGCGCTTCGCTCTGGGGAAGCGATTCCACAGCGGGCAGTGCTACCTCCGACAGTGCTCCGGCGGTGTGAATCAGCTTGTTGTCGCCGTTGTCCATCCACACCGCTGCATCGCAGCCGAGGCTCTCTGAAAAGCGCTGGATCAACGACTCCAGGTCGGACGTCATGGGCGGCGCAGCGTAAGGCGCACCACATTGCCTCCGTCGTCAAAGCGCTCAACCCTGTCCATCAGAGCACGCATCAGGAACAGCCCTCGACCGTCCTCGCGCATCAGCTCCTCGGGTCGAGTTGGATCGATCAGGTAATCCTGCAACTCGAATCCACCACCTTCGTCCCGTACCTCCAGCACGAGTTCGCGACGGTCAACCGATACTCGAACGAGCACCGACTTGCCGGCGTCTTCCCCATTGCCGCGGAGGATTGCATTGGACAGCGCTTCAGCCAGCGCAACCGGAATGTTCAGTGCGCAATAACGTTCGGGGAAGTTGAAAGCCATGCACTCGTCGCGCACCACCTCCACCACTTCCTCGATGCAGTCAACATCGCTCGGAATTTCCAGTTCCAGTCGCGCCCAGCCGGGACCCTCAGCGCGCCTGCCTGACGAGCCGTGGTCCAACTCTAAGGCCGCCAACGCTCAGAAGGCCTCCATTGCCCGCTCACGCGTATCCGCGATATGAAAGAGCGTATCGAGCTTGGTAAGCTCGAAGAGAGTCTTCAGGTCTTCGTTCAGGTTCGCAAGGCGAAGCTCCCCGCCCTGTTCCCGAATCTTCTTGGACAGCGACACAAGCACGCCAAGTCCTGAGCTGTCGATGTATCCGGTTTGGCTGAAGTCTATGAGAAACTTCCGCTCACCGGCGTCGAGCTCGTCCAGAACCTTCTGTTTCAGCTCCTGGCGATTGCCAACGATCAGCTGGCCTTCAACCTCCACGACAACCACTTCATCCTGCTTCTGAATCGAGAAGCTCATATCCTCGTCCTCGAGAGTGTCACCATGCGCCCGACGGCGCAGACTGAAGTGCAGTAATCGCCGCCACGCTCAAAATGTCCGAGGCAGAGCTGCCGCGCGAGAGGTCACTGCAGGGCAAAGCCAGCCCCTGCACTATCGGACCAATCGCCGTCGCTCCACCCAGACGTTCCACCAGCTTGTACGCAATGTTTCCCGCATCCAGGTTGGGAAACACCAGGATGTTCGCCCGCCCGGCCACTGAACTGCCCGGCGCCTTCCGAAGGCCAATGGAAGGAATAATCGCCGCATCCGCCTGCAATTCTCCATCCACCGCAAGATCCGGTGCTCTGCGCTTCAGAATTGCCAGCGTTTCCCGCGCCCTCACAGCCGACGCAGACTCCGCACTCCCGCGCGTGCTGAACGAGAGCAGCGCCAGCCTGGGCTCATCACCAACAATCTTCCTGCGGTCGGTTGCCGCCGCCAGAGCAATGTCTGCCAACTGCTCAGCAGTCGGCTCGGGTACCACTGCGCAGTCCGTAAATGTAAGCACCTCGTGCTCCGGGGTGCCCCCTTTGTCTGCGTCGCTCTCCCGAAAGGCCCTCACGACCATGTAGAAAGAGCTCGAGACCGTACGTACGCCCTCGGCCGGACCGATGCTCCAGAGCGCTGCCCGGAGCACATCCCCGGTGGAACTCACCGCACCAGCCACGCACCCATCCGCCTCGCCCAGGGCAAGCAGCCCGTCCGCAAAGAACAACGACTGGCGTGCCAGGCTCTCGGCCTGCTGAACGTCCAGCCCCTTCGCCGCCCGGCGCGAATGCAGACGGGAGGCTATCTGCGCGGTGCGCGGATCGGTCTCGGGATCCACGACTGGTATGCGAAGCTCCGCGCCAAGCTCGCGGACGGCGCCGTGGCTTACCGGCTCGGCTCTGTCCAGCACGAGGATCGGCTGGACAACGCGTTCCTCCACCGCATTGCGCACGGCCTGCTGTACACGAACATCGGCAGACTCCGGGAACACGATTCGCCTCCCAAGAGAACGCGCGCGCGCATGGATGCTCTCGGTGAAGGAAGACCTCACATTCAGCTTCCGGCGAACCTGTCGCGAAGAGCCTGTTGCACATCCGGATGCACGAACGGGCTCACGTCGCCACCGAAACGCGCAACTTCCCGCACAAGGCTCGAACTCACGTAAGTGGTTTCAACCGACGGCAGCATGAACATCGTCTCGAGGTCCGGTGCGAGCCGCCGGTTCATGAGTGCCATCTGGAACTCGTATTCGAAGTCGCTCACGGCGCGCAGCCCGCGGATGATCACTCCGGCCTTGCACTCGCGCGCAAAGTCCACGAGCAGACCGTGAAACGATCGCACTTCAACCCGTGGATCGTCTCCGATAGCGGTGCGAATCATCTGAGTACGCTGCTCCACGGTGAACAATGGCTGCTTGTTCACGTTGGTCGCCACGGCAACCACCAGCTTGTCAACGAACGCAAAGCTTCGCGCGATCAGGTCACTGTGACCCAGAGTGACAGGATCGAAGCTTCCGGCGTAAATGCCGATTCTAGTCATCCGCCCAGCGGTAGAATGTGATGGCCGTGTCCCCGTAGGTGCGCGTGTCGCCGCCCTGCGGCATTGCGTCTTTCGTGCCGTGCTCAACTGCCAGTATGCGCGAGAAGCCGCGCTCCTTCCAGACCTCTACCAAACGTTCTCCCAGGCCGGCGGCATAGGGAGGGTCTGCCAGTGCGATGTCGAATGAGCCTTCTGCCAGCGCTGCCGCATGGCGAATCGCGTCTGCCCGCCTCACGACGACCTCGGTTCCGGCGCCCAGCTCGTCTGCATTCTTCCGGATCAGATCCACGCCCTGTGGTGTGAGTTCCACGAACTCAGCGCTCGCAGCACCGCGCGAAAGTGCCTCGAGCCCCAGCGCGCCGGATCCCGCAAACAGGTCAATCACACGCGCACCCAGGATCTCGTTGCCGAGTATGCTCATCCATGCCTCACGAACCCGGTCGGGCGTAGGGCGAACGCGCCTGTCGCGCGGAGGGTGAAGACGCCGGCCGCGCCACTGGCCTGCAACTATGCGCAACGGTGTTCTACCGCCGGATGTCGGCCAGGCGCGCCTGCAACCTTCCCGCGCCGCGGTACTCATCGCGCTCCACTCGATAGGCGATGTCCACGCTGTCACCAGTGCGCAGCTGCCTTGCGAGCGATCCCATGCCCCAGCCCAGGGCATCGAGAAGTTCGCTGCCGTTCTCCAGGCGAAGCCTCAGCCCATCCTTGCCCACGGTTCGAGCCTGTTCGGCAACCGTAACGCTGCGCGACATGAACACCGGTGACGGATTGCCCATACCAAAAGGCTCGAAGTGCCGAAGAAGCTGTTCGAGGTCTTCGGTTACGTCTTCGATCGGAATTTCGAGGTCGACCCGGAGCTCAGGAACGAGGTCTTCGGGAGAGAGTCGCTCAGCTGCCACGTTGGCAAACCGCTCCGAGAACTCCGCCACCTTCTCGCGCTCGATCGTTACGCCGGCTGCCGCACGATGGCCGCCGTAACGAACCAGCAGGTCGCTGCACGCGCCAATTCCGGAATGAAGATCGAAGGCAGGGATGGATCTGCCTGATCCCTTGCCATGCTCCCCGTCCAGCGCGATCAGGATCACGGGACGTGCGTACTCCTCCACCAGGCGTGATGCAACTATACCGATCACACCTGGATGCCATCCATCTCCGGCGAGCACGATTCCAGTTGGAATATCGCCGAGCTTCTCCAACATGCCACGCGCGGCATCCAGTGTCTCGCGGTCCATGTCCTGACGACGGCGGTTCAACTCCTCCAGTTCGCGCGCAATGGAGTTCGCTTCGCTTTCGGTCTGTGACAGGAGCAGCTCAACGCCTCGAAGGGCATGTCCAATGCGACCGACTGCATTCAGTCGCGGAGCCAGTATGAAGCCTATGCGTCCCGCCGTAATCGGCTTGCCATCCAGGCCGGATGACCTGACGAGTGCGCGAATGCCCGCATTGCCCCCCTCGCTCAACAGGCGTAGCCCGTAACGCACCAGGATGCGATTCTCACCGCGCAAGGGCGCCACGTCTGCTACAGTAGCAAGGGCAACCAGGTCGAGCATGTGCAACACGACGTTCTCGTTGCCACCCATCGCGCGCGTAAGCGCCAGTGAGAGCTTGTACGCAACTCCGGCCGCCGCAAGATCCTTGTCGGGATACCGGCAGTTCGGCTGTCGCACGTTCAGGATTGCCAGGCACTGCGGCAACTCGCCACCGGGCAGGTGGTGGTCAGACACGATCACGTCAATTCCGGCTTCGCACAGCGATGCGATTGGCTGCACCGCACTGGTTCCGCAGTCGGCGGTGACCACCACCTTCGCCCCGGCGGCGAGTGCTGCCCGTACCCCGGCCTCGCCAAGGTCGTACCCGTCTTCAACACGCCTCGGGATGAACGGAACCACCTGTCCGCCAAGCGACCGGATGGTGCGCGTGAGAATGGAGGTTGAACACATTCCGTCCACGTCGTAGTCGCCGTGAACGAGAATTACCTCGCTGTTTTCGATGGCTCGTTTCAGCCTGTCAACGGCTTCGCCCATGCCGAGCATGCTCATTGGATCATGCAGGCATTCGAGGCGAGGCCTCAGGTATGGCCGAGCCAGATCTGGTGTTCCGTGTCCGCGGTTCAGGAGCAGCCTGCAGACCGTTTCGGGCAGGCGAAGCTCGGTTGCCATGGCGGCAACCATGGCAGGGTCATGCGGTTCCGGGAGCACCCAGCGGGCGGGCGGGCGCGTTCGCGAAGAGGCTGCAGTCACACCCGCAAACTAGCCGTGTGCGGTGGAGATTCGTAGAGGATCCGTGCCACCAGCCCTACCGACACTCCCTCAAACCTCGGCTCGCGTTTCACCGTCTTCCACCATCTTCGCCGGCGCCGCGAAAAGCATCATCCCGCACGTTTCGCACAGATCGATTGCACCTGCAATCATTGCGTTGCGACGCTGCAGCGGAATAGCGGTGTCACAGGCGCCGCATGACAGGCCACGCAGCGCGAACACGGCGCGCCCTCGTGCTCGTGTTGCGATTCGCTCATAACGGTGCAGCAGCGAAGGTGATATGCCGGACGCCATCTCGGCTCGGGCTGCCCGCAGCTCATCGGCGCGCTTCTCGAGCGCCTTACGCTCAGCCATCAGCTTCTCGCGTTCGGGCTTCTGGCTCTCCAGCAGCTCGGCATGTCGCGCCTGGTGTTCCTCAACCCGCTCCCTGATTGCCTTGAGCCTGAGATCGAGGTTCTCGAGCTCCACTTCCTCGTCCGAGAGAATCCTGCGGGCCATGTCCACCTGAGCCTGAGCTGCAGTCGCATCTCGAATTCGCTTCACCTGATCGAGCTGGGCAATGTTTCGCTCATGCATGCGCCGGTGCTCGGCGAGTCTCGCTGCCAGCGTCTTTCGTCGCTCCAGCTCAGCTTCGGTTTCCTGGGTCGCACGGGCGGCGGCGGCGTTCTCGGCCTCCAGCTCGCGATCCAGCTCCCGTACTCGCGGTGCGAGTGCTTCCAGCTCACTCCGCACCTCACGAATCTTCTCGTCTTCATCCTGAACGACCAGCAGTGCTTCGAGCTCCGACCTCACGTCACCTCCTCCTCGTGCGGCTGAGCCGCACGCGTCTGTTGTTGACCCGGTGGATCTCCGCGCAACGCGCGAATCTCATCCCTGATCCGGATCTTCTCTGCAAGCAGGACATCCTTGTTCTCCTGCCGCGTTTCCTCGAGCAACATCTTCTGCACTTCCAGGGACTGGTCGCGCAGCGCGCGCAGCCGCAGCTGCCGGATGCTGTCGTCCACGAGCCGGTTCGGCGACTCCAGCTCGTTCACGGCCTCCAGCAGCCGTTCCAGCTCCTCATTTGCGGCTTCGGACAACTCCTCGGCGAGCGATTCCGGCTCGGCCGTGCCTTCCAGTGTACTCAGCACAGCAAAAAGCTCCGCAAATACGGGCGTGCGGAATTCTTCCGCTGATACCTGGTGAGACACGCGCTGCCTGAGCGACGGCAGATGCAACATGGCGAGTGTTATGTACCGTTCGGCGCGCTCGCCGGGTGTGCTGGCGCCGCTGAGACGACTGCGGTCGCTCCGCCATTCGGTTTCGCGCCGTCTGTCTCCCCAGCGCCGCTCGCGCTGCCGCCGCGGTTCGAATCCGGACGGCGGACTCGGGCTCCAGCCTGACGAAGAGTGGTAGTGAGGATCGCCCTGGCGGTCAGCAGGAGCACTGCGCGGCGAAGCTTCGTCCGCACCAGACCGCCCGAAACTGCCGCGACGCCTCTCCTGCTCCGCCTCACGGCCGAGGAGTTCCCGGTCGACTCCGGAACGCTCGGCAAGCGTGCCCAGGTAGAGCTCCCGTGTAACCGGATCGGCGGTCGCGCGAATGGTAGGCAGAAGCTTGTCGATCGCACGCCTGGCCCTGTGCAGGTCCGAGAACCATCCGCGCCGTTCGAGCATCTGGATCTGCCTGTCGAATATGTCCACGCTGGAGCTCAGCAGCTTCTCCAGTCCTGGGGCGCCGTGCGCCTGGACATACGAATCCGGGTCCTCGCCGTCAGGCAGAGTAACGACCCGCGGTGCCACACCGAGGTTCAGCAGTTCCAGTCCGGTTCGGAAGGTGGCCTTCTGCCCGGCTTCGTCCGAGTCGTACAGGAGGAACACATTTCCCGTGAGGCGCGCGAGCATCCCTGCCTGCTCCGCTGTGAGGGCCGTACCCAGGGGTGCAACCACCGTCTCGATGCCTGCGCCCGAGAGGCGGATTACGTCCATATACCCCTCCACGACGAGCACGCGCTCTTCCTTGCGTATGGCCTGCCTGGCGAGATGGAGCCCGTACAGCAGTTGCCGCTTGGCGAAAACCTCGGACTCGGGCGAATTGAGATACTTGGGCTCGCCTGCGCCGAGCAACCGTCCGCCGAAGCCGGACGCACGTCCCATCGTGTCGCGGATGGGGAACATGAGTCGTCCGCGAAAGCGCGAACGGATTTCGGTCTCACCCTC
This sequence comes from Gemmatimonadales bacterium, assembly GCA_035306065.1. Classification (GTDB taxonomy): domain Bacteria; phylum Gemmatimonadota; class Gemmatimonadetes; order Gemmatimonadales; family Gemmatimonadaceae; genus JBBQHX01. The sequence continues at coordinate 42,210 of DATGOL010000051.1, read as the reverse complement.
ACGACGCACCAGCAGGCCCGCTGCAATGAGGCGCTCGTCGTCCATGCCGAGAGCATGAAGATGGCGATTCAGGGCCGACGGATCGCGAGGCGCGAAGCCGAGTTCGAACTTTTCCAGCAGCGCAGCAGGAATCTGTCGCCTGGCCAGGTATTCCCGGGCCTCACGACCCTCCGCCTCACCTGCAAGCTGGCGACTGTACCACTCCGCAGCCGCTCCGAGCGCCTCACGAAGCGGTTCGCGCGGATCGTCCTGCTTTCGCGTTGCGGCAACCTCGCGAACCTCTATTCCAACTCGTTCGGCAACCAGCCGGATGGAATCTGTGAAGGACAGGCCGAGGTGCTCGCGGAGGAAGGTGAAAACATCTCCGCTAACGCCGCACTTGAAGCAGTGATAGAAGCCCTTCTGGGGTGAAACGGAAAAGTTCGGGCCCTTACCCTGGTGGAACGGGCATGGCCCTCTCCATGTGTTCCCCATGCGGCGAAGGCGTACGTGCTCACCGATAATCTCCACGATGTCCGCTGATTCGCGAACACGCTCAACCGTCTCCTGGGAGATCACGAACACGCCTCCGCGTCCGGCATCACTGGAAAGCTGCCACTGTAACCCCCGTTCCGCCCTCGTTCCACGCCGCCAGGCGAAATCCCTTCACCCGTGTGTCCTTGCGGAGCATCTCAGCCACGCGCTCGCGCAATGCACCCGTTCCCTTTCCATGGATGATCCTGATGTCCTTCATGTCAGCACGCACTGCAGCATCAATTGCCTGAAGCACGATACCCTCCATTTCGTCTGCCCGCATCCCCCGAACATCCAGTTCACCCGGAACATCTTCATCCGGAAGGTCGCCGCGAATCCGCACCGGCTCAACCGGGGGCGCATCGGTGGGGGTGAGCGACTTCAGCGGTACCGTGAGTTTCATGACTCCAACCGCCACCACCGCGTCCTCCTGACGAAGCTCCAGCACCTTGCCGGCGGCTCCGCCAATGGTCCCCACCTTTACGGTGTCTCCGACCGCTACCGGCCTGAGGGTCGCCCGGCCACCCTGCTGAGTGCGGCGGGAGTCCAGCCGCTCGATGGCCTGCTTCTGCGACTCCGCAAGCTCCTCCACATGTCGCCTGGCGTCCCGGGCCACCTGTTCGGCCTTGCCCGCGCCAGCGGCCTTGATCTGGGCGATGGTACTCTCGATATCCCGGCGCGCACTCAGAAGATAGTCGCGTGCTTCCTTTCTCGCCTGACGATCCGCCTCTCTCTCTCGCTCCTTTACCGCAGTTTCCCTGCGTGTAACCTCGTGCAAGCGGGCGAGCGCCTTTTCGCTCTCGTACTCCGTGGCAGTCTCTCGCTCCTGAAGCTCCACTTCCCGGCGCTCCAGGTCTGCCAGCAGCGAGGCCATGTCGCGCTCTCCCACCGGAAGCCTTTCCTCGGCGCGCTGAAGCACGTTCTCCGGCAGGCGCAGCCGTCGCGCGATGCTCAATCCGTACGATCTGCCCGGGATACCCTTGATGAAGCGATACGTGGGGGCCAGCATATCTTCGTCGAACTGAAGTGACGCATTCACCACACCCGGAACCTCAGTCGCCAGCAACTTGAGTGCACCCAGGTGGGTGGTAGCCAGCGTAAGCGTGCCGCGCTGAGTGAGCTCTTCGAGTATGGCCCCACCGAGCGACGCGCCTTCAACAGGGTCGGTGCCCGAACCAAGTTCGTCCACCAGAACCAGCGAGTTCCCAGACGCGAGGCGAAGGATTTCGGAGAGGTTCTTCAGGTGCGCGCTGAAGGTGGAAAGGCTGGCCTCGATGCTCTGCTCGTCGCCAATGTCGGCGAAGATGTCGTCGAATACGGGCAGGCTGGAACCGTCGCCCAGCGGCGCAGGAATTCCGGCCTGGAACATTGCGGCGATGAGCCCGACGGACTTGAGGAGAACCGTCTTGCCACCGGTATTCGGGCCCGATACCAGGAGTGTGCGCTCGCCGTCCTCCATCGTCAGGCTGAAGGGCACGACGCCTTCACTCTTCGCCAGCAGCAGCGGGTGCCTGCCGTTATGAATGGACATCGTACCGCCGGGTGCAACCGGTACGGCAGGCACGCAATCGTAGCGCACGGCGTACCTTGCGCGCGCGTACAGCGAGTCGAGTTCCGCGAGCGCTTCGAGCGTGTCCGTCAATCGTTCGCGGAGCGGCCGAAACGCATCCGTGAGCTCGGCAAGCACACGCTCCACCTCGCGAGCTTCCTCGGCTTCGAGCTCGCGGATGCGGTTCATGAACTCCACAGCTGCAGGCGGTTCCACGAACAGGGTATTCCCCGTAGCCGATGCGTCGTGCACGATACCGCCAACATCCGCGCGAGCCTCACGACGGACCGGGATCACGTAACGCCCGTTTCGCACCGTGACGCTCATGTCCGGAACCGCCTGGTGCTGCTCCAGGCGTGCCATGGTGCGCTCGAGCAGCTTGATGAGCTGACCCTGCGCCCCACGCAGTTCGCGTCGCAGTCGACGAAGCGCCGGAGTGGCGTCGTCCTTTACGCTACCATCGTGATCTATGGTTCGGCCAACCTGCTCCTCCAGCTGGCTGGCAATCGTCAGGCGCGAGGCGAGCGGGCCGAGTACAGCCGCAACGATGCGAGGGCGACGCTCGTCCCTGAGCGAGTCGTCCGTTTTCCGGGAGCTGAGCAAAAGGCGCGCACCCGAGAGCAGCTGCGGCCCGCTCCACGAGAGCCCTTCAACACGAAGGGCCCGAAGCGGGGAGCGCAGGTCCGGCACGGGCTCCGGAGACCATCCTCCCTCCCCGGTTACCAGCGCGCGTACAGCCGCTACTCTCTCGTGCTCGTCACGAATCCACTGCATCCCCGAATCCGGGGTGAGCGCGCGCACTCGTTCGGCACCCACCTCGCTCATGGCACCTTCCGCCACAAGATCGAGAACACGCGGAAACTCGAGAACTGCCAGGGCGTGCTGGTTCACTTTCGGGCGCTGCCGGTTTCAGCGAGGAGCGAGGGGAGGCCTGTGCCTGACACGAAACTATTGCTTCCCGGCAAGCTCCTCACGCGCGATGGCACTAACGGTTCCGCCATCTGCCCGGCCCTTGAACTGCGGGAGCACGGCGCCCATTACCGCGCCGATCTGCGTTGCTCCGTTCTGGATTGCAGTTCGTACGGCAGTGCGAATCTCTTCCGGATCTGCCTGCTGCGGCAGGTAGCCCTCCAGGATTAAAACCTCGGCCTTCTCACGCGCAGCAAGCTCGGAACGATCCGCCTTGTCATACGCCTCGGCCGACTCCTTCCTGCGCTTGATTCCCTTGCGCAGCACATCCACAACCTCTTCGTCGGTAGCATCGCGACGCAACTCGATCTGCCGATTCTTGACGTCGGCCACGATCATGCCCAGGAGCAGGGTACGCGGCTTGTCCTGCGCCTTTCGCGAGGAGTTGAGGTCCTGCTGCAACGTTTGAAAGAGCGTGCTCACGGTTGTGTGTGTCTGGCGGTTCTGAATTGCTGCTCCTCTGATTGTACCCGTATTGGAGCCGGGACAACAGTCACCCGCCCCGCAGCATCCCCAGTGCAACCACACCGGCCGTTTCAAAGCGCAGTACCGACCGGCCGAGCGACACGAACCGCCAGCCCATGGAAGTGGCCAGCTCCAGTTCACCGTCTTCGAGACCACCCTCAGGACCGAGCGCAACCGACACGGGCGGCACGATGCCTTCGCGCGCGAACGGCGGGCCGGTCATGTGCAGTACCACGCGGTGACCATCGCCGCCGGCAAGCGCAGTTTCCGGCTCCGATTCGGGCAATACGTCTGGCAGCCAAGCGCCGCCGGACTGCAGCAGAGCGCTGACCATGCGCGCCCGAACCTTCACCCGAAAGCCTTCGCCCTCACCCCGTGGCGAAACCGATCGGGATCGTTGCCACCTCACTGGCTGCCAGCCCGTGAGTTCCAACTCGGTCGCCTTCTCTGCCAGCCAGAGCATCCTGTCGCGATCGCCCACTGGCGCGAGCAGGTGGATGCGCCCCTGTCGTTCCACGAGTTCGCTGCGTACGACTTCAACTGTTGCCTCATTCCTGCCGAGGGAGTCCAGCACGCCTTCTGCCAGGCCTCCACGGCCATCTGTGACTCCGACGCGCTCGCCCTCACGAACGCGCCTCACGCGAAGGTGGTGCGCGGCCTCGGCGTCCAGAATCACCCTCGAGCCCGCGGTGCTCGCGACCGGCCGCTCGGAGTACACTCGCGGCAATCCGGCACCGACACGCGCTACCCTCACGCCGCGCGCGCTATCCGGACGCTCCACCAGATGTCTTCAGTGTCCTCCGCCTCAACCTGCCAACCGCCTTCGGAGAGCACCTGCAGCATCATGGGCCGCTCCTCCAGAAGGATGCCACTCAGGATCGCTTCTCCGTCCGGCGCGAGCGCACCCTCGATTACCGGAAGCAGCTGAACGAGCACGGAGGAAATGATATTCGCCAGCACCACGCGCACAGGCGCGGCCAGCGGCAGGATCGCTCCGGCGTCTCCCTGAACTACAACCACCCGGTTCGACACGCCGTTGGCAGCGACGTTCTCTTCGGCGTTGGGGATGGCGTCTTCGTCCAGCTCCACGGCTATGACCTTGCGTGCTCCGAGCTTTGCCGCAGCGATCGCCAGTACGGCAGACCCGGCGCCAAGGTCTGCGACTACGTCTCCCTCGCGCACCGCGCCCTGCAGGAGCCTCACGACACCACGAGTGGTTGCATGTTCGCCGGTGCCGAAAGCCATCCCCGGATCGATTACGATCGTGGTGGCAGGATCGAGTGCGGACGCCAGCCAGGGAGGCGCGACGGTAAGATGCCCCAGCCGGTGCGCCACGATTCCGTCGCGCCAGGCGAGTGACCAGTCAGCCTCCTCAACCTCCCAGCTGTCGGACTCAGCACCAGCGTCCGCGGCCTTTACCAGCTGCGCCACCGCGTGAGGCTCCACCTCCGGCGGAAAGTGCGTGATCACCGCGTCGTCCAGTTCCTGCACTCCCTGGGCACCCGCCTCGAAAAGCGCGGCGATAACAGCATCGCGCGCACCGCCTGACGGGCGCACGCGAAACGCTCTCCAGCTCAAGCTCCCAGCGCCTGCTTCATGCGCGCCCAAAGACCTCGGCCGCGTGAATCGGATGCCGGAGGCGCGCCCTGGAGCTCTGCCAGGCGACGCAACAGTTCCTCTTCCTCCTCTGACACCTGCTCGGGAGTCCACAGCTGCACCCTGACGTGAAGATCGCCCATACCGGAGCCATTCACCCGCGGCAGGCCACGTCCGCGCAGGTGGAACACCTGACCGCTCTGCGTTCCGGCCTGTACCCGGACTGAAACGCTCGCGGTAACCGTGGGGGCCTCGACTTCACCGCCAAGCACGAGCGTTGAGTAGGGCACCAGAACCTCGGTGTACAGGTCCTCCCCGTCGCGCTCGAAGCGTTCGTCATCTTCCACATCGAACACCACGACCACATCCCCACGTGCGCCGCCGCGCGGTCCTGCATTCCCCGCACCGCGCAGCGTCATGTACTGCCCGCTCGATACGCCCGCCGGAATCTGGACCTTCACCTCACGATCGCCGCGCACACGACCCTCGCCTCGGCAATCATGACAGGGAGTGGCAATGCGTACGCCCTCACCGCCGCAGGCGGGACACGGCGCAACGCTCACGAACTGCCCGAAGAACGACCGTTGGGCGCGCCTCACCTCACCTGCACCGCCGCACGTCTCGCACTGCTGCGGCGAACTGCCGGGTTCAGCGCCGGATGCCTCGCACCGGTCGCACGGCTCGAGCGTGCGCAGCTTGTAGGTTTTCGTCACGCCAGACGCTACTTCGGCCAACGTAAGCGAGGCATTCAGCCGGAGGTCGGCACCGGTTCTCGGACCACCCGCCTGTCCTCGTGCAGCGGCGTCCAGAATGTCGCCCAAGCCCGCGAAACCGCCGAAGTCGCGCATGAAAATATTGAGCGCCTCGGACAGATCCACATGGTGAAAGCCACCGGCCCCACCCCGAAGTCCCGCCTCGCCGTAGCGATCATACGCGGCGCGCTTCTGCCCGTCCCGAAGCACATCGTACGCCTCGGTGATCTGCTTGAACTTCTCCTCTGCCTCACTCGAACCGCCGTTACGGTCCGGGTGATATTGCATCGCGAGCTTGCGATATGATTTCTTTATTTCCTCGTCGGTCGCCTCACGCGATACTCCGAGAACACTGTAGTAGTCAGCCATGTCCGTGGTTCAGTCCAGCAGCTCCGTGAGCAGCCGTGACGTGTGATGCACTATCGAAATGATCTTCTCGTAAGGCATGCGCGTGGGGCCTATTACCCCGATCACTCCCGCAAGCTCACCGGCCCTGTACTCGGCCGTAACCACGGTGAATCGCTCCAGCCGCGGATCCGAATGCTCGTTGCCAATGGTAATGGTCATGCCCTGCTGGTCCGTGCGATCCTGAAGTACCGTTGCCAGCTGATGCCGGGTATCGGTAAGCTCCAGCAGCCGGCGCATGTTCTCGCCGGTGGCAAACTCAGGCTGTTCAGCGAGCACTGCAGCCTGGCCGAGCACGATGCTCGACTCCGAAGGCATGCGGTCTACGTCGAACAGTTGCTCTCCTTCCTGCACGAACACGTTGAGCAGCTCGCGCGCATGCTCGCTCCTCGGCCGGGTATCTCTCAGCCGTGAGGCGAGTGTGGTGCGAATCTCACGAACTGTAAGCCCCGCCAGCCGCTCGTTCAGCAGTTGGGTAACCTCGGCAAACGAATCGTCCGCCATTTCCGCGCGCGCCTCAACGAAGATGGTGCGCATTGCTCCGCCGCTGAGCGTGAGGACCACGAGAATGCGGTCCGAAGACAGCCTGGCCAGTTCCAGCTGCTGCAGGACGGAGCGGTCAAACTGGGGACCAATGGCAACGCCGAGCTCCTGCGTGATCACGCTGAGGCTCTGCGCCGCACGACGCAGGATGGACTCGATTGCCGAGCCACCGGCGCTCAGTTCCTCTGCGAGCTTGTCTCGTAGTGGCGAGGCGATCGGCTGCACGGACGACAGCGAGTTCACGTAGGCGCGGTACGCCTTGTCCGTGGGAACCCGACCCGCGGAGGTGTGCGGATGGAAGAGGTAGCCCTTCTCCTCCAGGTCGCTCATCGTGTTCCTGATGGTCGCCGGCGACACGCCGAGCTCGAAGCGGCGTGAGAGCGTACGCGAGCCCGCAGGCTCAGCCGTCTCAACGTAAGCCTGGATAACGGCCTCTAGTACGCGCCGCTCGCGCTCCGAAAGGTCTCCCGGTACCATAAGTCGAAATCTATGAATGACTTGGGGCCATCGTCAAGGACGCCGCGAGGCCGTCCAGACGGAGCCATCCTTCCGGGGTGAGCCGGATGACATTCTCATCGACTACGGCCCAACCGGCGTCCACCCATGGGGCGACCATCTCCCGGGCTCCCGCAAACAGTCGCAGGCCGCTCACAGTTCGCAGGCCGAGGTATACCTGCTCGGCAGCCCGGTTCGACTCATCCAGAACCTCCGAGCCACCCACCGGATCCCGGTCCTCGGCCAGGGCTCGAACCCAGTCCGCATAGGCCGAAACGTTCCAGCTGCGTCGCGCACCATCAAATCCGTGCGCGGAGGGGCCGAGTGCTGCGTAGGGGACGTGTTGCCAGTAGGAGGAGTTGTGTCGGGCGCGGTAGCCAGGCAGCGAGAAGTTGGACACCTCGTAGTGTTCGAACCCTGCACCGGTCACCGCCTCATGCGCGCGCAGGAACTCCTGGGCGTAGCCTTCCTCCGGCGCTTCCACCACGTCGCCTCGGGCAACCCACCGTCCCAGCGGCGTGGCGGGCTCCACGGTGAGCCCATACAGCGAGAGATGTGTGGGCCGAAGCGCCAGTGCGAGTTCCAGATCGCGATCCCAGTTGCGGGCGAGGAATTCCGGAAGCGCAAAGATCAGGTCTACGCTCACATCCGCGATGCCCGCTTGCCTGAGCACCTGAACTGCCTCGCCGGCGGCAGCAGCACTGTGTGACCGGTGCATCCAGCGAAGAACGCCTTCGTCGAAACTCTGCACGCCGAGCGAAACGCGGTTGATACCGGCGCGCTGCCAGGCCATGGCCGACTCCGGAGTGACATCGTCCGGATTCGCTTCGAGCGTTACTTCGGCGCCGGGCAGAAGGGTGGTGTGTCGCGCCAGGACTTCGAGCAGTTCGCGAACTCCCTCGCCCCCGAGACGGGACGGAGTGCCCCCACCGAAGTACAGGGTGTCCAGCTGCAGCCCGGACTCCGGTGCACGCATCTCGAGCTCGGTGGTGATGGCATCCACGTACTCGCGCACCGGCACCTCGCGCCTTACCGCGATCGAGAAATCGCAATAGGAGCAACGTCGTGCACAGAAGGGCACATGAACGTAGAGATGGCGGGGGCTGGACACCTGGGAAAGATACCGGTTGCCGGTGGTGGCAGTGGCCCCGAGCCGCCTGCTGAAGGCGTCTCCGTCCCCCCTTGCCTTCAGATTCGCCGGGAGACCTCTCCCGTGAGATCGCACACTACCGTGCCTGCCACCTCGAGTTCCGTGATGGCGGCCAGGCAACGCTCCACAGGCAGCGCTGCGCGCGTTGGCAGATCATCCACGCGAACGGTGCCGGACTGGAGTGCATCGTACACCTTGCGAGCATCGCCGGAGAGATCAGGCCCTGCGCGTCGCGGCGGTGGCGTGAGGCCCATGAGTGCCAGCGCGTCGGTGACGTCAGCTATCACGTGCGCTCCGTCGCGAATGAGTGCGTTCGAACCCACGCTTTCAGGCGCGTCTATCGGGCCTGGGACAGCGGCAACCATGCGACCAAGGTCGAGCGCGTGCGCCGCCGTAATGAGCGCCCCGCTCCGAGCTCCGGCTTCGACAACGATCGTGAGTTGTGCAAGCGCAGCGATGATCCGGTTGCGCCTTGGGAATGATCCCGGGCCACCGCGCTCGCCGGGCGGCAGTTCGGAGAGAAGCAGCCCTGACGTGGCAATGCGTTCGTGCAACGACCGGTGCGCAGCCGGATACGGGATGTCGATACCGGTGCCGAGTACGGCCACCGTGCGTCCTCCGGCGCCTTCGGCCTCGAGCGCGGATGAGTGCGCCATGCCGTCGATCCCGGCCGCCATGCCGCTGATCACGCACGCACCCGCACCCGCGAGCGTGCCCGCAAGACCCCTCGTTATGCGCTCACCGTAGCGGCTGGCACGCCTGGTACCCACTATTGCCACACACGGGCGATCGAGCGCATTCAGCTTACCCATTGCAAACAGGGTGGGTGGCGGGTCGGACAGGTCCATGAGGCCGGCAGGATACTCGGCGGAGCCTGACGTCAGCACCCGGGGAGCGAGTTCCGGCCGCAGGCGCGCGAGTAGTGCCATGGACGACAGGGTGCCTTCCGCTTCCGTACTTGCCCTGCTCGCGATGTCGGCCGAGACCCGCTTCTGGTAACTGCCGAGTGCCGCACGAGCATCCGGCTCCTGCTCGAGGAGTGTGCGAATGCCAGCCGGTCCCAACCCCGGCATGCGCTCCAGCGTCAGGAGCGCAAGCGTGTGCTCACGGGAGCTCAACCTGCTCAACCTTCACTTCGGCGTCCGGAGCCTTCCGCATGTCGAGCAGCACGCTCCACCACCCTGCTATCAGCTCGTCCAGTCCCTCACGAGCAGCGGCAGAGATTGAGAACATGCCGAAGGCGTCAGGCGCTTCGATCTCGGGAATGTAGTGCTCGCCGATAAGGTCATTCTTGCTGAATACGACACAGTGAGGCTTGCTCGCCAGCTCATCCGAGTAGGACGCGAGTTCCGCGCGCAACTGGTCGTACTCCTCCTGCCAGTCCAGCGCATCCGTGGGAATCACGAGAGCGAGCAATCGCGTGCGCTCGATATGCCGAAGGAACTGCAGGCCGAGTCCCTTGCCTTCGTGTGCGCCCTCGATGATGCCGGGAATGTCAGCCACCACGAAGCTCCGGTGATCGCTCAAGCCGACTACACCCAGATTGGGCGCGAGTGTGGTGAATGGGTAATCGGCGATCTTCGGCCTGGCGGCGGAGATTACGGAGAGGAGAGTGCTCTTGCCCGCGTTAGGCTGCCCCACCAGACCTACATCCGCAATGAGCTTCAGCTCCAGTTCCAGCGATCGCTCCACTCCCTCTTCACCAGGCTGCCAGTGCCTGGGTGCCTGTTGCGTGGCGGTTGCGAAGAACGCGTTTCCCCGCCCTCCTCGCCCGCCCTTCGCCACCAGCAGCGTGTCGCCGCTCTCCAGCACCTCTCCAAGCAGCTCGCCGGAATCGAGGTCGCGCACGACGGTGCCCGGAGGAACCGGAAGGTACAGGTCGTCACCGGAGCTGCCCGTTTTGTTCGAACCCATTCCGTGCGCGCCCCGATCCGCAGTCCACCTGTCACGATAGGTGTAGTCCAGCAGGGTGGTGAGGTTGGAATCCGCGCGCACGTAGACATCGCCGCCACGACCACCGTCGCCGCCATCCGGACCGCCCATGGGCACCTTGGACTCGCGCCTGAAGGAGACGCTGCCAGCACCACCGCTACCTGCGCTCACGCGCACCACTACTCTATCGATGAACACAGTTCCGGGGTCAATGATTCACAACGCGTTCCAGCAAACGCTCGAAGCGCTCCTGCACTTCCTGGTCGAGCAGCGGCCACACCAGTTCCAGTGCCTGATGCACTTCGCCCGCCGTAGCACCGGCATTCAGCGCACCGTGCAGATGCGAATGCAGCTGACGCTCCTGCCTGTCTGCGGCGCATATGGCCACGATGCACAGCTCACGCCGCCGCAGGTCCAGCGCCTCGCGACCAAGCAGCTTTCCGTAGCCGTCCACGATCATCCATGTCTCCAGCGCCGGATGAAGCGAGCGGACGTTCGCGCGGAGCCTCTCGTAAAACCTGCCATACACCAGCTCGCACGTGGCCTCCCCTCTATCGCTCCAATCCTGCGCATTTCGATAGTCCGTTCCCTCATCGTCACTCGGCGCTTCGATTCCGGACGCCCTGCGCCATTCTCGTGTCGCATTGAGACAGCGCGGGAAGCCGCAGAACATATATGACTGCAGGAGGATCTCCTCTACCCACTTCGGCGGCAAACCGGCAGAGGCCGCATGGATCATTGCCTGACGAAGCTGCGGTTCGTCTGCCACCGCTATCTCTACCGCGAGCTGAATGAGTGCAAGAGTTTTCTCATCGAGCCCGACGCTCTCATTACCCACCGACTCGGATGCTCCTCCGGGACGGCTGATCATAGCGCTGTCGGCAGCCTCGGAGGGCACCGATTCCCCGCCCTGCGAATCTTTTTCGGGCATGGTCACAGGACGCCCGTGGGATACCATGATCTCGCGGTGCGTCGCGTGGGAACGGCTCTCCGCGATCGACGATCAGGCATGCGCGACCTGAGCCCCACAACGGCACCACAGGCCTCGTTCGGCATCACGATCACCGTTCCATCAATTCCACGCGCCCAACCACCTCGCCACGGGTATTGCGAATCGGCTTGGCCACAAACTCCTGCAAACGAGGAGGGAGCGGGTCCGGAAGTCCGCCGGCGTACTGCAGTGCCTTGAGAAGCGCCGGATACTGCGCGCGAGGAGCGCCATCTTCAACCTTGATGGCAACGCCAATGCCCGAATCCAGCACCGCAGCGGAATGGACACCCTCGGCACCGATCTTCGCGATCACGCGCCCGCCGCTTGCCTCCAGGAGCACGGTGTCGAAGCGGTCGGTGCCGGCAAACAGGAACGGACGCTCGCGGATTGCGTCAACGATTCGAGATGGAACCTCCTCATCGCGGAGGCAGGCGCCGGCAAGGCGGGCATAGGCGAGTGCCATGTTGCGAAGCGGTAACCCGAACACAACCACCCCGCAGCCGTCCGTCGCCTCGTGCAGCACCTCACGAGGAAGGCCGCACCAGCGCGAAACGCGAAGCGCTGCCTCCTGCTGCACCGGATGGCCCTGCCGCTCGTAGCCCGCTAGCGAGAGGTTCCGGCTCCGTGCCAGCGCCAGCATGAAGGCATGCTTTCCGGAGCAGTTGTTGTGCAGTCGCGTAAGGCGCTCGCCGGATTCACGCAGGAGGCGCGATCCGCGGCTGGTAAGGGGTTCGTGCGGGCCGCAGGCCAGGTCGCCCTCTTCCAGGTCTATGTCGGCAAGCATACCGCCAACCACGGAAAGGTGCTCCGGCTCGCCACCGTGCGACGCACACGCTACCGCGATCTGGTCCTCGGCCCAGCCCAGCGAGTCGAACTCGTCGGTTTCGAGCAGCGTCATGGCCTGAAACGGCTTCGCGCACGATCGCCACCAAGTGGTGAGCTCGCCGTTTCCTGAAGCGGCCAGAAGCGTTCCGTCTTCGGACACCACGGCGCAGTGCACGTGGTGCCGCGACTCCAGAAAGTCGCCTCGCCAGATCGCGACGTCGAGTTGAAGGGAATCCATTCGAAGGTGCGGGGAACTGGCAGCCGGGAGCGGCAGCGCGCAGGGAAGATAATTGGCTGGCTGCGTAGAGTGTCGGCCGGCGCCGGCTGGAGACCGGCCGACATGGCCCGGACGTCAGAAAATCCTTATCAGCCCCGGTGTGTATCGACGCGGATTCTGGCGCAGGTCCTCGAGCACCGCAGTGAGTTCCTGAACGGCCCGCGACAGCTGTTCGTAAAGCGCGTCGTCCTGCAGCAGTCGTGCGGCGGTTCCCTGCCCGTTCGAGAGCAATCCGAACACGGAATCTGCAGAGGTGCTGACGCTCACCAGTCGCTGGTAGAGCGTGCTGTCGGCAATCAGGCGTCCGATAGTACCATCCGAACTGCCCATTCGCGTCACCAAAGAATCAACGGAGCCGGTGAGATTCGTGAGGTTCACGTAAAGCTGCGGATCGTCGAGCATGCGACCGATGGTCCCGTCCGGATTCTGCATGCGCTGGAGCAGCTGATTGGCCTCCTCGAGGGTGCCTCGCAGGTTCTGGTAAAGGTCCGGGGTCATCAGCAGCTGGCCCACGGTTCCCTCACCCTCCACGATGGAGCCCGTGATCACGCGAAGATCCTGTGTGAGTCCCACCACCTCGGTCACTGCCAGGCTGGCCTGGAGCAGCACCTCGTCGTAGTCCACGGATTCCCCCACGGTCACCGTCTGCCCGTCCTGCAGCACGGCGAACTGCGGGGTGCCTGGCGAGATGTCCAGGACCTTGTCGCCGAGGAGACCGTCCGGCCTGAGTCGCGCACGCGAATCCTCGCGCACCTGCTCCTGGAGCTTCTTGTCCAGTTCCAGGAGGACGCTGAGGTTCCGCGTGGTGTCATCATCCACCGGGAGGAAATCGATTCTCCTGATCGTTCCCGCCAGCTGACCCGCAATCAGCACGGAGTTACCCACGCGCAGGCCATTGGCGTTGGGGAGGTATGCCTGCAGCGTGTACCGCGACGAGAACAGGCTTTGTGACTGCCCGAGCTTGAGCACTGCCACAGCCAGGATCGCGAGGGCGATCAGCACCACCGTGCCAACCTTGAGCTGCTCCCATGTGAGGAACGTCGATCGCTTCATGCGTTTAGGGGCAGGGTTCCAACTTCTCGACCTGAATGCAGCGTGGCCGTCAGCATCAGTAGCCTCCGAGGAAGTCCCGAATGTACCGATCTTCGCTGGCAGCCATTTCCTCCGGCGTGCCCACATAATGTACTCGGCGATCGTACAGCAGCACCACGCGGGTTGCCATCCGGAATACGGACCTTATGTCGTGGGACACCACAAGGCTGGACACCTGCAGCTCCCGCTGGAGTTTCACGATCAGCCTTGTGATGGTACCGGTTGTGAGGGGGTCCAGCCCTGACGTAGGCTCGTCGTACAGCATGATTTTGGGGCGGGCAGCCATGCCCCTGGCCACGCCCACGCGCTTGCGCATTCCCCCCGAAAGCGCGGAAGGCAGCTTGTCGGCAACCTGCTCGGGATCGAGGTCCACGAACCTCAGCGTCTCATTAACGCGCTCTTCGATCTCATCCTCGCGCATCTTCACGTGCTCGCGAAGCGGGTAGGCCACGTTCTCGAATACCGTCATGGAGTCGAAGAGTGCGGCGCTCTGGAACACCATGCCCATCTTCCGGCGCATCGTGAGTGCTTCACCGTAGGACACGTCGGTAACGTCCTGTCCGTCCACGAAAACGCGACCGGCGTCAGGCACGAGGAGGCGCAGTATGAGCTTCAGGATGGTGCTCTTGCCGGAGCCTGACTCACCAACGACGCACACTGTTTCGCCAGGATAGAGGCCGAAACTGATGTCTTCGAGCACCGGTCGGTCGAATGCGAGTGACACGCCCTGCAGCTCGATTACCGGCTCCGCGGGTGTTGTAGCCTTCCCCGAACGGGCTTCCTCTTCCATGTCAACGAGAAGCTCGGCACGGATGGCTTCGCGTACCTCCCGTTCCCTGTCTGCAACGCGCTCGCCGGCTGCAGCGGCAGCGGGATCCACCGGCGTTCGGCGGTCGATGCCGACGCGCCGTTCATCCCCGGAGCCTGCGCCTGACGAGCGCCTGTCGTTGTCGGCTGTCATGCGTTGAATGCGGCGAGCATGATCTGGGTGAGGAAGTAGTCTACGACGAGAATCATGATGCTCGCCGTAACCACGGTCCTGGTGGTGCTGAGGCCGACGCCTTCGGTTCCACCGCGCGTCTGAAGCCCGTAATAGCAGGCCGTAATGGAAATCAGCCCGCCGAACACGAAAGGCTTCACGAGTCCCTGGATGAAGTCGTTCGGAATATATCGCAGCGTGAAGCCGCCTGACGCCAGCTGCTCCCACACTGTCTGCCAGTAGGTACCGGTGGGCAGGCCCACATATACGCTTGCGATCACATTGCCACCCAGTATGCCCACGAAATCCGTGATGACCGTGAGCAGCGGGAGCATGACGAGGCTCGCAATGAGACGCGGCGTAACGAGTTTCTTGATCGGGTCTGTGCCGAGCGTGTTGAGTGCGTCTATCTGCTCGGTGACCATCATGGACCCGATCTGCGCAGCGATGCCCGAGCCTACCCTGCCCGCAACCATGAGTCCCGCCAGCACCGGACCAAGCTCCCGGATCATGGATGCTGCAACGAGCTTTCCGATGTACTGCGTAGCGCCGAACGCTTCCAGCTGCACGGACGTCTGCAGCGCCAGCACCATTCCGGTAAAGAAGCCCGTGAGGATCACGATGGGAATGGACTGAACGCCGATCGTGTCCATCTGCTGAATTACGTCGTTGACGTAGAATGGACGAACGAAGCAATAGCGAATGGCCTTGCTGGCGAGAGATACGTACTCCTGTACGGCCAGCACGCGCCGCTTTGCGGCTACGTTGAGGCGTTGCAGATATGATTTCACGAGGGCGTGTTCGCGTGATCCTGCGGGGGGCAGGGGCAAGGGCCATGCCCGCTCGGGTACTCGAGTGGGCTGGCCGCGAGCCACGCTGGTTCGTAGCTTGTGCGGCCATGCCTCGATCTCTTGCCCGCTCCCGTCTCGAGGAGCTTCTTGCCCAGGCTCGCGGACGCCGCATTGCTGTTGTAGGCGACGCGATGCTGGATGTTTACCTGCGCGGTGATGTTGACCGCATTTCTCCCGAAGCGCCAGTGCCGGTGGTTCGCGTACGCGAAAGGCGCTTCGCACTTGGTGGTGCTGCCAACGTTGCTCAGAACGTGGCCGCGATAGGTGCCGTAGGTGAGCTGGTGTCCGTCATCGGACGTGACGCCGCCGGAGTGCAGCTCCGCGAGATGCTCAACGAGATCGGAGCCGACCCGCGGGCACTGATTGAAGGTTCGCGTCCCACTACCACGAAAACGCGGGTGCTGGCGCGCGCGCAGCAAGTGGTTCGCTTTGACGAGGAAGATGACGCCGACCTCGAAGGCGAAGACATCGATGCCGTGCACCGGGCCGTGGAGCGTGCCCTGTCGGAGGCGGACGCTCTCGTTCTCGAGGACTACAACAAGGGAGTACTCAGTGCTGCCGTCATCGAGCAGGCAGTAAGCCAGGCGATGTCGCGCGGAATTCCCATCGTGGTGGACCCGAAGTACAAGAACTTCTTTGCCTATCGCGGTGCGACCGTATTCAAGCCGAACAGGCGCGAACTGGAAGCTGCGCTCGGTGCCGAGGTGGATCTGGAGCAGCCCGAGGCGCTGCCTGCGATACTCAGGCGACTCGAAGTGGATCATCTTCTGATGACACTCGGCGAGCAGGGCATGGCGATACTGGGGCGTGAGAGCGGGCTTCATCGGATACCAACCACAGCGCGGGAAGTTTACGACGTGGTGGGCGCGGGCGATACGGTAACGGCATACCTGGCGTCGATGCTTGCGGCAGGTGCGGATGTTCTGGAGGCGGCTGTGATCGCGAATTATGCGGCGGGAGTGGAGGTTGGGAAGCTGGGTGCTGCGACGGTGACGGGTGAGGAAGTTCTGGAGGCGTACGACGACCACGTGTCGTCGGATTAGCTGATCGGGGTGGTGTCGGGCGGCGTGTGCCGATGCGGTTGTGCGGCGGGAGTTGGCGCGGAGTGCGCGTGCTGCTTGCAGGAGGGAGCGGGGATCGGTTAGCGTTGGTGGTTGCGGGCCCTTAGCTCAGTCGGTTAGAGCAGCGGACTCATAATCCGACGGTCGCAGGTTCAAGTCCTGCAGGGCCCACTGTCAGCTGGTTGGCTACCCACTTCCGGCAGTAGCGGGTGGGGGCTATTTTTTCAGGTCTGCGGCGCGAGTTGGCGACCGCGACGGTCGCGTAGCTCAGCTGGTTAGAGCGCTGCTTTCACACAGCAGAGGTCCGGGGTTCGAGTCCCTGCGCGACCATCAGGTAAACTCCATAGATACAACAACTTGAAAAGCCCCGGCAATTGCCGGGGCTTTCTGGTTTATACGCTTAAGTGCTCCTGAAGTGCAGTCGGGGTTCCTCAGCCAGCGAAGACCATCCCTCCCCCGCCGTCAGTCCGCCACCCGATAGAACTCGCGGTACCACGCCACGAAACGCCTCACGCCTTCCTCGATCGGCGTTGAGGGCGCAAAACCCACGTCCTTCGCCAGCGCATCCACGTCCGCATACGTCGCCGGCACATCGCCCGGCTGCATGGGCAGCATGTTCTTCTCCGCCGTACGGCCCAGGCAGCTCTCCAGCACCTCGATCATTCGCATGAGAGGCACCGGCGTGTGGTTGCCGATGTTGTACAGCCGATACGGCACCGCACTGGTTCCAGGGTCCGGCCTGTCAGAGTCCCAGCTCTCGGACGACGTTGCCGTTCTGTCCAGCGTGCGCATCACACCTTCAACTATGTCATCCACATAGGTGAAGTCACGCAGCATGTTGCCGTTGTTGAACACATCGATCGGACGCCCTTCCAGAATGGCCTTCGTGAATATGAAGAGCGCCATATCCGGGCGGCCCCATGGACCGTACACCGTAAAGAATCGCAGCCCGGTTGTAGGCAGTCCGTACAGATGGCTGTACGTGTGCGCCATCAGCTCGTTGGCCTTCTTGGTAGCCGCATAAAGGCTTACCGGATGGTCCACGTTCTGGTGCACCGAGAACGGCATCGCGGTATTGGCACCATACACCGATGACGACGACGCATACACGAGGTGCTCCACGCCGTTGTGACGGCAGCCCTCCAGTATGTTCGTGAACCCCACGATATTGCTGTCTATATAGGCATGCGGATTCGTGAGGCTGTAGCGCACGCCGGCCTGCGCGGCGAGGTTCACCACCTTCGTTGGCTTGTACTCCTTGAACACACGATCGAGCGCCGCACGATCCTCGAGTCCTGCCTTCACGAAGGTGTATCCTTTTTGTCCGGCAAGCCTCGCCATGCGGGCCTCCTTCAACGTGACGTCGTAATAGTCGTTCACGTTGTCGAAGCCGATTACCTCATCTCCCCGCGCAAGCAGCCGCTCGGCAAGATGGTACCCAATGAATCCGGCGGTGCCGGTAACGAGAATCCTGGACATTCAGAATGGTTGGCTGTTCGTGCTGCGTTTTGAATCGCTCGCGCTGCTGCATCCGGCACGGTCGCTCCGGAGAGCCTCGACAAGCTGACACACTCGGTTCCACCTGGGAACCGGCGCGTTCACGGGTCGGCCGACGCTACAGGGACCGCTGGACTGCCGGGTTGGTCACGGCATGTCCCCCGCTGCGCAGGCGGCCAGCCGTGGCCTCGTCCATCCGCGCCCGGACGACAATCGCATCGTCCTCCGTGTGCTGATCCACAACCTCGGCCGTGCGGTGCAGCTCGGCCAGTGTTCGGCCATCCGAGGCGGCGAGCCTGATCTCCATCACGGGCCGGCTCGCACGCACTGCCGAGAGCAGCGCCCGACGCAGGGGCTCCAGACCGTCCGGCTCTGCGGCCGATACGAAAATTGAATCCGGAAGTGTCACCTGGATCCGCTGACGAACCGCGTTCAGCGATTCGGCATCCAGCCTGTCCGTCTTGTTGAAGACGTGGATGACGTCAACGCCGCCGGCACCGATGTCCTCCAGCACTTCGTCCACCACATCGCGGTGCTCCTCCCACATGGGATGGCTCACGTCCACCACGTGCAGCAGTATATCGGCGTCCCTGGTTTCGTCCAGCGTAGCACGGAAAGAAGCCACCAGGTGGTGGGGGAGCTTGCGAATGAAGCCCACCGTGTCGGTGAGCAGCACCGGCTGGCCGCCTACGTTCACCTCACGAGTGAGTGGGTCCAGCGTTGCGAACAGCCTGTCTTCCACGAACACTTCGTCGGCATCCGCCAGGGCCCTGAGTATCGAGGACTTCCCGGCGTTCGTATACCCCACCAGTGACGCGCGGAACATTCCCCTGCGCGCCTGACGCTGCACGTCGCGGCTGCGCTGGACGTCCGCAAGACGCTCCTTGAGCACCTTGATGCGGTGGTTGATGAGACGGCGGTCAGTCTCGAGCTGCGTTTCACCCGGGCCGCGCATACCCACGATTCCACCTCGCGTCTTCTCGAGGTGTGTCCACATTCGCGTGAGGCGCGGGAGCATGTACTGAAGCTGCGCCAGCTCCACCTGCATCTTTGCCTCACTCGAGCGTGCTCGTGTGGCAAAGATGTCCAGAATGAGCTCGGCCCTGTCCATCACGCGAACGCCAATGGCGTCTTCCAGGTTCTTGCCCTGCGCAGGTGACAGCTCATCGTCAAACAGAACCAGAGTTGCACCCTTGCTCTGGAGCATAAGCCGCAACTCGTCCACCTTTCCCTTGCCAAGATAGGTGCCCGGGTGCGGCCGATCTATCTGCTGCGTGAGTGTGCCCGCAACCTCGACTCCGGCAGTATCAGCGAGCCTCGCGAGTTCGGCGAGATGCTCGTCCATGACATGCTTCGCACCGGAGCGCTTGATCGGTGCACCAACCAGCAACGCACGCTCCACCGGCTGGT
The DNA here is from genome assembly GCA_035306065.1 of Gemmatimonadales bacterium. GTDB lineage: Bacteria > Gemmatimonadota > Gemmatimonadetes > Gemmatimonadales > Gemmatimonadaceae > JBBQHX01. The sequence goes on along the minus strand of DATGOL010000051.1, from coordinate 22,858 downwards.
CCAGGGATATGATCTCTCTCGAAATGGGGGCCTCGCAGGAAATATTCGAATTGGATAGCCGATGCCGCGCTCAGCGCGATCTGCCGCCATCCAGTGCGTTGAACGTGCCGCGCTGGCTGTACGGGCGCGTAAAGTCGCCAAGCGGTGTGCCCACGGTCACGTCACCGGCCACCCGATAGTCAACCGAGCCGCTGTTGATGAGCTGAGTGCCGGCATGCCCCAGCCCAGCATACGTGAAGCGAACCGGAATGGTTACGATGGTGGAGTCGCCCGAGCGAACGCTGAACAGGTCAGCCAGTTCGCCATCCGCGATCTGCGTGGAGTCCATCATCAGCCTGTAGGTGAACCGCTTCGCATCCAGCGCAAAGTTATTCGGATTGTAGATGCTCAACTCCACGTCAATCGTGCCGCCGGTCACACCGAGCCCGCGCACACGGAGATCGCGAAAGTCCACTACGGGCTCCGAGAATACGGCCCTGCCCAGGGTCTGACACCCCGCAGTAGCAAGGAGGGCAGCCATCATCAGCACGGCAGTCCTGCGCATCATTCGTTCACTCCTGGTCAGTTGTGTCGGAACCGGCCGAGCCGCGGCCCGAAGATTCGGCATCATCTGCATACCTGGCCCTCAGGCCCGCCCACCACTCGATTCGCTTTGCAATCTCGCGCTCATAACCGAATGGTCCCGGGTGGTAGATCGTGGTGCCCTCCAGCTCCGGCGGAAGATACTCCTGCGGGATGTATGCCTCCGGAACCGCGTGCGCGTACTGGTACCCCTCGCCGTATCCCAGTTCCTTCATGAGCTTGCTGGGAGCGTTCCTGATGTGATGCGGAACGGGAGCGGCGGGAGTGTTCCGGGCCAGTTCGAGGGCGGCCTTCCACGCCTCGTATACGCGGGCAGACTTGGGCGCGGTTGCCAGGTAAACCGCAGCCTCAGCCAGCGCCAGGTCACCCTCGGGTGACCCGAGAAAGTGGTATGCATCACGTGCGGCAATCGCCACCTCGAGCGCACGCGGATCTGCAAGGCCGATGTCTTCGGACGCAAAGCGAACCGTGCGGCGGGCAATGTACATCGGGTCTTCACCGCCCTCGATCATTCTCGCAAGCCAGTAGAGTGCGCCCTGTGGATCGCTGCCGCGCAGCGCCTTGTGATACGCTGAGATCAGGTTGAAGTGTTCTTCGCCACCCTTGTCGTACCGCGGAATCCTGCGCTGCAGCGCGTCACGTACCTCCGCCTCTGTCAGCGCGGAACCATCATCCACGAGCGCGGCAGCTGCTTCCAGCACAGTGAGGGCGCGCCGGGCATCGCCGTCGGAATGCGTAGCCAGCAGCGCCACGGCTTCATCGGTCGCAGTCAACTGCCGTTGTCCCAGGCCACGATCAGCATCCGACAGCGCCCGCCGAATGAGCACCTCCAGGTCGGCAGCAGACAGCTGCTCGAGCACGAACACGCGAGACCGCGACAGCAGCGCACCATTGATCTCGAACGACGGATTCTCCGTGGTTGCGCCCACCAGGGTAATGAGTCCGCTTTCCACGTGAGGCAGGAAGGCGTCCTGCTGGGCACGATTGAAGCGATGAATCTCGTCTACGAATAGCAGCGTCCCCTTCCCTTCCGCCTGACGTCCCCTTGCCTCGGCAACCACCTCCCGCACTCGAGGCACACCTTCGGTCACCGCCGAGAACGGAACGAAGGTTCGATCGGTATGCCGGGCTATGAGCCGCCCGAGAGTCGTCTTGCCTGTTCCGGGAGGACCCCAGAATATCAGGGACGCAACCACACCGCGATCGAGCATGACGCGAAGCGGCCTGCCTGGCGCCAGAAGCTTCGGCTGACCCACCACTTCATCCAGCGTTCGCGGACGCATTCGGTCTGCGAGCGGCCGCTCCACGACCGACGCGAACAGGGTGGGGTCACCATCGAGATCGTCGCTTCGTTTGCGCCTGCTCATTGGATCATCACTCCGCGCTCCACGACTTCGGCAAGCCTGACGCTCATGCCTCCTCCAGTCCCAGCTGCTCCACCGCTCTTGCAAGCGCATCCTGCAACTCGAGCGACGGATCCAGGTCGGCAGCACGCAGGCGCCAGGCCGCGCCTGGCAACTCGTTGCTCTCCATCAGTCCCTTGCCAAGCAGCACGTAAAGCCAGCGGTCGGTACGGGCGTAGATGTAAAGCTCGAGCTCAGGCGTAAGCGTAAGCTGATCGTCTTCCGAGTGGACACAGAACTCCACTCCGGCATGCGACGTAAGCAGCAGCTTGAGGCGGGCGAACGCATCGCGCACGTCAGGCAGTGCCAGGTGTGTGCCATGCCACGCGCGACCGGTGCGAACATCGTCTATCGCAACGTCCACCGCCGGCGGGAGCTCCTCCGAAAGAGCATGAAAGAGCTCCACCACTCGTTCGGCATTCGCAACCACGTGTGCGGCGAAATACCCATCGTCCTCGGTGAACGTGAAGGCGTCCACGCCCGAGCGGAAGCGCTTCCATACCGAGGACGCCGGCTGTCGACCTCTGAAAAGCGGCATCAGTGTGCCTCTGAACTAATGGAGCCAATGCGCCCCTGCAGGTAGTCAACCGTGTTCCTGGCCGGGTCTTCCAGAACCTCATCGAGCAGTGAGTGCAGGATTGCGGCCATGCCCGGACCCGGTTGAACCCCGGCGCGTCTAAGGTCCTCACCGTCGATCGCAAGATCTGCGAGTTCCACGGGATCATGGAACGCCGCGGCAGTCGCTCTCCTGTAGATGTTCGCCACGGTAGCCGCAGCAGGAACGGCCGCAGCCGTAGCCGACGCATTAGCACGATCACCTGCAGACGAACGGTCGCCGCCTGACGCCAGGTGGTCCTGACGCCGCGCAACCGACCAGTGCGCAGCTGCAATCCGCAGGAGCGACAGGATCTGCATCCTCCCCGCCCTTGCAACCCACCGCCGCACATCTGCATCCGAGGCGGCTTCGGGACCACTTGCAAGAATCGCAGTCATCGACTCGCCGAGTTCGTGCCAGAGGGCTACCAGGGCGCTGATCCACTTCGTGTCAGCATTGGAAAAACGAAGTGACTTGAGAACACGCCGCACGTCCCGTGGATCGAGCCCTGAGAACAGTGTGGCAAGCCGCAACACCCGCCGCCCCGCAGTTCGCGACCCACGCGGCAGTGCGTGAACGTCAATCGCCTGCAGGACCTCGTCAGGCACCGCGGAGAGTGGTGGAACGAGCGTGGCAAGTGCACCCGAATCGCGCCACAGCCGCAGTGCCTGCGAGGGACAGCGCACCTGCTCCATCGTTTTCTCCAGCTCCTGCTTCACCCGCTCCGGAGACAGGCGGCCCAGGTGCGGGGCGCTCTCCAGGATTGCCCTCCAGGTATCGGGATGGATGCTGAAGCCGAAGCGGGAGGCAAACCTGATTGCACGGAGGGCGCGCAGACGATCCTCGGTCATGCGGCGTGAGGCATCGCCAACCGCGCGAACCATTCCCGACTGAAGATCGCTGCGTCCGCCGAACGGATCGTGCAGAACCCGCTTCGACGTGGAGTATGCTATCGCATTGATCGTGAAGTCCCGTCGCGCAAGGTCCTCGTCGAGCGATGCGCCAAACTCCACCACGGCGTGCCGGCCGTCCGTTCTGATATCGCGCCGGAAGGTGGTTACTTCATATGCCTGTCCGCGTTCGTCCAGCACGCTCACAGTGCCGAACTCGATGCCAACCGGCACCGTGCGCCTGAACAGACTTCGAACCTTTGCCGGCGGCGCGGCCGTCGCGATGTCCCAGTCCAGGTTCTCAATACCGAGCAGGGCATCGCGAACGGCACCGCCAACGCACCAGGTTTCAAAACCCGCTTCCTCCAGGCGCTTCGCAATCCGGTGGACGGCACCAGGCGGGCGCAGCAGGCGGGCTTCGTCCGTGTCCGGATGCATATTCCCAAGGCTCGCGTCAGGCATCCAGCATGGCCGCAAGTGCCGTACGATCCAGCCCCGCACCCAGCGCAAGCATCAGGTCAATCCGTGCCTGCTGCGGCCTTCGCGCTCCCGCCAGAACCACTCCCATGTCCAAAAGCTTTCTCGCACCGCCGTCGTACGCATAGGTGGCGCCGGTACGTCCGTTTCCTGTGCGCGATGACACGACCACCGGCTTTCCCGCATCCAGCCACGCACACACGCCGGGAAGCATCTCCGGCGGAACGTTACCGCGGCCCAGGGCCGCTATCACGACCCCGCGCGACTCCGGCAGCAGCGAAATCAGCGCGCGCGAATCGGCACCTGCGTGCGAAGTCACGATGTCCACCGGCGAGGCAGGCATGTCGCACCGCACCACCTCTGGAAGCGACACTGCCCGGCTCATGAATCGCACGGCACCATCATCAACCACGCCTAACGTGCCGAGAACCGGACTGGCAAATGCATCCCTGGCGTGCGTATGACGCTTCGTGATGTCTTGCGCGCTGAATATGTCACCGCCCATAACGACGAGCACGCCCCCACCGCGAAGCGCGTCGCTCGATGCAACACGTGCCGCATCGAGCAGGTTCGTGGGGCCATCGCTATCCAGGTCGCTCGCATTTCGCATGGCGCCGGTAAACACGATCGGTACTCGCGCCGGCACCGACCGCGCCACCATGTACGCAGTCTCCTCGAGAGTGTCCGTGCCGTGCGCCACCACGATACCGTCCACACTACCGGACTCCGACAACTCAAGCAGGTGAGTGCGCAGCGACCACTGCCGCTCCAGGGACATGTGCGGACCGGGAAAGCGACCCCATTCCTCCGCCACCGGCCTGCACACGTCCTCGATTCCTCGTGCGGCAGAGAGCATCTCGGCCGCAGACAGAGCCGGCACCGCTCCTCCATGAACGGGATCCACCTTCATGGAGATGGTACCGCCCGTGAACACGAAGGCGATTACCCGCAAAGTACGCTCCCGCCGTTCACGTTCATGATCTCGCCCGTGATATGTCGCGCCATCGGCGTACACAGGAACACCACCGGTCCGGCAATGTCTTCCGCCGTTGCCACACGACGCAGCGGGATACTGGCGGCCGCACGCTCCAGCTGCTCGGTACGCAACACCGCGGCCGAAAGGTCCGTATCTACCCAGCCCGGGGCCACGCTGTTCACCGTGATGCCACGCGGCGCCAGCTCTACGCACAGCCCCTTCACCAGCGACACCAGCGCTCCCTTCGAAGCGGCGTAGTCGCCATGCCCTGCCTCGCCTCGCTGTGCTGCCGTACTGGTTACGAGCACGATTCGGCCATTGTCAGCCAGTGCGCGCGCAGCATGCTGCGTCACATGGAACATGCTGTCCAGGTTCACGTCCATCGTGCGCCGCCACTGCTCGTAAGGCATCTCCGTGAGCGGCACGTCGGATACGGGCCATATTCCATGGTTGCCAACAAAGCAGTCAAGCCCGCCGAATGCCTGAACCGTCTCAGCAACCGCACGTTCTCCCGCAGCCGCTTCCGCCAGGTCACCACCAATCGCGATACACTCGGCACCGAGGGCTCGCGCATCATTCACGACTTCCTCGGCTGCGTCGCTGCGTGTGGCCCAGGTGATAGCCACACGCGCACCGCATGCCGCGAACAGCAGCGCGGCAGCCCGCCCGATGCCGCGCGAGCCACCCGTCACCAGAACACGCGCACCGGCAAGCCCCGCCAGTGGCGGAACCATTGCTCCCTGCCTCGGCGTCTCGCTCACTTCGTCACTCCTCGTGCAGCATTATCGGTGGATGCGTCAATGCCCGGCACCGCGGCGGACTGCGGTATCTGCAGCCGTCCCTGCACCAGCTCCTTTTCAACCAGATCGCAGATGGCGTGCTGGATGCACATGTGAATCTCCTGCGCTCGATCGGTGCGCCCGGTTGGAACCACCACGTTATGGTCAGCAAGTTCGCGCAACTCGCCGCCATCCCTGGCGGAGAAAGCCAGCACCGCAATTCCAGACGTTCGTGCAGCCCTGGCCGCCCGAAGAACGTTGGGTGAGTTCCCGCTGGTGGAGTGAATCACGAGCAGATCCCCCGGCCTGCCGAGTGCCTCGACCTGGCGCTCGAACACCTGGTCGAAGCCGAAGTCATTGCCGGCTGCGGTAAGGAGCGACGTATCAGTCGTGAGTGCAATCGCACGAAGTGCCCGCCTGTTTCGTGCATATCGCACAACGTACTCAGTAGCGAGATGCTGGGCGTCTGCAGCGCTGCCGCCGTTGCCGCAGAACAGGAGAGTTCCACCGCGGGAAAGCGTGTCCAGCACCATGGACGCAGCCTTCTTCGCATCCGCCTCGAGCAGTTCGGCCGAGCGTAGTGCCGTGTCGGACAGTTCGCGCAGGCTATCGGTGAGCATCGGTGATGTCATGAAAAGCGTTCGAAAAAGTGCTCCACTCCTCACCGACAAGGATAACCCTGCAGGCTGCGGGGTTCACTTGGGAGCGAGGCGGCGCCGTGAGTCACGGGCTGGGCTCAGTCGCGGCCCAGAATGAGGTTCCGCAACCGCTCGAGCGCTCCGCGCGGTGGTATCACGGGTGGCACCGGCGTCATGTCCCTGTCCTCGAGCAATGCCAGCGGATTCGCCCTGGTCAGGAGCATGGCGGCGTCTGCTTCACCGATTTCGTCCAGCCAGCGCCGCGGAGCCGCAAGGCTCCGACTGTCGCCATGGTTATCACTCGCAAGGCAGTCCACCAGCCCTTCGGCGAGCAGCGCACGTGCGAGACGCGGCACTCGCGCCGTACCCGCGAACGACACGGCCTCGCACTGGATGGCGGCGCCGACGGATCGCCACTCCTTTACGTGCCGCACGGAGCAGCCGAAGTAGCGCTCCGGGTGCGCGACCAGCGGACGAATACCTGAGTTCACCAGGCGTTCCAGCTCCTGCGTGGCGCGCAGCGGAATACCCATTCTCGGGAACTCGACCAGCACCGTTCGTGAGCTGCCCAGCGCGAGATGGGGATGCGTGAGATCAGCGCCCATGACATCCAGCATGATCTCCCAGCCAAGCAGCAGCGCGGGCGTGTCAGGTGCGTGGAGCCGAAGATCCACGAGAATCTCCCTGTGCCTGTCCATCGGCGCGTCCGCAGCGCGGGACGCCAGCAGGTGCGGCGTGCACACCACCAGTTCCACGCCCGCGTCCTTGAACCTGCGCAGCACCTGAGCAGACGCCTCGGCACTACGCGAGCCGTCGTCTACACCGGGTAGCAGATGCGAGTGGACGTCAATCATTCAGGATGAGGCGCAGCAGGATACGATCGTGCGTCCCAACATGCAGCAGGGCGCGGCAATGCGCGCGAGAACCGGCTACTTCGGTTCCGCGAGGCGGGCAATTCGCAGCATGGCTGCCTGTGCACGGTCTGCAACTGTATTCGGCTCCCGGGCTGCGGCCTCGAACGCATAGGTAACGAGCGAGTCCACGGTGAGAAGGTCTATCGCCCGATCTCTCTTAGCGCCGCCTTCCGTCAGAAGGCTGGACAGCAACCCTTCGGCTGCCTCCAGATAGACGTTCGACAGCTCCCCTACGTCTCGGGACTCCAGCGAGTCGCCCCCGAGCACCTCCGCGAGCCGTGCCGTGAGGGAAGGTGGCGGAGCGTCCGTCCAGGGCCCGGGGTCCGCGCTGCTGTCGTTCAAGCGACACCAGCCAGCAGGCCACGCAGCACGACAGGCGCCTGTTCGAGCGCCTCGTGCAATCGTGAGGCATCGGGTATCCCGGCCTGTGCCATGTGCGGCTTGCCACCTCCCTTGCCGCCTGCCGCCATCGCGATGCCTCGCACGATGGCGTCGGCACGCACGCCGCGGTCACGAAGGTCGTCAGACACCACCACTACCACGGAGCCCTTGCCGTCCGCAGTGGTGGCGAGAACCGCCACGCCCTGCACCATCTGCTCACGAAGCGCGTCACCCAGTGCCTGAAGCGACTTCACATCGGAATCCGGAACCACGTGCACTATCAGCCTGGCGGTATCCACTGTTGCAGCATTGGCGATCAGCTGCGAAACCGAACCCTCGCCGGCACCACCACCCCGCATGGCTTCGCCAAGGCGGCGTTCCAGCGAACGGCGCTCCTCCGCCAGTGCACGAACCCGCTTTGCCACTCCCGCAACGGGAGTACGCAGAAATTCGCTCACTTCAACGAGCTGACTCTCACGGTTGCGCAGCCACTCGTACGCATGCGGCCCCGCAAGCGCCTCGATCCGTCGAATTCCGGCGCCCACGCCGGACTCACCGACGATCACGAAAAGGCCGATAACAGCGGTGTTTCGCACGTGTGTACCGCCGCACAGTTCCGCGGAATATCCCGGGATCTCCACAACACGAACGACATCGCCGTACTTCTCGCCGAACAGCGCCATCGCGCCAGTGGCAATCGCCTCCTCGTATGAACGCTGGGTGGTGCTCACCGGCGCCGTCGCAAAAATGGCATCGTTCACCCACTGCTCGAGTTGCTTCAGCTGCTCCGGCCTAACGGGGCCGTGATGCGTGAAGTCGAAGCGCAATCTGTCTGGCGCCACCAGAGAACCAGCCTGATGTACGTGCTCGCCAAGTATGCTGCGCAGCGCCGCGTGAAGCAGGTGGGTTGCCGTGTGGTGACGCTCGGTGTCGCGCCTCCTGGCGTGAGGCACCGTCGCCGTTACCGGCCCGAACTTCACGTCTCCCGTAAGCACACCCACGGCCGCATTACGACCGTCCACCTTCCGCACCTCGTCTACATCGAGGCGCCAGCCATCTCCGACAATCACGCCCAGGTCGGAAATCTGCCCGCCGGACTCCGCGTAGAACGGTGTTTCGCGCAGAAGAACCGCAGCGCGTCCACCATCCAGCCTGCGCATCGCGGCCACCTGCGTGGTAATCTCAACGGTGTCATAGCCCACGAAATCGGCATCGGGCGCAATGTCCCCGCGCTCCCAGCTGTCGAGGTCCGCAAGCTCGTCCGTGGAAACGCCAAGGTGCCTCGAACGGCGATCCTCCTGCGACTGCGCGCGCTGCGCCTCCAGGGCCGCGTTGAAGCCGGCGGTGTTCACGGTGTAGCCCCGCTCGCGCGCCATGAGTTCGAGCAGGTCAATCGGGAAGCCGAAAGTGTCGTACAGCTTGAATGCGTCCGCGCCGCTGATCGTTCCGCGAATGGCGGAAGACCCCTGCGTGCTCGCGACCGGCGCGAGCTTTTCGAAGCGCGCCATGCCTTCGTCTATCGTCGCGAGGAACCGCTCCTCCTCCGCGCGCGTCGTGTCTACCAGGTACTGCCGGCGTGCGGAGAGCTCCGGATAGGCATCTTCCATGAGCGTGCAAACCGTATCCACCACCGGAGCGAGTGTTGGTTCGGATCGGCCGAGCAGCCATGCATTACGCACGGCGCGGCGAAGAATCCGGCGAAGCACGTAACCACGTCCCTCGTTGGACGGAAACACACCGTCTGCAAGCAGGAATGCGACAGCTCGGGCGTGATCCGCGAGCACGCGGAATGATGCGGGGTCTACCGTAATGGTGCTGCCGTCGGGCAGTTTCGCCTCGTGAGGCTCGTCGCTCGTGCGGCCCCGGTACTCAATTCCAACCGTCTTCTCAACCGACTCGATCAGCGGCGTGAACAGGTCGGTGTGGAAATTGGAGGTTTCCCCCTGCATTACCGCCGCAATCCGCTCCAGGCCGGCACCGGTATCAATGCTCGGCTTCGGAAGTGGCGTCAGCGTTCCGTCGGCCGACCTGTCGAACTCCATGAACACGAGGTTCCAGATCTCCAGGAAGCGCCCAGCTTCCGCACCCTCAACGAAATCGTCCGTGTCGAAATCCACACGCGAGGCATCCGTCCACGCGCCGGTCGCGCCTGCAGGCGGACTCCAGTTCCTGGCAACCTGCGCGAGGTCTACATAGATCTCGGAGCACGGCCCGCAAGGGCCCGTGTCTGCCATCTGCCAGAAGTTATCGCGCTCGCCGAGTCCGTAGATGCGCGCGTCAGGCAGGCCCGAGAGCTCCCGCCAGAGATCGCGTGCATCCGGATCCGAGTGGTAGACCGTGGCACGCAGATGCTGAGGATCCAGCCCCAGTTCCTCGGTGACGAACTCCCAGGCAAAGCGAATCGCATCGCGCTTGAAGTAGTCACCGAAGGAAAAGTTGCCGAGCATCTCGAAGAACGTGTGGTGGCGAGCTGTATGCCCCACCTGTTCGAGATCGTTGTGCTTGCCGCCCGCGCGCACGCACTTCTGAGAGGTGGTGGCGCGGAGGCCGAATTCGGGCGAGTCGAGCCCCAGGAACACCCGCTTGAAGGGCACCATCCCTGCGTTGACAAACAGCAGGGTTGGGTCATCGCTCGGAACGAGCGAGGCGCTGGGACGGATGACATGTCCGTGGCGCTCGAAATACTGAAGGAATCGGCGGCGGATTTCTGGAGCTTGCATATCCGCACAATATACCGGCTGCGATTGGCTGTCGGCTATCGCTGGCTGGTGAAGTGTTGGGATTCAGCGTTCGTCGTCTTCGTCCGATATTTCCAGCTCCGCCAGGGCGGCCTTCACGGCGGCCATGACGTGAGCGCTGTCGAACCCGCGCCGCGCCAGGAAGCCGTAAAGCCGTCTGCGCGCCACCTCCGGCTCCAGGCCGCGCAAGCTGCCCGCTCGGCGCCTCGCAAGCGCCAGCGCCGACTCTCCCTCGTCAATCCCTTCGTCCTCGGCAACGGACGTAACGGCGGCTTGCGCGACATCTCTTGCGACGCCCATGCGTGCGAGTTCCTGCTCCACTCTGCGGCTGCCGGCATGGCCGGAGGCGAGCCTGGCGCGCGCGACCTGGAGGGAAAGCTGCTCGTCATCGAGGAAGCCCTGCTCTGCCAGACGCGAGACGGCCTTTGCTACTGCACCCGCCTCGTAGCCTGCGCGCTCGAGCCGCCGCTGCAGTTCCACGGTTCCACGGTTTCGCACGGCGAGAAGTGCGACCGCCTTGTCGTACGCAGCGAGTATCAGGCTCTCATTGGCCAGTGCGTGGCTGAGCCCTTCGTCGAGCACCCGACCCGGGGCGAGCGACAGCTCGCCCACCATGGTGGCGGAAACGATGGCGATCGGCGCTCCCGCCGCAATTACCCGGTAGCGCCCCGAGAGCCGCGGATGCGGAAGGATGTCATCAATTGTATTCCCGATCGGGATTCGCTCGAGGATATCGGCTTCCTGTTCGGGGCGGCGCTTCTCGGATCGTGTCGAGGAGCGCCTTCGGCTTCTGTTGTTCATGGAAGTCCCCTGCGCGTGCGCGCCTCACGAGGATGTGCCGAGGGCCGAAGCTCCACTCTCCGGCCAACGCGAGGTACCGGGCCCCGGCGTGAACGGTGAGCAGCGCCCCGGCCCTTACAGCCAGCGGCACGCGCGTTATGCGCCCGCGGTTGATCAGTCGTCTGCGTCTGCGGTCTCTTCCTGCGGAGCCTTGGACACCCCCAGCACCACCTTCACCTTCTCCTCGACATCAGCCATCATCGCAGGGTTGTCGCGAAGGAAAAGCTTCGCGTTCTCGCGTCCCTGGCCGATCTTCTGTCCGCCGTAAGAGTACCACGCTCCGGCCTTGTCGATAATGCCGGACTCGGCACCGATGTCCACCAGAAGTGAGGTGTGACTGATTCCCTCGGCGTACATGATGTCGAACTCTGCCTGACGGAACGGAGGGGCGACCTTGTTCTTGACGACCTTGACACGAACGTGCGAACCCACCACTTCGTCCTTGTCCTTCACCGGACCGATGCGGCGAATGTCCAGGCGCACCGAGGAGTAGAACTTGAGCGCCTTGCCGCCTGTTGTGGTTTCCGGGCTGCCGAACATCACACCCACCTTCTCGCGAAGCTGGTTGATGAAGACGACGGCAGTCTTGGAGCGGGCAATTGCACCGGTGAGCTTGCGCAGCGCCTGACTCATCAGGCGGGCCTGCAGACCGACGTGCGAGTCGCCCATGTCACCCTCGATTTCGGCCTTCGGCACCAGCGCCGCAACGGAGTCGATCACGACCACGTCCACCGCACCGGAGCGCACCAGGATCTCGCAGATCTCGAGCGCCTGCTCACCGGTGTCCGGCTGCGAAACCAGGAGATTGTCTACATCCACACCGAGCTTCCGCGCGTATTCCACATCCAGCGCGTGTTCGGCATCTATGTATGCGGCGACACCACCGTTCTTCTGTGCGTTGGCCACTACGTGGAGGCAGAGCGTGGTCTTTCCGCTCGACTCCGGGCCGTAGATCTCGGTTACGCGCCCGCGCGGAATGCCACCGATGCCGATGGCGGCATCGAGATTCAGCGCGCCGGTGGATATGGCATCCACCTTGGGTCCGGCGAAGTCCTCGCCCATGCGCATGATTGCGCCCTTGCCGCAGGTTTTCTCGATCTGCGAGATGGCGAGGTTGAGAGCCTTGCTCTTGTCATCCTTCAGCGTAGAAACTGCCATTCTGCACCAGTACGTTGGTCGTGATCGCCGAGTGGGGCGAGGGCGTTATTGCCGCTGCCCGGTGGTCGTTCATCACCCCGAAGAAACTACGAAGGTGCCTCTGTTGGAGCAAGGGGTGGAGCGCGGGAAAATCACGAATTCTTCGCCATGATTCACCCTATTGCCCTGCTGCCTGCGCGCAAGGGGGCCGGTGTTCGAGCGACGGGGAATGCACATGCTCATGCGCGGGGATCGTGCATGGGAAAGGCATTTTCCAGGTGCCGGATTCTGACATTCGGGCCGTTTACGAGCACGGCGAAAACATCGAACCTGTACGACTGTCCATCCGCGCCATGCCGGTCGATCCAGGACAGGGCAGACCGTGTGAGTTCCCTTCGCTTCCGCCAGTGAACGGCTGTGGCCGGATCTCCGAAACCGAGTCCGCTGCGGGCCTTCACTTCGACGAAGGCTACGGTGGAGCCGGACTGGGCTATGAGATCGACGTCCCGGTGCCCCGAGCGCCAGCGTCGAGCGAGAATGCTCCACCCTGCGCGTCGCAGCCATCGTTCTGCGATGCGTTCTCCGAGCTCGCCGAGCTCCTGGCTGGCCGACCGTGGCCCCTGCGCTGATTCCGGCACGCGACGAAGGTGGTGGAGAGAGGCGTCGTGAGCGGCACCGTTTTCCTGCGGGTCGGTGCGGAATGAGGCGCGGGAAAAGTGCTGTCGTCCGGCCCGTTTGCCGGACGACAGCCGAGCAACCTATTGCCTCTGGCGCCTGGCTTCCGCCAGCAGTCCCCGATACAGGTTCACATTCCCGGTAGCACAGCGCAAACCGGTATGCATGTCCGGCCCGTCAGGCAGGATCTCCACGCCCAGACGCGTGGACAGTCGGTCACCTTCCAGGTCGCGAAGTCCCAGCATCCACGCCATGGAGGGAAGGTCGAGCACGTAGTAGTAGTACATCTCGCGCCAGCTGCGATTGCCTTCCCGGAACAGCTGGTCGAGGAAGGCTGCGTCGAAGTGGCTGTTGTGCGCCACCATCAGCGTGGGGCTGTCTCCAACGACCCGCTTATGGAACGCGACCAGCGTGTCAATCGCGGCCTGGGGCGAAAGCGCGCCGTAGCCGCGCCACTTCTCTTCCTCGAAATCGTTGACTGCTGCGGCCTCGGGACTCGTGCGTTCCGGATGGTCGGGCTGCACCCGAACGAGAATGGAGTCCAGGATGGTTCCTTCCAGGTCGGTGAGCACGATTCCCACGTCCACCATCTCGTGGTACCCGGGCACGAGTCCCGTGGTTTCCACGTCCAGGAATGCCAGGCGCCAGTCGTCAGGTGCATCCGCGGGGTTCGACGGCCTGGCACCGTCCGGGACGAACGCCGCAACGAAGCCCGGCTCTGCGGCCGCGTCGCTCGGTGTCCGGCTTGACGATGACTGGCAACCGTTCATTGCGAGCGCTGCCGCCGCAACCAGGGCGACCGAGTTGATTGAAAGCTTCATAGGGTGAGGAAGTTGAACATGTCCAGTTGCAGTGAGATGCGCTGCCCGACCGGCGGGGAGCGCCTGACGCCTGGGGAGGTGCATTGCAACCTGGAATGGACTGCGGGAACACAGTGGCTGCACACCCGAGCAACACTTCGCTCCGGGCGGACCTGCACGCTACTCCCCGCAGATCCGCTCCAGGTCCTCAAATCCCGCAAGCACCTCACGAGCCTTCGAGCCATCCGGCGGACCAAGCACGCCCGCGTTATGCAGCTGGTCAATTATGCGCGCTGCACGGCCATAACCGATCTTCAGCCGTCGCTGCAACAGCGACGTCGATCCCTGCTGGAACTGGATCACCACCTCCGCCGCATCACGGAACAGCTTGTCGCGCTCCTCCACATCGGATTCGTCGTCCGACAGGCCCTGGCCGGCTTCATCCGCCTCACGCTGCCGCACCTGCTCCAGGATATCAGGCTCCAGCATCGCCGGATCCTCATAATTCAAGCCAGCCTCGGCCAGCTCCGCCACCTGACGATCGCGCTGCGCGGCGTACCAGCTGGTCAGCTGCTCCGTCTCTTCAGTGGATATATACGCACCCTGCAGCCTGCTCGGCTCCGACTTCCCGGGCGGTATGAAGAGCATGTCGCCATTCCCAAGTAGCGCCTCTGCACCAACGCCATCGAGAATGGTGCGGCTGTCCACCTGGCTCGCCACACGAAAGGCGATCCTGCTGGGGAAGTTCGCCTTGATGAGACCCGTGATCACGTTCACGCTCGGCCGCTGCGTTGCAAGAATCAGGTGAATGCCGATCGCCCGGGCCTTCTGCGCAAGCATTGCCAGTGGCGTTTCAACCTCGCCCTGCACGGTCATCATCAGGTCGGCAAGCTCGTCGATGATAACCACGATGTACGGAATGAGGCCGCCCTTGTAGGTATTGTCCTCGAAGGCCACATCCGGGCGCGGCGGAGTTTTCAATGCCGGACCTTCGCCGTCCTCGTGAGACTGCACACGACGATTGAAGTCCTGAAGGTTCCGGCAGCCGTTCGCAGCGAGCAGCGCATAACGCTCCTGCATCTCCATCACTGCCCACTTGAGCACCGCGGCTGCATCACGATTGTCCGTGATAACCTTGTGGCGCAGGTGCGGCAGCGCGTTGTACACGGAGAGTTCCACCATCTTGGGATCCACCATCAGGAAGCGCAGCGTGCGCGGCGAATGCCGATACACGAGGCTCGTGACAATGGTGTTCACGCAAACGGACTTTCCCGAACCCGTAGCGCCCGCGATGAGCAGGTGCGGCATCTTGGCGAGGTCGGCAACTACCGGGTGACCCTCCAGGTCCTTGCCGAGCGCAATGGGAAGTGCTGCGCGTGCCTGACGAAAGTCGGGTGATTCGATGAGGTCGCGAAAGTACACCATCTCCGGTGTAGGATTCGGCACTTCTACCCCCACAGCTCCCTTGCCTGGAATCGGCGCGACAATCCGGATGCTCTGCGCGCGCATCGCGAGTGCCAGGTCGTCTGACAGATTCGCGATCTGACGCACCTTCACTCCCGCGGCAGGGATAACCTCGAACTGGGTGACAACGGGGCCCGTGGTGCGCCCGCCGAGTTCGCCGTCTACACGGAATGTGCGCAGAGCGTCCATGAGCTTCTGCCCCATGGAATCGAGTTCGCGCCTGGACTGCTCCACATGTCGCTGCGGGGGCTCAGCGAGCAGTTCAGCGGGCGGCAGCGCCTCACCTACCTCGAGCGGAACGTGCTCAGTGGATTCGATCTCGGCATTGATGCGCTCTTCGCGCGTGGCAACTGCCCGTGAGGCGGCTCCACCCGATGCAGCTTCAGCAGGCGCTGCATCGTCTGCGGCATCGTCCGAGCGCCTGGCGCGTGAGCGGGAACGGGAAGGCCTGCGCTGTTCAGCCTCCGCCTCTTCCAGCGAGGGATCCAGACGCGGATCCATTGCCGGCATCTCCTCGGGGCTTGGCTCCAGCGCGAGAGCCGCAGGCATCGAGCGCGCGCGTGCAGCCCGCCCTATCGAACCAAGTACACGCCGGTTCGTAAGCTCACGAAGCGGATTCCACCTCAGCGTTGCGACCGTTACCGCAGAGAGGAGCAGGGCCACCAGAATCCACGCGCCCGCGGTACCGAACGCTCGTGCGGCGTAGTACGCGATCATGCCACCCCACCAGCCGGACAGCGGACTCGCGCTCTGGTCCGCACCGCCTGCGAGGCCGAACGCCACCGGCAGCACTGCGGCAAGGCCGAGCAGGCAGAGCAGCCATGAGCGATCGGTGTTGGCTTCCACGCGGCCAAGCATGCGAAGCCCGTGAACCGCGAGCGCGGCAACTATAAGCGCGAAGGCCGGCAGGCCAACAAAGCCCGCAATGGCTGCACGCACGCAGGAACCTACCGGACCGAATGCGCCGGGATTCTCAGTGCACGAAAGCCCCGTCGGCGCGCGCTCCATAACGAGTGCTCCCGCCAGGAAAACGGCAAGGAGCAGCAGGGCTACACCCGCAAGCTCGCGCTTCAGTTCCGATCTGCCCACCTGCGGTTACTCCGCTGCCTGGCTCAGGGCCACGATGCGGTGGTCACTGTAAACAGGCACCACGGGAAAAGCATCCGTGGCTGCGCAAATCTCCAGGTCGCTCTCGAATCCGGCATCAGCCAGCGCCTGGCCGTGAGCACTTTCGCTGAAGATTCTCCGAAGGTCATCACCATACGCGGACTCGATGAGCATGGCGGCGCGCGCTGCATCGTTGAGTTCGAGTTCAGGGATGGCTCCAATGAGGTATCGCACCAGCCTGCCCGCACATGCTGTGTCTTCCAGTGAGAACTGCCTTTCACGGCCAGCACACACAATGGTGACATCGCTGCCGCGCTGCAGAGCGGACACCAGATAGTTCACGGAAACGCTGAAGTTCGCGTATGAGGTCACGATCGTCTCCCGCGCGCCCTGTACGGCCACCAGTGCTGCTGTTCCGTTGGTGGTGGACAGGAGAACCGTTCGGCCTTCAACCATCTCACGCGTGTACTCGTGCGGCGAGTTGCCGACATCGAACCCCGGGACCGGAAGCATCCTCCGTTCCCCGGCCAGCAGCACTTCACGACGCTCGTATGCCTTTGCCCGTATGATGACTTCGTCAGCGCCATCCAGCGGGATGATCGTACGGGCACCATTGCACAGCGCCGCGGCAATTGACGTCGACGCTCTCAGAACGTCGATGACAACCGCTGTTCGGCCTGCGGTATCGGCAGCAGTCAGTGTACTGGTGCCGAAGAATACATCTGTGCGCATCTACTGCCTGGGGTCCTTTACGTCGAACAGCTCAGTCTCCCGCTCGAGGAATTTGGTGTCCACCTCGCCGGCTCGGAAACGCGGATTGGACATCACCCGGGCGAGGAACGGAATCGTGGTGGTAACCCCTTCGATCACGAACGCCTCCAGCGCCACACGCATGCGGCCCATCGCTTCCTCACGATCGCGCCCCTGCACGATCAGCTTCGCTATGAGCGAATCATAGTATGGCGGAACCGTGTAGCCTGCATACACGTGGGAATCAACGCGCACTCCCGGGCCGCCTGGCGGATGAAACGTCTCGATGCGTCCCGGCGAAGGCTGAAAGTTCCTGGACGGATCCTCCGCATTCACGCGACATTCGATAACGTGCCCGCGCATGGTGGGCATCTCGTGCACCGAGAGCGGCTCTCCGGCACAGACGCGGATCTGCTCCTTTACGAGATCCACGCCGGTAAGCATCTCCGTTACGGGGTGCTCCACCTGAATGCGTGTGTTCATCTCCATGAAGTAGAAGCTGCCGTCCTCGTCAAGCAGCATCTCGATGGTGCCAGCACCCACATAGTTGATCGCGCTTGCTCCACGAACCGCAGCGTCTCCCATGCGCGCGCGAAGCTCCGGCGTGAGAGCGGGACTTGGCGCTTCCTCTATGAGCTTCTGGTGGCGGCGCTGCACGGAACAGTCTCGCTCGCCAAGGTGAATCACCCTGCCCTGCTGGTCACCGAGTATCTGGAACTCGATGTGGCGTGGCCGCGCGAGATACTTCTCAACGTACACGTCGGCATTGCCGAATGCGGAGAGCGCCTCGCTTCGTGCAAGCTGGAAGGATCGCGCGAAGTCATCCTTGTCCTTCGCAACCCGCATTCCCTTTCCACCGCCGCCGGCGGCTGCCTTGATGATTACCGGGAATCCGATCCCCTCGGCGAAAGCCAGAGCTTCGTCGACATCTTCAACGGGACCGGGAGTACCGGGCACCACCGGAACACCCACCTCGCTCATTGCCTTACGCGCCGCGGCCTTGTCGCCCATGGTGCGTATCTGCTGCGGGGTGGGGCCGATAAAGGCGATGTTAGAAGCAGCGCAGGTTTCCGCAAACTCCGCATTTTCGGCGAGGAAACCGTAGCCCGGATGGATTGCGTCTGCGCCGGTAATCTCGGCGGCTGCAATCAGGCGCGGGATCTTGAGGTAGGAATCGCGTGCCGGCGGCGGACCAACACACACGTCGTCGTCGGCGAATCGCACGTGCAGCGACTCCCTGTCCGCTTCAGAGTAAACAGCAACGGTCTGCAGGCCGAGTTCGCGGCATGCGCGAATTACGCGAAGGGCAATCTCGCCTCGATTGGCAATGAGCACCTTCCTAAACATGGATGCTTCCGGGTGGCACCGGCGTGGTATCGGCAGTCAGTGCGTATTGAGCCATTCGTTATGACAAATGAAGTGGTCGTCGCCGGGTGGCGACGCCTGAACGTCAGGTTCCGCTGTCGCGCTGGAACGGATCCCAGCTCGTATCGCTGGAGCCGGCAACTCCCTGCGCGCGGAGTGCGAACTCAGCCGGGCTGGTTGCGTAGAAGAGCGCGGAGTCGAAGGAAATCACGCCTCGCGTGTACCAGGCCATGAGCGACTGATCGAAGCTCTGCATCCCGTACTGAATCGTACCCTCACGAATGAGCTCTGGGATGTTCAGTGACTTGGACATGTCGCGCACGTTGTCGCGTACTGCCGCCGTGTTCACGAGCACCTCGGCGGCCGGAACGCGGCCGGGCCGATCCACGCGAGGAACCAGGCGGAGCGAGACTACCGCGTGGAGCGCGCTGGCAAGTGCAAATCGAACCTCCGCCTGCTGGTGCGGAGGATAGAATGACATTACGCGGTTGATCGTCTGCGTGGCGTCTGTGGTATGCAGCGTTGCAAACACCAGGTGACCGGTGTCTGCGGCCTTCAACGCGGTGTCCAGAGTTTCCAGGTCTCGAATTTCACCGATCTGGATGATGTCCGGATCCTGGCGTAGCACTCTCCGCAGGGCCTGGGCAAAGCTGCCGGTATCGGTGCCGACTTCACGCTGGTTGATGTGGCACTTCTGGTCACGATGGAGGAACTCGATTGGATCTTCGATCGTGATGATGTTCGCCTGACGACGCTCGTTGATGTGCTGCAGCATCGCCGCCATTGCGGTAGACTTGCCCGATCCCGTTACACCGGTAACGAGAACGAGGCCGCGTGGTGCGAGCGCAAGCTCCATGAGCACGGGCGGCAGGTGCAGCTCGTCCAGTCGTGGCACTCGGTGCGGCACGATACGAAGAGCGAACGCAAGCGTGCCGCGCTGCAGATACACGTTCACGCGGAACCGGCCGATCCCTGGAACGCCGGTGGCGAAGTCGGACTCACGTTCATCCGCGAACTCCTTGAGCTGCTGCGGTGTCATGAGCTCCTTCGCGAGGCCAACCAGGTCGTTAGGGCGCAGCGGCGTCAGGTCCAGTGGAACCAGCTCACCGTTCACGCGCAACGTTGGCGGACGTCCCACCTTGAGGTGGAGGTCCGACGCTCCGCGCTGCACCATTTGCTGCAGAACGGCCTTGAAGTCGAAGCCCGGGCCCGACGCGGAGCCCTGCGTCATGAGCGATGCGCCGGCGTCACCCATTCGGATCTATTCGGAACAGGACCTGGCCATACTCCACGGGATGTGCATCCTCGCACAGCACCTCCACCACGGTGCCGGCAAACTCGGATTCGATCTCGTTCATGATCTTCATCGCCTCGATGATGCACAGCACCTGGCCCTTCTGAATGCGCTGGCCCACCGACACGTACGGCGGCGCACCGGGCTCCGGCGCCGAGTAGTAGGTACCGACCATGGGTGACTTCACTTCGAGCAGGTTGGACGCGCGCGCCGGCGCCGCTCCACCCGACTGCGGGCCCGGGCCTCCAGCCGGTGCTGCTGCCGGAGCATCCGCCGACGGAGCAGATGCCGGAGCTGCAGAAACTGGTGCGTACTGGGCGGCGGACATCGGAACGCCACCGCGAACCTGCGGCGACTTCGAAATCCGGACCTTCATGCCCTTGTCCGAAGAGATCTCGATCGAGTCCACGGTGGACGCGTCGAGCATGTCTATGAGCTTCTTGACGTAGCGGAGATCGATCATGGCGTGGATATGGGTCGCCGCGACGCGGGTCGCGTCAGGTGAGCTCCAGCAGGTCGCGGGGAAAATCTGTAAGCACTCGTGCTCCCCCGGCCAGCAGCAGCACATCATCCTCTACGCGGATACCGCCCCACTCTGGGACGTATATCCCCGGTTCAATGGTCACAACAGCACACCCGGCCAGGGTTGAATCGGACGTTCGCCCAAGGCGAGGCGCCTCGTGAACCTCCAAGCCTATCCCATGACCCAGACTATGTCCGAATAACGGTCCGTGGCCAAGGAGGTGAATGTAGTCCCGAGCGAGCGCATCGGCATCCCGCCCGCTCATGCCAGGCCGAATTCCTGCCGTCGCCAGGGCGTTCGCCTCCCGAACGACAGCGTGGAGCTCCCGCTGGCGATCATCTGCCCGGCCAAGCACCACAGTGCGGGTGACATCCGAGCAGTATCCCCGGACAACAGCGCCGAAATCTATAAGGAGAAGGTCGCCGGCACGGAGTTCCCGTTCCGAAGATCGGGCATGCGGCAGCGCGCTCCGCGGGCCGGACGCCACGATTGTCGGGAACGCGAGGCCCTCACTGCCGGCGGCGCGAAGCTCCAGCTCGAGAATGCCGGTCACCCGCAGCTCGGTCATCCCGATGCTCACCTGATCCAGCGTTTTCGCCAGTGCCGTGACCGCAACGTGTGCGGCCTCCTCAATGGCCTCCACCTCCCCAGGGTCCTTCCGTTCGCGCAACGATTCCACGAGGTCTGACGTTGGCCTCCACTGCCAGCGTTTGCCCTGCTCGAGCAGCCGCTGGAAGTCACGGTGCAGCAGGTGCGACGTCTCAAATCCAATGTTGCCGACAGAGGCGTGAGGGAGCGCGTCCCACAAGCCCTCCCACAGGCTTCGGGGCTCGATGCTCACCCGTGTATCGGTGTCTACCTCGTCACGAACCTGCGTTTCATATCGGAAGTCCGTGAGCAGCAGAAGCTCATGCTGAGTTATGAGCAGTAGTGCGCTGCTGCCGGAGAAGCCGGACAGGTACCGGATGTTCGGCAGACTTGCAACGAGCAGAGCGTCCAGGTTCTGACGCAGCAGCGCGTCGCGAAGATTGGCGATGCGCTCGGGCCGGCGGTCAGCCACCTTCGGGCACCAGGGTGGACACGAGCCCCCGCAGCGCCAGCTCGTAGCCTGCAGGGCCGAAGCCGCCGAGTGTCGCAATGGCTGCGGCGGCGAGCATCGAGTGACGCCGCTCCGGCTCGCGGGCGTACACATTCGTTATGTGCACCTCCACGAATCGCAGGCCGGTACCGGTAAACGCGTCCCGAAGCGCGAGGCTCGTATGGGTATACGCGCCCGCGTTCACTACAGCGCCATCGCAGCTTCCGGCAAGCCGGTGCACAGCATCAATGAGCTGTCCCTCGCCGTTATGCTGCTCGAACACCAGTTCCACGTTCAGCTCGGCCGCCACATCGCGCAGCCGCGATTCCAGCTCCGCGAGGGTGACGCTGCCGTAGAGCGAGGGCTCACGCGTGCCGAGCAGGTTCAGGTTGGGGCCATTGAGGATTGCGATTCTCACGATTTCCTCAAGCCATCCAGCCATGCGCGAAAGCCGTCGTCGTCATCTGCCTGCGGCAGTGCGGCCTCACCGGCGCCGGTTGATGCAACGTCGGGCGGAGCAGGCGTTTCCTCCTCGGGCATGGCATCCCTGAAGAACTGGTCGAACGAGAATGTAGGTGCCTGCCGCGGCGTTATGCGCTGCGACGTGCCGGCACCGTGAGCAGGCTCCGGAGACTCCGCCGCGACGCGCGCGAGCACTGCGCTGATCGGCTCCGGCTGGGACTCGACGGTTGCTGCAAGCTGCTGTGCGACGGCGGGGTCTCCGAGTGCGGCAGCGGCGTCCGCGAAGGTGCGAGCTGCCCTTTCGGCATCCTGTTCGGACTCGGCCATCATGCCGGCAATCGTCCGCGCGGCGGCTGCGCGCGCGTCGCCGGTGGTGGTTGGCCCCTGTGCCTGGATGGCATCCGGCGGGGTGACCGACCCGGCGCTTCCCGGCGGAGTGTAAGCGAGGATACGCGACATCAGTTCGCGCATCGGGATGCCGGTTGCCTGCGGGACGTTGGCGGCGGGGCCTTTGGTCGCCTGCATGAGCGACTCCATGCGCTGCCTCACGCCAACGTCCTGCGGACGCCGGTTCATGATCTGTTCGTACAGTTGCCGTGCGTCTTCGTGGCGACCCTGTGAGACAAGGATCTCCGCCATGGTTTCCGTGGCGAAAGCGACGCGATCTTCTGCCGGAACCTCGGCTTCCTCGGGCAGGTGCGTGAGCGGCGGGTCGGCCGGGGCGTCCTGCGGCGGGGCAGATGCGGTAGCGATTTCCGGTACGGCGTCCGGTACGGCGTCCGGTACGACCTCCGTTACGGCGTCCGGTACGACCCCCGGTACGGGGTCCGCGGCGTCCTGACGGGCCTCTTCGGCATCTGCAACGGGCGCAGTTGCATCCTCGGCTGGCCACTCGAGATCTGGCCAGTCAACGGTGCCGCCGGCGTCAGCGGTGTTGTTCTCGTCCCGCGCTATGGCCTCCACGCCGGCCATCGGCGGGGTGAGCGACGG
>DATGOL010000050.1:0-7921 GCA_035306065.1 Gemmatimonadales bacterium | reverse complement strand
AGGTCCACGCTGCCCAGCGGGTTGCCGGTGTGGCGGTTGAAGGCACGCAGCTGGTCCAGGTCCGCAACCCAGAGCGTGTCTCCCACGATGGTCATTCCCTTCGGAGCATTGAGCTGCACGCCGTTGCGCCCGCTCGCCACCCACCGCATGAGCGGGAAGCCCAGGCTGTCACCATGCACTCGGCTTATGTAGCCGTTGTCATCCCTGGCAGACGGACCGCCGTTGATGTTCGAGATGAAGTACACGTCCTGCTCGGCGTCATGCTGCACGGCTTCGGGCGTTTCGAAACCGCTGACGGTTGCCGCCAGCACCGCGCGCAGCGGCAGATCTCCAGCGGACAGGTTGGGCAGCGAATCGTTGTTTGCGGCTTCGTCGCCGGGGGAACAGGCGACCATTGCGAGCGGCAACAGCAGTGCGATCGGAGCTTTCATGATCAGTGGAAGTATCGATTGGAGGGGTGCGTACTCGCACAACACTCCGCATGAGTTCACCTCCCGTCAAGCGCTTCGGCCAACTGCTGCTCGAATTCTCCCAGGTCAGAGTGCACGCCCATTTCGCAGGCGGAGAAAAAGTGGACGGTTTGGGCGGCTATCAGGGCGACCAGATCGCATGCCCGGTGAAGGTCCGAAGGCGAGTGGGCTGCGACCACGGAAGTGAGTTCGGGCTGTGAGCGGTGCCTGCTGACAAGAGCATTCCGAAGTGCGATGCGCCCGGGGACGTCGAGGTTGGCGAACGGTTCGTCGAGCAGCAGAAGCGGATCGCGGCGAGCGAGTGCGATGGCTACGGCAAGCCGCTGGCGCTGACCGCCGGAGAGTTCGTGGGTTCCGGCCGAGAGGAGGGCGGTGTCGAATACGCCGGGTGCCGCGCGTTCAATGTCTGCGGCGCCAACCCCATGGGCTGCGGCAATCGAGGAGACGCGCACGCGCTCGAGTAGCGGCGGGCGCTGCATGACTATCGATATCGCGACCGGCTGGCCGCGCGATCCCCAGCAGGTCACCTGGCCTCTGCGGAGCAGCCCTGCGAGCGCCAGAAGAAGGGAGCTCTTGCCGGCCCCGTTGCGCCCAACGAGTCCGATGCGGGCACCGACCGGCAGCTGGATGGCGGAGGCCCGGAGAATCAGGCGGCGTCCGCGGTGGATTTCGCCGAGTGACGGGCTGTTCACGGGCGCCGGGTGAGGCGGGATTTCGCGAGCGCCAGCGCAAGCGAAAGCAGTACGGCAGTGTGGAGGAGCTGGTACACCATCAGGGTCAGGCGACCGGTCGTGCGAAGTTGAGGTACATGGCCGGCGATAATCCAGGCCGCTACACGAGGCATGTGAATATCCATCACCGCTGCCGCGAGAATGATCGCGAGCGGAACCACCACCAGCAGCACGGCAGCGCCTGCCGCACGAGTGGCCCCCCGGGCGAGGCAGACCGAGACAAGCGCGAGTGCGCCGAAATTGGCGGAGAGCAGCATGCTGCCGGCGATCTGCCGTGGCTCCAGCACCGCCGCCCATTCCGGCGGGGCTAGAATGCTCCGCGCAACTTCTATCGCGGCGAAGCCGAGGATGATCACCAGCCATGAACGCAACAGGGCAACGCTCCACACCGCCGCAGCGTACGACCAGGCGCGCGTTCCATGCGAATGAAGTACCGCAATCCAGGCGCTCTCACGATCCTCGTCGGCACGCGACACCACGGTATGCCCGGCAACGGCAACACCGAGCCATGCGGTTACCACTGCCGCGGGGTCCCGTGCCAAGGGCAATGCATTCCACTGGCCGGCCATGAACTGCTGCTGAATCCGGATCTGAAAGGCCGCCACCGCGGCCGCACACACAGCGAGTGCCAGCGGAAGCAGCAGAGCGCCCCGAGACCTTACCTCGCGCTCCACGAGTGGGCGCAACTGCGCCAGCAGAAGTGGAACCGCCGGGGCATTCATGGTGCCGCCGCACGACTGACCGGCATTTCGTGCGTCGTGGAGTCCATGGCAACTGTCCCCGCCGGCAGGCTGTTGTGAACCAGCTCCGCAGGCCTGAGTAGTGCCAGCCGGCTCTCCGAGGAATCGAACCAGAGACAGAAGTCGTTCCTGCAGCCAACGAAACTGGCGACGGGGGCGAACAGAAACGGAATCTCGCCAGGAGCCCAGCGGGTAAGCGCGAGCGAATCTTCAGATACCACCTGAACGATCACCGGCACGTTTCCATCCACCTGGGCGAACAGCGGTGTAATCGGATCGGGCCATCGGGGCCGCGCACCGCCAGGCATGTTCAGATCCTTGAGAAATGCCGGCTCCTCCGATCGGTAGAGCGCGGGCGGCGGCACACAGGTGCGAACTGCCTGTACCGGAGCACTGTCGCTGCCAGCCGGAATCCTAGTGATGCAGCTGTCAATGCCGGACATGAACACAACGGAGCTGTTCCCTTCCGTGACGAAGCGTGAGGCAGCGAACAGGGAGCCGAAGCTGAAGTCCATTGTTGCAACCGGGGCAGAAGCGATCTCGGTTCCGGCCGTGTCAGGCCATACCCGGTACACCCTGGCATAGACAGTGTCCGAGGGCGCTCCTCCGCCTGCACACTGTCCGCCCACGTACAGCACGTCGTCGAGAGACGCCATGGAAGAACGGAAGAACGAGCATGGCGGAGTGATTCGAGCTTCCTCGAGAAGGCTGCCGTCCAGGGCAAAGCGCTGTAACCTGGCGCTCTCGCTCCAGGTCCAGATACTTCCGTCGGAAGCCGAGGCGAGTGCCGTCAGGCGGCGAAACTCACCGGGTCCGTCTCCTGTTCTCCCGAAGTGCTCCACGAGTTGCCACGATACGGCACCGCCGGAATCAGCCGGTGCGCTTCGCGCCAGGATGGCGATCTCGGCAGCCCGCGGATCGAGCACGATCACGGTATCACCCGCGCCTCTTACGATGAAGTCGTGTGCGGTTCCCTCGTATCCTGAAACGGTGCTCCATTCTATTCGCTGTACCGAATCCGGCGCTCTGTACTGCTCGTGTACCGGCACACTGCCGTCTGCCCATTCCGCTTCCGAACTTGAGCAGGCCGTGAGAACCACGAGTGCAATTGCCAGGTGCGAGGTCAGGGAGGCGATTTTCATGGTTGAACTGATTGATGGACCTGAAGCCGGCGTACTCCATGCGTGAGGCATGAGGCACACCGGCTTCGGAACGTTCTGCATCACATTGCGAGAGGGAGCTTCTTGGACAGTTCCTTCGTGGCTTCTCCGGCTCCGCAGAGGAGGTACCCCACGCCGCCAGCCCACTTGCACGCGTAGTTCCTGAAGAAGCCGGCGTCGTCGCCGAGGCATCCGTTCACCAGCTCTTCCACTGCTTTGATGCAGTCCATCAGGGGGTCAGCCTTTGCTTCGGGTGCGGTGGCGTGCAGGCCGCCGACGGCGAATCCGCCGAACAGTGCTGCCACGAGGATGCGGCGTACGTACCCGGTACGCGATGCGAGGTTGATGCGCATGATGGCCTCCGATGATTGCTTCGCCGGGGCGTGGCTGAAGCCGGAATGGCATCAGCAGTTCGACACGCACCGCGCGAAGTAGGTCGAGGCCCGCTGGCGTGCGGATGGAAGTAAACGACGGGAGGTCAGGTTTGCGTCAGCAGGTACTGACGATGGTGCCTGGCGACGCGTCAGCCGACGTCAGCGAGCGCGGTCAACATGCGGCATGGCGGGAATGGGTGCGCCATCGGATTGACGCACACCGTCGCACTCGAACGCGTGGCGTCAGCGTGACGAATGCCGCGCGGTTGTCGCGCGGTGAATGCGGCGCTCAGCTTTACCGGTTGCCACCCGCGACCCTTCGCGTAACGCGCCTCACCAGCGCGCGGGACTCAGGTACACCAGCTACGAGCGTCGTGACACCGTACACGAGCGAGAAGGTTCCCAGCAGCAGAACGGCAAGCGGGACAGGCGCGAGTGACTCGACGCCCGCGGCAATCTTTACACCCCACGCCGCCGCTCCCGCCAGGACCGCGCACAGCCACAGCGTTGCCACATAAGCAACGCGGAACTCCACCTTGCCCAGGCGTTGCGAAAGAGCATGTCGCAGCGCGGCAAGCTCCACCCACCCGCCAATGCCGCTGGCAAGCGTGAGGCCCGCTACCCCCCAGCGTTCATCAATCCCGAGCAGTCGCGGACCGGCGAACGCAAACGTAAGGCCCAGGGCCACCGAAACCGTTATCCGCAACAGCGCCATGCGGAGCGGAGTGCGCGCGTCCCGCAGGGCGTAGAACGCCGACACGTGCAGTCGAGCCATCGTTGTAGCCAGGAGCCCTACGCTGGCGCCGGCCAGTATGCCCCACAGGTACACGGACGAATCCCGATCGAAGCGCCCCGTCTGGTAGATCGCGCCCGCGATCACGTCGCCCAGCAGCAGCAGCGCAACGGCAGACGGCACCACCAGGAACGCAACGTTCCGAAGCCCGCTTGCGAGACGCTGGCGCAGTGCCGCCGCCGACTCCTCGTCAGGCGTCCCGTCGTCAGGCCCTGCGCGCATCTCGCGCGACATCTCCGGCAGCTCCGCAGCGGAGATAGACATGCCGAAAAGGCTCACCGGCAGCAGGTATATGGGCTGCGCATAGGTAAGCGCCGCTACCGCACCGAGCGGAAGGTTACCGGCGATCATCACGTCCACGTAGGCACTTACCTGCGCCACGCCACGTCCCAGCACCGCGGGAAGGAAGTTGCGCACCACCGTGCGGAGCGCCGCGGAGCCGCGGCTCACGCGCATCGAGAAGTGCCTCACGAGCGCCAGCACCGCCGGAAGCTGCACCAGCAGTTGCAGTATCGAACCGGCAACCACACCCCAGGCCGCCCACACCGCCAGCTGCTCCATGCTGCCTGTTCGACCCCGGCCCAGCAGGATTGCGGCAATTATCGCAGCATTCCACACTACAGGAGCCGCGTACGACAGGAAGAACCGCCGGTGGCTGTTGAGAATCCCCAGGCACCACGCCGACAACACCAGCAGCCCTGTGCCCGGAAAGATGATGCGCACCAGCTGGATCGTCAGGTCGCGCCGTTCGCCCGTGAAGCCGCCGCCCGCAATGACATCCACGAGAAACGGCGCCGCTACAATCCCCAGGAGAACGAGAACCGCCGTAAGCAGCGCGAGTATCGCGAACACTGCCCCCGCAAGCCTGTCTGCACCCTCCTCATCGTTTTCGCCGAGCAGCCCGGAATAAACCGGAATGAAGGACGCGGAGAGAACGCCTTCACCGAACAGGTTCTGAAGGAAGTTGGGAATGCGCAGCGCGGCAGCGAACGCGTCTGCCGCAACGGACTCCACGCCGAATGCGGATGCGACAACGCGTGTTCGGACGAGTCCGAACACGCGTGACAGCAGGATGCCCAGCGCCACCAGCGCAGCACCAACCGGACCTCGTGCGGCAGAGGGGCGCGGTCCGGTCACGTCAGGCGCCGCTTCAGCCTTCCTCGGCCGGCGGCTCCAGTGCCTCCGGAGACACGGCCACTCCCATCGCGTGGTAGCCCTTGTCCACGTGGATGGTTGCACCGGTAATGCCTGTGCCGAGCGGGCTGCACAGGAACGCCGCAGTGTTACCCACCTCGATGGCGTCCAGTGCCTCGGGAATGGGAGAGTTGGCCGTGCAGTAGCGGAGCATCTTCTCGATGATGCCAATGGCGGATGCCGCACGAGACGAGAGCGGGCCGGCCGAGATGGTGTTGATACGCAGTCCGTACCCGCGACCCACTTCGTACGCGAGAAGGCGCGTGTCGCTTTCCAGCGCTGCCTTTGCAGAGGACATCCCGCCACCGTAGCCCGGAATGGCGCGCTCACTCGCCATGAAGGTGAGCGAGAGCGCAGACCCGCCGGGGCGCATGATGGGCGCCATGCTCCGCATCATGCTCACCATGGAGTAGGCGGATACGCTCACCGCAGCCAGGTAGCCCGAACGACTCGTCTCGAGCAGCGGGTTGCGCACTTCCGGTCCGTTGGCGAGCGCGTGGATGAGGATGTCCAGCGGCTTCTCGCCGAAGTCCGTCACCAGGTTGTTGGCGAGTCCCTGGATGGAGAAGTCGCCGGTGTCGCGGTAGCGCTTGTTCTCCCGGACGTCCTCCGGTGCGTCTTCGAGGCGATCGTAGGCCGCGTCCAGTGGATAGATGCGCTCGAACTCGAATGGCTGTCCGTTGGAGAGCTGGCGGGAGTTATCCAGCTTTCCGCGTTCGAGCATTGTGCGGAAGATGTTGAGTGCGGGTGGCCAGGTGGCCACACACACGCTTGCTCCCGCCTCGGCGAGAGACTTGGCAATGGCGAATCCGAAGCCGCCGTCGTCTGCGACGCCCGCTACCAGGGCCCGGCGTCCTGAAAGGTCGATTTTCAGCATCCCGTGAAGCTGATTGGTAAGTGCTGAGCCAGCAAGTCCAAGGTCGGACGGACGGTCAGTCAGTGTGCGGAGCCCGGGGTGGAGCTGGCGCGACGCAGCCGGTCGTGAATGCCCTCCCACTCGCCGCCGGCCGGAGGTGATTCCACGATGATGAGCGTGCAGCCGGCGTCGTCCAGTTCGTGAAGGCGGAGATAAAGTTCGCGAGCGTAGCTGGTGGCGTCTGCCGGCATGGTGATCCGGCGGTGCAGCGGTGCGGCAAAGCGGTCGGAAGACGCGAGCAGGAGCGCGCCCACGCGGCCTTCGCTGGCAACTTCGTCTCGCGCGTTGACTTCCGCCTGTCTCCGCGAGCCCGCACTGAACACGAACAGCATTGCGCGCGGGGCGTAGTGCAGGGCGTGCATGCCCGGAGATAGCCTGGGAGCGTTATCGGCGGGGGCTACTGCAGGGTCGAGAACGGCGGTGCCCAGCGCGGTGGCGAGCTCCTCGCGAGTGACGGCGCCCGGCCGCAGCAGGAGAGGGTGCTCGCCAGTGAGATCGACCACCGTGCTCTCGATGCCCACGTTTGTCGGGCCACCGTCCAGGATCAGATCTACGGCGCTTCCGAGCGAGGTTTCGACGTGAGCGGCCGTGGTGGGGGAGAGCTGCGTGAAGCGGTTGGCGCTGGGTGCGGCGACGGGGATTCCAGCCTCGTTGAGCAGTGCGAGGGCGATGGGGTGCGAGGGGATGCGCAGTGCTACACTCGGAAGTGACGCCGTTACGGAGTCGGGCACTCGCGGGGACTTCGGGAGCACGAGGGTGAGCGGGCCGGGCCAGAACCGTGAGGCAAGTCGTTCGGCGCGCGCGGGCCATCGTGAGGTGAGCGCTTGCGCGGCGTCCGCGTTGGGTACGTGGACGATGAGCGGGTTGGTGGCCGGGCGTCCCTTCGCGGCGAAAATGCGTGCTACGGCTTCGTGATCGAGTGCGTGTGCGCCGAGTCCGTAGACGGTTTCGGTGGGGAATGCGACGAGACCGCCGGCGCGGAGAATGTCGGCGGCGGTGCGGAGTGCTTCTGGTTCGGGGGCGAGTGAGTTCACGCGGAGGATCACGGTCATCTTGCGGGGAAGGATATCGCCAGTTCGGGGCGGGATGGAGTCGATCCGGGGGCCTCGCTCACTTAAACTCGCAGGCATCGCCGCATTAGCTTTCGGGTCGTACCCGAACACGACCCGTAGCCTTGCACCCGCCACGACGCATACTGCTCGTGGACGCCGACGCATTCTTCGTCGCCGTCGCACGACTCGCCGATCCCGAGGGAGCCGGCCGCGCGCGCCTGCTCATCGTAGGCGGCAGCCCGAAAGGTCGCGGGGTGGTGACCTCCGCCTCCTACGAGGCGCGCCAGTACGGCGTGCGAAGCGCGATGCCCATGGCGCGCGCGCTTCGCCTCTGCCCGAGGGCGATGCGTGTGGGGGTGCCGTTCGGGCTCTGCCGCGAGAAGAGCCGGGAGATCCGCGCAGTGCTCGAGCGCTTCGCGCCGCTGGTAGCAAGCGCCAGCATCGACGAATGGTACCTGGACCTCGCCGGAACGGAGGCGCTGTACGACGGC
>DATGOL010000049.1:0-13162 GCA_035306065.1 Gemmatimonadales bacterium | reverse complement strand
GCGCAGGCGTTGCAGCACGCCGGATCCGGCGCGTCGAGCTGCTCATAAGCCGTCCGCGTCGCTTCCCGGTCCACCTCGACCTTCCAGTGATAGAAGCTCAACTGCACGGTTGGTAGAACGTTCGAGGTCAAGCCGCCTAACTATGTATTCTGCGGCATCGCCGTCCACCTACCTCCAGATATTCTTACGAGCCGTGCAGCCTATCATGCCGGCAAGATATCACCGTCGCAAGAGAGGGCCGATGACTCTCCCATCCCCGACCAATGAGGAGTAGCGTCTACCTCCCTGCAGCTACACACGTCGTTACAGAGCCGACGGGCCTCGTCCAAGTACCCGTCAGTGCATCCTCATGAACAAGAAGGCGGCGCCGTGACATGGAACGCCGATGACGCAATGAGAGCCGACAGTAAGACAAATGGTGCCGTTAACCACCGTGTCAATCGGAGAGAATAGCCTGTCGGAGGCACTGAGTACTTACAGCCAACGGATAGAGCCATAGCCTCCCTCACGGCAACTGTCTTCAGGATTCGGGATGCCGACCGATCGAGTCGGCGAGAATAAACAGGAGCCCTCCAAGCAGCACCGCCACCAGACGGTGCCTCGGATCATCAGGGAGAAGCGCTAGTCCATTGCCCAGGGCATCCCAGACAAGAAGCCCGAAAGCGAGACTGCACGCTCCGAAAAGCACGCGGGCTAATACCTGGAGCAGCATGAGCGACTGCCTCCCGCGGAGACCTTTGCGCCTATCGTGAGGGTTGTTTGGCAAAAACGGTTCATTGCTCAGCCTGGTCACCTCACAATCCACCCGGAAAGAGCCGAGAGATCGAGCCGGGGCGCGTGGAGCGCTTCGGCTCGATTCTCATGTCGATTTCTAACTCACGCCTCGGAGACGTAGCAACCTCCAAGGATCGCATCCGCGAATGTCCGTTCAGTCAGGCGAACCCGACCCGCCTGACCGCTCGACCTGCTGGAGCTGCCGCGCAATCTGCTGCAGCTCAATCTCCCGCTCCCGCACCTCCAACTCCGCCTTGAGAACTTCGATCTGCTCAACCTGCCCCACAGCGTGTAGCTGCCGGGCGAGAACGAGTCGTTGCCGGGCCAGCTCCAGCGCCTTGTCCGCAACCATGGCATCGAAGCGCAGCTCGGATTGCCTGAGCCGCCTCACGAGCTGCTCTACCGGCGTTTGCTTCTCCACCCATTCCAGTCGCAGCCGCTGCCGCTCAGCCAGGACACCCAGCGCTGCGCGTGCACGCGTGGCTTCATGCTCAATCGCCAGGCGCGCCATTTCCGAATCAGCGCCTATGCGGACGCGACGCGTCATCTCGTCAAGCGCACGCTCGGCTGCAGTGAGACGCTGCTGGGCACCAAGCAGGTCGTAGCGGATGCGCTCCAGCACGAAGTCCCGACCGTCCACGAGAGGTGCATTCAGTTCGTTGCGCGGTGGCTGCGAGGATGCGCGGATCTCGTCCACGTTAGCCTTCGCGTGCATCGCCTCCGCTTCTGCCGCACGAAGATCCGCCTCGGCGTCCGATGCCACCACGTGCGAGAGGAGACCAATGGCAACCTTGCTGGAGATGTCCGCCGCTACAGTTCGCGCCAGGTCCAGTCGAAGCGCCGACAGCGACAGCTCGGCCATTGCGGCCTGGAGAAGCGAATCGCGTCGTGCACCGTCTCTGATCTGTGCCGCGGCAATGCCGGCACTGGAGCCGAGTGCTATCGAGAGAAGCACGACACCGAGTGCGCGCAAGCTGCCTGAGCGGCGGTCCCTGCGGAATGCGCGCACTACCTCGTCCTCCAGGTAGTCACGAAACTCCGCGGACGGGAGGTGATTGACGCTGTCTCTCATGGTTCATACTCCTTCGTTTCAGGATCCGACTCGATGATCTTGCGGAGACGCTGCCTTGCGCGACGTAGCCTGCCTTCCACTCCCCGCTCGGTCAGTTCGTGGGTTCGGGCGATCTCGGCGATGGGTCGTCGCTCGAAGTGGAACGCCTGAAGGAGGTTCAGCTGCGCCCGGGGTAGCCGCGCCATCGCCCGCGTGACGAGAGACCTCCTCCCTTCCCGCTCCATCTCCGCCGCCTGATCGGGGGCCTGCGATCCGCCGCTCACGGTCTCGTTCAGCGACTCCGACGGTTTGTGACGACGGTGATTCGAGATGAGGCGTGCGGCCACGGTGCTCAGCCAGGCGAGTGGACGCTCGGGCACTCCGTTGGCGCGCCAGTCACGGACGGCGCGCAGCCAGGTCTCCTGCGTGATGTCCTCTGCGAGATCGCGATCTCCGTCGCAGCGCCGAACGACGAACCCGAAGAGCGGGTCTATCGTTTCGCCATAGATGCGGCGAATCTCATCTTCGCTGGGGCGGCTGGGCATGGGTCTCCGGTCGCGGGTCTGCCTGTAGGACACGGGAGGCGGGGAAAACCCACGGTACTCCGGGATCTGGTGGGCAACAAGGAGGAGTGGCAGGCCGGGTTGAGCTGTGGGAGAAGTTGAGCGTCGAGTGGAGCGCGCCCTGCGCGAACGCATCAACCGCGAACTCGGACTCGTGCCGCAACGCCATTCTGGCCGCGCGCCTTCGCGCATACCCGGAGCGTCGCCTCCCAGTCCCGACCTCTCGGCGATGTCGCGCCCAGGGCCGCGAATCCGAGGGATGCTCAGTGTGGCGACTGAGCCACGGGGCGTTTGTCGTTCGACGTGCTGCGCTGCCAGTCAGTGCACCTCGCAACTTTCTACCAGGAAGCTCGGTACCCACGCCATCGCTATGATCAGGAGGAAGTACACTCTGAGAAGCAGGCCAGCGATGGCGAGAAACCTCCTGCCACCTTCAGCCGAGTTCGACGTGCTTGACGGGGCCAGGCAGTGCGGCCGTCAGCATCAGTGCATTGGCACGGCAGCCAGGCAGAGGTCAGTGTACCAACCTGTTAAAGGTCCAAGGTGAGTGATATACGGGAGCACCAACGGGCGCTCCCGTATATCACTACCTGGTACTAGTAGTTCACCGTAACGGAATTCGAGCAGGTTGACGTACCCGCGTTGCACACCCTGTACGTAACGCTGCCGCCGCCCCTGCCAATTTCGTGTACGTAGCTGCTGCCGGATACCGTAGCGAGCTTCGTGGTTCCGTTGAACACGTCTACGGACGAAGACGCCCCGCTCCACGACAGGTGGGCGCTGTTCACGCCGCGCGTCTTGCTGGCGGAGACCGAGAGGGAAATGTCACTGCCACCCGGTGACGTCACGGATACCGACCGGGACTGACTGTCGGTCGCCCCGTCGTTATCAGTAACTGACAGCTTGACCGTGTAGCTGCCTCCGCTTGCGTACGTGTGGCTTGCGGCTACTCCGGTGCCGCTGTTGCCGTCTCCGAAATCCCATTCATAGCTTTCGATGGAACCGTCACTGTCACCTGACGCGGAGCCGTTGAAGGTGCAGCCGAGGCCGGAGCAGCTGAACGAGAACGACGCAGTGGGAGGATTGTTCGAAGGCCCGCCTCCGCCATTGCCGATGAATCCGGTATACAGCAGAAGGTTGGGCGAGCCAGAACCGGGTGACGTAACCTTGCCCGGGCTGGCATTGCTCGTGAGGGCATTGCCCACGGCAGACGGGCTTGCACCCGGATTCAGCTGAAGATAAAGGGCTGCGGCACCGGCCACGTGAGGCGAGGCCATGGATGTTCCGCTGATCGTCTTCGTGGCCGAGTTGTTGTTGTACCATGCCGAGGTTATTGAGCTGCCCGGCGCAAAGATGTCCAGGCAGTTTCCATAGTTGGAATACGATGCCCTGGCGTCCGAGCTGGTGGTTGCGCCAACCGTAATCGCTGCCGGCGTGCGGGCCGGGGAATAGTTGCAGGCGTTGGCGCCGCTGTTGCCGGCGGCAACTACGAAGGTCACGCCTGACGAGATGGCGCCCGCGACCGCGGCGTCGAGTGCTGAGCTGGCGCCGCCTCCGAGCGACATGTTGGCAACCGCGGGAGAAGCGTGATTCGCGGTAACCCAGTCCACGCCGGCGATAACGCCGGACGTGGTACCATTGCCACGGCAGTCCAGAACACGTACTGCAACCAGTTGTGCATTCTTGGCCACACCCCAGGTTGCGCCGCCCACGGTGCCAGCCACATGCGTTCCGTGCCCGTTGCAGTCAGTGGTGCCGCGACCGTCGTTCACGGCGGTGAACCCTGACGACACACGGCCGCCGAAGTCCACGTGTCCAGGTCTGATTCCCGTGTCCAGAATATACGCGGTAACGCCCGAACCATCAGCATTGTACACATATGTTCCATTCAGCGGCCGGTCGCGCTGATCGAGGCGATCGAGCCCCCACGTTGCATTGAGCTGCGTGGTGCTGGCCGCAACGATCCCGTCGGGCTCGATGCTCGCAATCATTGGATGGCGCAACAGGCCGCTGATGGCGGCCGGCGGGAGCAGCGCGGCGAAGCCACGCATTGCATGCTCGTAGGTGAACGTCAGGTCGCCGCCATTTGCGGCTGCGAGCTGCCTGGCAAAGCCCGGCACGTTGGTGACGCCATCGTTGAACGTGACGATGTAGCTCGAGCGAGCCTGCTGGCCTGCCGCACGAGTGCTCGGCGGCGCCAACTCGGGCGGCGGTGAAGTGGCATCTGCGCACGCAGCGAGAACGAGCGTGAGGCCAAGCGTGGTGATCGTTCCAGCTCTCTGCATCAGTTCGCTCCTCGGTTGGAAGAAAGGGAACTACACGCGCTCAAGCACCTGACTTGAACGCGCTACGCTACCAGCCCACTAAGGAACTGTCAAGAATGTGCAGCAGGCTCCACAGCCTGCGGAGATGCCTCGGTGCCCCGAGAGTTGTCTCGCCCGGATGCCGTCGGCTCCGCAGGGGTCGCGGCAGCATCACTCAGCAGTACGAGGAGGAGGGCGGAGCTGGACGCATACAGGAGCGGAGCCACAAGCGAGCTCTTCAGGCTAACCATTCCCCAAAGGAGAAGGACCGCCCACGCAACTATGCCAAGGCGATTCGGCACACCCTGCACGCGCCGAAAAAGCTGCATGCCTGCCATGCCCACGCCCACCGTGAGCGCGGCCGTCAGAACCACCCGGAGGAACAGGGACGGCGCAGCGATGAACTGCCAGCCGTACAGGTTCGCACCCGCAAAGGCGGAAGCAACCAGCTGCATAACGACAACCGAACGCGCTGCCGGCAGGCCCCGGGCACGCTCCGCGCACAGCGCAAATGCCGCAGCAGCGAAAGCGAGCGCCGCGGGAAACCAGTTCACGGGCATCCCATGGCCGTTGGCCACGGGCGTGCTCCCGAAGAGCTGTCGTGAGGCGATCATGCCTGCACCACCAAGTGCGAGCAGGATGCACGCAGCCAACAACGATCGCACAAGCGGAAGTCGAAGCACCAGCACGCCCCCCGCCTCGCTTCGCTTCGCAAGCATCGCGGTTGCATAGGTGAGCGCCGAGGCGAGGAAGAAGAGTGAGCCAGCCAGCTCCGTGCCCTCTTCCAGCAGCAGCCAGCCGTGCGGACGCTGCCATCCTGCGCCAACCGCCCGGTAGGCGAAAATCTCGATCTTCTCCTGGAAGGGGATGCTCGCAAAGCAGAGAACGCCTGCGACCATCAGGATGGGCGCAGCGCGCACGCGCCTCACGTGCAGCAGGCCGAATGCTGCCATGAACAACAGCACGGACCAGAGCAGGGCCATGAGCGCATACCAGCCGACCACCACCTCGTCGGGCCCTCGCGTTATGGTGCTTGCCCGCTCATGGAGGGAGCCCAGCTCGTCAAGGGACAACCCGAGGAACAGCACTGCAAGCACAACCCAGCCTGCATGGAGCAGAGTTCGGGAATGCCGCGAGGTGGCATCCACGGCAAAGGCCGTCATTGACGCGCCTGCGACCAGCAGCAGGAGCATGGATGAAAACCAGGCGGCGATTACGTTCTCCGCGCCCAGGTTGAAATGGACCAGCACGTGAAGCAACGGGGGCGCGTCGTTCCAGCTGCCCGGCATGGCGGCATACAGCGCCGAAAAAACCCACGTGCCAAAGAGCATGAGGGCTGCGGCAGCGGCAATCCATGCAATGGTCCGCTTCAGCAGCGGCGGGCGCAGGTCCAGCTTCAGCGTGATCGACTTGATTTCCTGGCCCGCCTGTCGTGGGGAGACTCGTTCGGGATACTACTGCACCCGCTCTACCCCGGAGTATACGTAGATCCCTCCGTCGCACGCGATTTCCGGGCGGCCAGCGGTGAATAGCTGCCCACCACCGCCGGCTCCCGGCTCAACGGCACCGGCAGCTGAGTGTCCGAACGCGGATGCAGGTGCTCCAGCGCGTGGTCAGCCTGGATCTCCCGCATTCCCTCGGCAAAGAAGAACTCTTCTTCACCAAAGGCAGGGCGCAGGTGATCCAGCCAGGTGGCGTTCGGGTCGTACTGAGCAAAGAACGGGCGACCCACCCACTCGGGATTGCGGGCCTGAAGAAAGCGTAGTGCAAACACCTTCTCGCCCGCCACCTCACACACGCCGTCTACCACCACCTTGCCGGCAGTGTGGCTCATGGACGGGCCACGCGCCGTGCGGGCCAGGCCGGACACGCGCGCATAGGCATCGCGGAAAATCTCCCAGCCTCGCGCGAGTGGCACCTCGAAGTAGTTGCGAGGTCCCGTGTCGCGCTCCACGAACATGTAGTAGGGTACTGCGCCGAGTCGAACCTGCTCGCTCCACATGCGAGTCCAGGTGTCTGCGTCGTCATTGATGCGGCGAATGAGCGGTGCCTGGGTACGCACCACGGCACCGGTGGCAAGGATGCGGGTCAGCGCCTCGCGCGCCTTGTCCGTCTCCAGTTCACGCGGATGGCTGAAGTGCGCCATGAACGCCAGGTGCCTGCCCGACTTCACTATCTGCTCGAAGAGACGCAGCAGGTCGTCTGCATCCGGATCGGTAAGGAATCGGCTGGGCCAGAACGCGAGTGACTTGGTGCCGATGCGAATGGCGTCCACGTGCTCGAGGCCGGGTGCAAGCAGCGGCTCGAGGTAGCGCCTGAGTATCGGCGTGCGCATCACCAGCGGGTCGCCGCCGGTAACCAGCACGTTGTTCACGCTCTTGTGCGACATCAGGTAGGCCACCAGACCGTCGGCCTCCCGGGCAGCGAACTTCAGGTCATCCAGTCCCACGAACTGCGGCCAGCGGAAGCAATAGGTGCAGTACGAAAGGCACGTCTGCCCCTGGCTCGGGAAGAACAACGCGGTTTCGCGGTACTTGTGCTGCACGCCGGCAAGCGCACCACCACCCTGAACCGGCACGTTGAGCGTGGACTGGCCAGCCGGGTGCGGATTCATGGAAAACTGAATCTCGTGAGCCACGGCCTGGATCTCTTCCCGTGACGCATTTGCCCGAACGAGGCTGTAGATGCGGTCGAAGTCCGCCGGCCTGAGCATCTCGCGCTGCGGGAAGGTGAGCTGAAAGATCGGGTCGTCTGGTACACGGGACCAGTCGATCAGCTCGTTTACCACGTAGCTGTTCACTGCAAACGGCAGTACGTGCGAGACCGCGCGGATGGCCTCTACATAGCTGCCGGGCAGGCGCTTGAGGGGCTCGATATGGTCCAGCTGCTCTCGCCTGAGCAGCTTGAAGCGGTCTGCAGCGCCGACGCCCTCATGTGGCCGGGCGATCATGGGCAATTCTCCTGCGGCAGGGTCCATCACTACCTGAAGCAGAGACCCGCGCCGGCCCCTCCATATCGCTCGCGAGAAGCGCGACCGATATCCGTCGCTTTCATGTTACGTCGGGAACCGTTTGTCCACAAGGACACCCCGATCCGACCTCGATGTCACAGCCTGAAGTAGCCGTTCGACGGAAAACGATGTATTCTGTTCCGCGAGGGGGCCGGGCGCTCGGTCACCAACAGACACAACTGCCATATGAGTATCGGCTGTCGGTTCCGGATATCGGCTCCAGCGTGCGTAGTTATGACACACACGGAGCCCGGGCCGCCGCCGCAGGAGCAGCAATGCAGATCGCTACAGACGCCGCCTCCGCCCCCCCGGCTCCAGTTCTCACGATGCCGGGATCGTTCGGCACGGTTTCCAGTTCAACCGCCGGCACCACCACAACCTCACGCTCAGCCGAACTGCATGACGCCGCACTCCGCGTAATGCCGGGCGGCACCTCACGCGCAGTTCACCAGACCAGCCCGCACCCCATATACGCGCGCGAAGGAAGCGGGAGCACGGTTACCGACGTTGACGGCAATCGCTACCTGGACTTCTACAACAACGCCTCGTCGCTCATTCACGGTCACGCGCACCCTGCAATCGTCAGTGCCATCACGGATCAGGCGCGTCGGGGAACTGCATTCTCGCTGCCGGTTGAGAACCAGATCGAACTGGCTGAATTGCTGTGCAGCAGGATTCCGGGCGCGGAGCATGCCCGTTTCGTGAACTCGGGTAGTGAGGCAGTGCTGCTTGCGGTGAAGGTTGCCCGCGCGCTCACCGGACGACCGAAGGTAGTGAAGTTCGAGGGGCTGTATCACGGATGTGCAGACGGTGCAGAACTCAGCCTGGAGTCCACCCCCGACAACTGGGGCAGCGATCAGGCACCCAACACGGTGCCGCACACGGGCGGAACCCCCGCGGGACTGCTGGACAGCGTGATCGTACTGCCGTTCAACGACATCGAGGCGGCGGAACTTGTCATCACTGCACACGCCAGCGAGTTGGCCGGCGTGGTGATCGACATTCTGCCAAGTCGCATTGGCGTAACTCCGGCACACCGAGAGTGGGTGCAAGCAGTCCGCCGCCTCACGCGTGAGTTCGGGATACTTCTGATCTCCGATGAAGTGGTGACGTTCCGGCTGGACTACGGCGGTGCGCAGGCGCTGTACGGATTTGACGCAGACATCACCACGCTGGGCAAGACGATAGGCGGCGGTCTGCCCGTGGGAGCACTCGTGGGTCCGCGCGACGTGATGCGCGCCTTCGATGGAAGTCGCGGCAGGGCCCTGGTGCCGAACGCGGGTACTTTCAACGCGAACCCGCTCACCGTGGCCGCCGGCCTGGCAGCAATGAACGCGCTTACAGAGAGCGAGATTCAGCGCATCAACCAGATGGGTGAATCCCTCCGCGCGCGCGCGGACGCACTATTCGCGAACGTCGGCGCACCGGCGCACACCAGCGGTATCGGTTCACTGTTCGGCATCCACATGACGGACCGCAGGTTCAGCGACTACCGGCAGTACTGGCATGCATGCATCGAAGACCCTGCAGTGAAGTTGCGTCAGCGCCGCCTGTACGATTCACTCCGTGAGCGCGGGATACTGCTGAGTGCGGCCGGAGTTGGCTCGCTGTCCACTGCAATGGGCAGTGTGGAGCTGGATGCTTTTCATGAAGCGCTGGCGGACAGCGTTAGAGAGGGATTAGGGGTTAAGGGTTAGGGGGCGGCGGAGCTGCCTGGCGGATTCGGGTGTGAGGGCTCTCTGCCCGTTCCGTCTCTCTCGCCCGCGCGGATCGCTCGCGTACCCTGCGCACTCGACGCCCGAAAGCCGACCACAGGCTGCCTACGGTCGGCATCGGGTCACGCCACCAGAACAGCGCTCGATCTCCCGTGAGCCACGTTCGCACAACCTTCCCCTCCGGCACTTTCAGTGACCTGAGAGAGCGCACGATCTCCATGCCGTCGCCGAACTCGTAGAGCGCATAACGACCCACCGGGTACACACCGGTTTTCGGCAACGGCAGCTCCTGCGCTTCATGGTACGCCAGCCATGGCAGGTTCACTCCGCCGCTCGCAAGGGTACCCGTGTAGTAGCAGGGACGCGGGTTGAATTCGATGATCTTGTAGTGCCCATCGCGCTCGTCGTACTTGAACTCGATGTTGAAGAAGCCGCGATACGAGATGTCTGCCAGCAGACGCCTCACTGAATCCACCGCCTCGGCCACTTCCTCCAATGGGATGCCGACAGACGACGCAGTGGTCCCAAGTCGCGGAGGATACTGACGCACGCGTCGGCGTGAGGTGAGCGCGTGAATCTCTCCGTGCCTGTCGATTACACCGTCAATAAGTATGGACCTCGAGTGCGGCCCGGGAATCCACTCCTGGAACACGAAGTCAATTCCCAGTGCCGCGGCCTCCTTCACGCGCTGTCGGGCTGCCTCACGCGACCGGACGAACGATCCCTTGGTGATGAAGTGCCGGCGATGCAGCACGGAGTTCGTGGGCTTCAGGAATCCGTCTGCCAGCTGCTGGTCCGAAAGGTTGTCCAGGTCGGCCACGCTGCTGATGTCCATCGTTGCCGGGTGCGGAATCTCCAGGCGCCTCACGAGCGCTCCGAAAAGATCCTTGTCCGTGAGCTTCTCAACGGTGGCGCGCGGCGGTGCACATACGGGGAACCGCTTGCGGAGCTCCTCCGACACACCCGCCACGACAGGTGCCCATCCATCATTGCATGCGATCAGCACTGCACCTGGCAGCTCGAGGCTCGTGAGGTACCGCGAGAGCTCCTCACTGCTCGAGGTTATCGAAATGAGCTTCTCGGCGGGACGATACCAGCGCGACCGCGTGATCAGGTCGCCGGTGTCATCAGCCACATAGCACTCAACCCCATTGAGACTCAGCGCGCGAAGCACGCCGAGTGCGGTGAGGTCAGCTCCGAAAATGAGTACGGGTAGCGGGCGGTCGTTGCTCCGCTGCTGCCTGCCATCGGCAACACCCTTTTTACGTGTTCCGGCAGGGTTCCCATCACCGGTGGCGACGGGAGATA
This sequence comes from Gemmatimonadales bacterium, assembly GCA_035306065.1. Classification (GTDB taxonomy): domain Bacteria; phylum Gemmatimonadota; class Gemmatimonadetes; order Gemmatimonadales; family Gemmatimonadaceae; genus JBBQHX01. Next base: position 2,438 of record DATGOL010000049.1, on the reverse strand, counting down.
CATCTGGTACGCGGGCCATGCTTCACTCCTCCGGCTTCCGGCCGGTGGGCAGGGGCATCTCATCAACCGCGCAGACGTTCAGGCATCCCCCGGGCGGAACAGGTCAACGTCCGGATGGATGCGCGCCGAGCCACAGTGCTCAGTGGTGTGCAGATGTCCCCAGGGCCGGCGTCGGCAAGCGAGGTTACAAGGAAGCGGCCCGAATCAGCGCGAGCCGGATAGTTACAGTATTCGCGGTGAGTACGCCAGAGGCAGCGGCAGTTTGCGGCACCTCACAGCGACGCGCGGCGAGCCTCGAGCGTAGTTTCCACCATCTCGATCTCCCTGCGCGAAAGGCCCACGCTTGCGGCCTCTGCCGGCCAGCTCTGCACCGCTTCGGCCACTTCCTCCAGGATTGCTGCGCCGTCCTGCCTGACGTCGAACGCCTCACCGACGCGCAGCAGGTCGGCTCGGGTAAAGTTGTCGTCCTTGCCGGCGACAGTCATCTGGTGGGTGTGCGCCCATAAGCCACCCACTGCCCACGTAACGTCGTAGGCCGGTGCCAGGCGCCACTCGCCCTTCGGGTTCATGAGGAACGCGAAGTTCTTTACGTGGTCGTCCTGGTTGCGCGCCAGCACGTTGAACACCATTCGGCGATACGCCTGCTCCAGCGCAGGCTGCCCGAGTCCGAGGGCGCGGATGGTGCGGAAATACTCCTCGTAGGACAGCACCTGCCTCACGTTGTAATCGGCATGCTGCATTCCGCCCAGGCTGTGCATGTGCAGCCGCGTACCGTTCACCCGATCGAAACGCTGCGTCATGAAGTGTGCATAGTCACGTTCATGAAGCAGGGCGCACTCGAACATCTCCAGCCCCGCCCGGAGCGCCATTCGATAGTAGGCGTACTCGATACGACCCCACGGCGTCGGGTGGAATTCGCGCACCATATCGTGTCCGCCGGCACCGGCGGTTACGCCATCGAACTTGATCATCCAGTGCTGCTCGTCAGGCTCCGGTGACGCGAAGCCCGATCGCACACGCGACCTGTCGCTGTTGCAGAGCACGAGCGCCTTGGCGCGGGCACCTCCGGCAGACGCGCCGATCTGCATCATCTCCGGAATGGCTACAGTGGTGTCGCCCTCCACAACGTGACGGGCCTGCTCAACGAGCGCCGCGATGGCAAGCGCTTCGTCCGTTGCTGCGCTTCGAGTGCCCTGGAGGGGTGGGTGATACTCCAGTGCGCCCATCGCACGCTGGCCCATGTAGAGCAGCTTCTGCACGGGGCTCAACGAGTGTGCCGGCGTGCCGCGCTGCTCGAAGTAACGCCTGATGATGGCGTTGCCGAACGCGTCAGGCAGGGAGTCGGCGAGCACACCCGGCAATCCCTGGAACTCTGCCGAGCGTGCAAGCTCGGGGAAGCGAAGCGGGCCGCGCCTGGAAAGCGGCAGGTGTATGGGCGAGATCTCCAGCCCCGACTGCCTGAACGACTCGGCGTACTCGAACAGTACCGCCCCGGAGGCGGGGTCTTCGGCAACGGCACCAACCTCGCGGCCCCACAGCATCACGGTGGCGACGGCTCCTCTCGAGGAGGTGCGCCGACTGTCCGGCCGGGCCTGCGTGTCTGGGTCAGTCATTGGCAGTGCGATCGCCGTCGTTGCCAGCTGAACCGCCGCGAGAGCCGGTTGCCCGCTCACGAACCTTCCCCGCAAGCTTCACCATCTCGAGTGGGGACACGAGCGGCTGCGGCATGAAGTTCTCCAGGGCGTCCAGCCGGCCAAGTGCACGGAGTAGTTTCACGACGGTGGACAGAGTGGGGTTCTCGCCCGCTTCCGCCCGCTGGGCGGTGCGATAGGACACTCCCGCCTGCTCGGCGATGTGCTCCAGCGTCTGGTTCTGCTGCAGGCGGTAGGCGCGCAGCCGGTGGCCCAGTTCGCGGAGGATTTCGCCGGTGGTGAGTGTGGGGGAGATGCGAGCCATGGCGCGATTCACGGGCAGTGCTGTGTACGACCTATAAGTCCTGTAATGCCGGCAATAGCACTGAACAGGCCTTCTATGGCCGGTAATATACTGCGTCAGCGCGCCGGATGCAACGCACGGTAAAAGGACTTATACGTCCTGTATCATCGCTGCATACGCTCTGCTCGCCTTATGTGGCCTGTTATGCCGGCAGCGACGACCCCTCCTGCCAGGACGCCTCGCTCAACGTCGCTCGCGCCCGGGCCATCATGGGAATGGCGTTCGCGCGAGCTTCGAGCGTAGCTGTTACCGAACGTCCGTTCCGGAGCCCCGGCAGCTCCGTGAAGTCGTCAACCAGCCGCTCCACCTGCTGCCAGTCGGTGAGTTCATGGTCGCGGGAGGTGTCCGTCGGGCCGCCTTCGCGCCAGCTGATCCACCGCATCACCAGCCGCGCAACGGGGCCGTACCGCCGGTAGGAGATGGAGCCGGCAATGGTCTGCCGA